>CAYGFT010000009.1:0-29231 GCA_964349275.1 uncultured Candidatus Saccharibacteria bacterium
GGACGAGCAAGAGTTAACTACTATACATTCATGGGCAAGAAAATCATCACGCCGGCGGGTTTCCTGAGTTCATAGTTTTTACCTGTACGTACCGGTAAATGTTTTGTACTATCTAAGTATTATCAGATAACGCGAGATTTTATATATAATGCAACCAAAAAAGGTAAGTAATATTCCGCAAGCATCGGCACAGGATGATATCGTCGTGAATAAAAGCCACGTGCGTTCATGGCATGCATGGCTTGCTCTTAGTGTATTATTTAGCCTAGCTATAGGGATGTCTGTAGTGGTAGACCCTAAGGACTATAAATTCTTATCTACTACTATGGCTCCGGCGGCTGTTATTTCTGCCGTTGGCGCCGCAAGTGAGGTTGGCTCATGGGGACCGACATTCCCTATGCGTGTACCATTGCCACCAGCGCCACCTGGGAAACCAGCTACAAAACCATTTATTGATGCAGTTGCTATTCATGCGACTCTTTTGCCAGAAACCAACAAGGTCTGGATGGCTTACTCGGCGGGGTTTGCTCCTGGGCCAGGTACGCTGGCATGGGTGTGGGATGCTGATACGGGTGCTATTACGAATGCCTCTATTCCTTATGCCTACGATATGATGTGTGGGGGGAGCACCCTAAACACCGATGGATATTTGTGGGTTGCTGGTGGGAGGAATAATGCTCAGAAGACGGCAACCTATGACACGGATGAGAATGAATGGGAGCCTGGTCCGAATATGACTGTTGGCCGATACTATCCGACCGCCCTTACGCTTGGGGATGGTAGCGCTCTTGTGGCGTATGGTAGCGGATCTATCACTATTGAGCGCTATGATCCGAAATATGAGACTATCTGGACTCTTCCGAAGAGTGTCAATCGCAATGGCATTATGTTGTATCCCAGATTACATTTGTTGCCGGATGGTAATGTATTTCATGCTGGGGCAGAGAAAGCTACTAAAGTGCTCAATACTCAATCTTGGATGTGGTCACCGCTTGGTGGTTCTCTGAGTGTAAATGCTGATTACGGTGCGTCCGTTCAGCTCCCAGGAGATGGGTGGAAGTTTTTGTCATTGGGAGGGTCATATGCTCCGACAAGAGCACAAGTTATTGATCTGCGGACTGATACAACGTGGCGAACTATCTCGCCCATGGCGACTGGACGGGCCAACTTCAATACGGTGATATTACCAGATGGTAATGTGCTTGTCCTTGGTGGTACTGCTGCTGCGGCTACAAAGAACATCGAGATGTTTTACCCAGCGACAGAAAAGTTTGCCGTTATGGCTCCGGCGAATCCCAATCGAGCATACCATTCCACTGCAACGCTCTTGCTGAGTGGCCAGGTTTTGTATGCAGGAAACCAGGCGCCGTTTCAATCGACGGGGGCTGTGTACTCGCCGCCGTATCTTTTCAAGGGTACGCGACCAGTTATCTCCATTAGCCCTGCCTCTCGTGACGTCGTATATGGTGGTAATTTGTCTGTACAGAATGAAGACCTTTCTGTCACGCGTATGACGCTGGTGCGAATGGGACCGAATTCCCATGGTCTCAATAATGAGCAGCGTCATATTGAGTTGGAATTTACTACCAATGGATCACAACTTGCTGTTGCGATGCCAACAAATCCAAATCTAGCACCGCCAGGATTTTATATGATGTTTGGTTTGAATGCCGCCGGTGTGCCTTCTACCGCAGTGCAGATTAAACTGCAAACTGCCGAATAGGGGTGCTTGTTGCTCTCGCTATGGAATCGCGCTCCTTTTCTTGGTGCGCGATTCTCTGCTTTTGTACAGATTTCTAGGCGGGGGTATCATATAGGATTGTTTGCAGTTACAATTTCTTACGTAGAATATTATGCACAAACGATAGTATGGATAGTAAAAAAATACA
This sequence comes from uncultured Candidatus Saccharibacteria bacterium, assembly GCA_964349275.1. GTDB lineage: Bacteria > Patescibacteriota > Minisyncoccia > Ryanbacterales > 2-02-FULL-48-12 > 2-02-FULL-48-12. The sequence continues at coordinate 1,890 of CAYGFT010000009.1, forward strand.
GGTACGTGCTACTAAAAAATACGGCAAGGGGGTATTTGCTCGACTTCCCATAAAAAAGAGGGAGGTGATAGCCGAGATTGATGGTAAGGTGTATACTATTGATGACAAATTTGATCAATATGCATACACGCATGCTATTCAGTTTGCTCGTGATAAATGGCGCGGCTCAAATGGTATTGCCGATCAACTCAATCACTCTTGTGAGCCAAATTGTGGCATTAGGGCGCGGTTTCGGATTGTGGCGATGCGCGATATTTTGCCTGGAGAGGAGTTGACCTGGGACTACGGTATGGCAGAGGATTTCCAGTGGCGTATGCGTTGCAAGTGTAATGCGCCATCCTGTCGGCGTATCATAGGCGACTTTAAAACTATTCCCAAAGAAACGCGAATGCGCTATAAAGGTTACATATCAACGTGGCTGGTGCATAAATACAAACTCAATAGAACATAAATGTATCAACGTATTGTAGAACATAAAACAAAAAAGCGAGCGGCAACGGCAGTCATTGGTATTATTATCGCAGTCGCGGTGGGGTACTATGTATACCCTATGATCAAACAAAAGTTGTGGGGAGCTACGTCAGAGACCTACACGGGTGCTGACATTGAGAATACCTGGAAATCATACGCCAATGCCGCTTTGGGATTTGGGTTTAAATATCCAAGCCGTTACTACCTTGAGGAGCGTGAAGTTGGTAATGCCGAACGGAGTCATTTTGTGGTGACACTTACCGAAGATACCGAGGAAAATCGTCTGGTGCGCGAAGGCAAGTCTCCTGGGCGCGAGGGACCGGTAGCAATCACGGTTGATGTGTTTCAAAATCTTGAAAATCTCTCTACAGATGCTTGGGTGCGTACTGTTGGCGATTCCAATTTTAAGCTCTCACCCGACAATAAAGCCTCTACGGTGCAAATCGGACCCGAGATAGCAACCGCCTATCACTGGTCAGGTTTATACGAGGCGGATAGTTTCGTGTTTGCTAAAAATGGTCTTATCTATATGGCTACCGTGACGTATATTACACCTAAAGATCAGACACGTTTGGATGCGGCGGGAGTGTTCGCGACACTCAATTTTGACGTGCGCTAAAAGGGAAGTTCTACACTAGTTTTGTTACCCAGAGAGATAAGACAATCTGGGTAGTTTTTTGCAAACTTTATAGTAGGGGAGTCCTAGTTGGTATTTTCATGTTGTTATAGGTATGCTTAAAGTATAAAGCCGATACTTAGCAAATAATTTTAATTAAAAACTTCTATGGATACTTTTTCGGGTGAGCCTAAGGAGCAAGGCATATTAAAAAAAGATTATTTTGTTATAGGAAAGATGCGTGTCCCTGATGCGGTTACATGGTCATTGCTGGCGGCGCTCGTTGCTGTTACGGTGTGGGGAGCAGTATCAATAACACGCCAAGGCCAAGCTGAACAAGCTTTTTTAGATAATGTGGTGTCTCTTGATTCTTATAGCCAGGATCCCAGATTCGCACTTGGCGCTCGGCTCAATACTCGTGCTATTCAGTTGAGTAGTCTGTTGACCAATGTTCCATTCAATCAGCGTAGTGGCGTTCTGGATGAGTTGGTATTGGTCGCTAAGGCCCGTAAGCAGAATTTACAGAAACTGTTTGCAACTTCTCCGGACATCGCACTTCGTCTCATCCTTCCTGATCACATTCGAAAAAACCTCCCACAGGAGATACAAGGGGAAATCGAACAACCTGCGACAATAGAGGGAAGCCTAGAGGCAGTACATTTTGACTATCCCGAGCCACAGTCATCCCAGGATGTGTTTACCTTATCCAACGACAAAGGAGAGGCGTTTAATGTGCACCTTGCCAAACAAGGACAAGAAGCGTTGCGCGGACAGGCCGGAAACAGGATAAAGATACATGGCTTACTCCTAGCAAGCGTTTTGGCGATCCCCCAAGGGTTGGAGGCGGCGAATATACCGGCACCCGTCGCCTCCCAATCCCGTACCTTGGGGGAGCAAAAAGTTCTTGGTTTAATTGTGAGGTTTCAGGGATCTCCAGCTGTAACACCAGCAGGAGTTGATTCTATTAAGCAGCAGCTATTTGGAAAGGGGAATGGCTCCGCCGATAATTTCTTTCGTGCAAGTTCATACGATCAGACTTCATTGAGTGGTGACGTTGCCCTCGTAGATATACCTATTACGCTTGCTTCGATCACGGGAAATTGCGGTGGGAAATTAAGCAGTATCGCCTCTGCCTCTAAGGCGCAGGCTGATCTGCAGGGATATACGGCAAGTAATTACCAACGTGTAGTATATTTCTTTACGTTGTCGTCTGGTAGGGAGTGTGGTTGGGGAGGAAGCGCGGGAAGGACAGAGGCCTTTATTGCTAATATTGGTTCGCTTATCCATGAATTAGGCCATACCTATGGATTACAACATGCTCATTCTCTTGATTGCACTCCTACTACCTCAAAAACAACCTGTGCGGTAGTAGATTATGGAGATCCCTATGACGCTATGGGAAGAGGGGGAAGTAACTTTGCTCAATTCAACGTTGCTCAAAAGGATAAATTACGTTGGCTTCCTCCTTCGGCATTAACCGAGGTATCCTCTGATGGCGTCTTCATCCTTGATACTATGGACACGCCATTATCCGATAAACCCAAAGGGTTAAAAATTATAATTCCTGGTAAACCATACTATGTAGAATTTCGTAATCCGGGTGACAATCCTGGGGCAAGCAGTTATAAGAGTGGTGCTATTATCCACTATTGGGAAGGTGGCAGTAGCCATCTGATTGATCCAAGTCCAGAGAGTCGCGAGCCAACCAGCGCTGCCTTGGAAGTCGGAAAAACATTCACTGATCCTAATAGCAAGGTAGCTATTACGGTAACTAACATGACGACAATCTCTCCCCGACAGATTACGGTTGCGGTGAAATTCAACTCGCCCACGTTATGTAATTTTGCTACTCCTACCGTGTCTGTGAGCCCACAAAGCCAAATAGGCGCTCCAGGGCAGGCGCTTGCCTACACCCTTACGGTGAAGAATAATTGGAGCGGGGATTGTCCAAGTGGCCCATTTCTTATATTTACTGATAATTATCTTCCCGGTGGACTTATCCCAAATGGAGCATTCTTTGAGCAAACGCTAGCCCCAGGTCAAACAATAACGCGTCCTTTTGTCGTGACTATCCCCAAGGGAGCAATAAATGGAGCCTATAGTTTTTACCTTAAGGCCGCGACCAATAACCCTCTCCAATTATTCCTTGGTTCTACCTCTGTTGGCACGGTGGTCAATAGTAGTCCAGGTACAACTAACCAAGCTCCCATTGTTAAATCTGGCGATGATCAAGCAATGCTTCTATCCAGTAGCGCATCCCTCAATGGTAGTGTAACCGACGACGGCTTACCAAATCCTCCAGGCAAGGTAACGACAAGCTGGACAAAGGTATCCGGTCCTGGCACAGTGACGTTTAGCAATACGGCAAACCTTCAAACCACGGCGTCATTTAGTGCGATAGGAGCATACCTATTGCGTCTTACTGCTGATGATGGACAACTTACCAGCACTGACGATATTGCCATTACCGTCAATCCTGTGCCTCCACCAAGTACGCCAAATGCTGTTCCTAAAACAAGTGCGGGCGCCAACCAAACCATTACGCTCCCAAGTTCCGCGCAATTGCAGGGCACGGCCAGCGACGATGGCTTACCTAATCCTCCGGCGAAACTTACCTATTCATGGACAAAAATGTCAGGTCCCGGGGCGGTAGCCTTTAGTAATTCCATGAGTCTTCAGCCGTCTGTAACCTTTAGCAGTGAAGGGTCTTATGTGTTGCGTCTCACTACGTCTGATAGCGTTCTCACCAATTTTAGTGACGTTACTATTATTGTGAAGCCCTCACCCGTACAGCCGCCGACACCAGGAGACACATTTTCCGATGACTTTAACCGTGCTGATGCAAGTACTCTTGGTTCGCAATGGACGCAAGTATATGGAAGCTTCGGCATCCGTAATAACCAGGCAAGCAATCTCTTTGGAGGATCCAATATCGCTGTTGCACCACAAGCGAGTGGCGCAAGTCAAATTGAGGCTGATCTTACCTCGACAAATAATAATTTTGGACCGAGACTTGGCATCGTATTTGGCTACAAGGATAATTTAAATTACTACGCCGCCTATAGGCAGGCTGGTGGAACCAGTGCAATAGGACTCGTAAAAGTGGTGAATGGTAAGTCGATATCGTTGGGCTCGCGGGCATTGGCTAATCCCAGCCGTAATGTACCATTTCGTTTAACTGCCCGTATACAAAACAATACCATAACCGTATTACTCAACGGGGCTACGTATGTCACGGCAAGTGATCCAGCATTCTCTCCAGGTCTTTCAGGTATAACAGTCAATGCGGCTTATGGAACATATAGCGTGGAAAATTTTACCGCTAAGTAGCGTGTTTGTGATGGCAATTAGCCGACAAGAGGCCCCCACAAGGGGGCTTTTTGTAAAATCAGAGATGATACTGGACTATACTCAATTTTGGAGTGTACCAAGAAGGAGTTCCAAATCATGCTCGGCATCCGATGAGCCAAGGATGATATAGGCTATTTTTTCTTTTCGCGAGTTTTCAAATAGATAAAGTAAGGTATCTTTGGCGGCTGTAGTGTGGCCATTTTTGCCGCCCACAAACCCCGGGTGATGCCGGGGGTTGTTGAAGGTATGAAATATATACTGTTTCTTGGACGGGGCAATTGTTTTTTGCGTGGTGCGGGTCATCTCCCATATCTCCGGATACAAAAGACTGATGTGCCGCGCGAGCAAAAAAAGATCTTCGGCCGTGGAGACATTTCCTGAAGATATGCCCGATGGATCGCGCCAGGTGCTGTGCGGCATGCCGATGTGTGCGGCGGTAATATTCATGTGAGCCACAAAGTTGTCTCTTCCAGAATAGCGCGCGATCGCCTCTGCGGCGTCATTGCTCGACATCATAAGGATCGGCCAGAGTATCTCGTCCCGTGTAAAAAATTCATGTGCACGCAAATGAGCAGAGTCTCCGTATGTTGCAAGTGCTTCAGGAGTAATCATGATGCGCTCTTCGGAGTCAAGCGTTTCAAGTGCGGTGATGGCAGTTACCAGTTTTACTATGGAGGCTACGGGTAGGGGAGTACTGCTATTTTTTGTGGCGAGTGTGCGTCCATCATGAAGGCTTTTTACTAGGATGGATATAGCGGTAGTGTTTTGAATAATATGTACAGGTAAAGTTCCTATATTCCCTGATAGATCTTTCTGTATTACCCTTTCGGATGTAAATATCGGGGCACCTATCTGTGAGTTGGCAGGTCTGATCATACATTGGTACATAGCAAAAAATGCTATCACTATAGTAAAAAATATTATGATGCTGAAAAATGTGTCTGGTTGTTTTGCTTTCTGCATCTTTCTAGTGTATCATCTGCATGCATAATTTTCTCTTTATTTTGACAAATAGTAGAAATAAGCACATAATCAAAGACTCTTGCTCTTTGATTTCTTAAGGAGGGGGAAGGGGGTCTTATGTAGGCAGCCGTTGAGATGGCGCATTGACGAAGTCTCCAGCCGCAGGAGTGGTGCGGCGTCTTTCAAGGAGTATATAATGGACGTGAGAAAAAGCCTGGTTCTGGGCTTGGTTTTGTGTTGTATATTGGTGATGGCTCTGGTGCCACCCGTCTCATTCGGGCACTCGGTGACCCATCACATGGGCTTTCGAGAGTCTGTCTTTAATACATTCCAGTATAAAGAGGCAGTCCTCTCTATGACCACAAGACCAAAAAACTGCACCATTGATTGCTTCGCCGTCGTAAATGTTGGCCTTGCACAATCAAGCTATTGGGCAGAGGCTGGTCTTGGGTACGTGCGTTCCTGGGGGCTCGCGAGCAAGGAGGTGGGACTGTACTGGGCAACGCACTGGAATCCACGTGGCACACTGGTCGCCAAAGTTCCTTTGGGGGTAAGGGTGAGAGTTAGGTTTTGGCGTAATGCCAACAAGACCTTTTCTGCTGAATGGACGTACACTCGGCGGGGAAAGTACTACTATAATTATACTCATGCTATTGCTGGGTGGTCCGGCAATATTGTAGGGTACGCACGCGTAGATGCATACAACAAATCATCCGTGGATCTCAAACCGGTATATTTTACCGCAACGAGTATTTTTCCCGCTACGGGGACCAAAACCACTTCCTCTCCTTACATCTTGTTAGGTGGACCGGGGAGCTATACGCTCAGCCTCTTCTAACCCATAACTTGCTCCTTTCAAGGAGCTTTTTGTTTGCTCTTGCCAAAAGTGCATGGTTGTGCTAAAAACAGTGCGGATAGAAAGGGGGTGGCGTGAAGTACTTACGAGTAGGAGCAGTCGTATTTTTGTGCTTTTCTCTGATGGGGTGTGGCCCTGAAATATTACTTGGTATCGGGGCTATCAGTGCAGTGCGCGCTGTCAGAGAGCAGATGCAAGCGCAAAAAAATCCTCCAGCTGATACGTTGGGGGACAAAAAACCTCCTCCTGATGAGAGTCGGCATAGTGATGGTCCGCACCAGAATAGAAAAGGGTGCACCCGTCTTTCTACAGGGTGGCACTGCGAGTAAACTCTAGGCTAATCTAGAGTTTTTTTATTTTTTGGCCCTGTAGTGAGTCTTCGATCGCCCAGCCGAGAGATTTGATCTTGTCGCGGATTTGGTCGGCCTCTGCCCAATCTTTTATGTTTCGGGCGTGATCACGCTTTGCTACAAGATCCAATACTTCTTTTGGTGTGATGATTTTATTTTTTGTAGCGTCTTTAAAATGAAGTCCAAGAAAATGGTCAAATTGGAGCATGGTTTTGAGTGCCGCGCGGGCATTACGTGACCTTGAGGAGCGAAAATCATGCATGAGTTTCCAGACTATGCTCAAAGCCTTGGGGGCATTGATGTCGTCGTTGATGGCATGTAGAAATGCCGTATAAGATGTTGTATAGGTGGCATTTTGGGCATGATCTTTATTCACCTGCAGTTCACGTATAAACTCCATGAGTTCTCGACGTGCGGTTTGCGCCGCGCGAAGTGCGTCCCAACTAAATGCCATAGGTTTTCGCCAATGTATCGTAAGGGTGAGATACCGATAATCAAGTGGATCAAACCCCCGCTCTCGCAAAGTATCGAGGGTAATACTATTTCCCAAAGATTTAGACATTTTTTCATCTGACCCGGGAGTATTTTCTATCCGCAAAAAATTGCCGTGAAGCCAGTAGTGTACAAACGGCTTGCCGGTAGCCGCTTCGGACTGGGCAATCTCATTTTGATGGTGCACCTGTATATGATCAATGCCGCCGCAATGTATATCAAATGTTTCTCCAAGGTATTTCATGCTCATAGCGGAACACTCAATGTGCCATCCGGGGAATCCGATGCCCCAGGGCGATTGCCACTCCATTTGACGCTTAGCGTCTTGGGGCGAGAATTTCCACAAGGCAAAGTCCGTGGGGTTTTGTTTCCCCCCTTCTGCTACTCGTGCACCTGCTCTGATGCCGCCAATATTTTTGCGTGCGAGTTTGCCATAGTCTTTCAGACGCGCAGTATCAAAATAGATGCCGTCACTCGTGCGGTAGGTAAACCCTTTTTTCTCAAGCTTTTGAATGAGCTTGATCTGAATATCGATATGCTCGGTAGCGCGGGGCATTTTTTGGGCGGGGAGGATATTGAGTGCTTTGAGATCCTCGAGAAATACCGCCTCAAATTTGCGTGCGATATCCCAAGCGGACTTTCCTTCACGGGAGGCTTCACGCTCAACCTTGTCCTCACCGGTGTCCTCGTCAGAAGCGAGATGCCCCACATCGGTGATATTCATGACGTGTTTGACCTTGAAGCCGTCGATAAGGAGAGTTCGCTTGAGCAAGTCCTCAAATATATACGTACGCAGATTGCCGATGTGCGCGTATTGATAAACGGTAGGGCCACAGGTATAAAGACCAACAAACCCTTTACGCAAGGGTTTAAACAATTCTTTTTTGCCAGAGAGGGTATTGGTGATTTTCGGGGTTACAGCCATTTTTTGTATTTAAAAAATGTAAACATGCAGAAAATTCCCGTCGCCATCATAGCAATTATGACCCAAAAATCATAGGGGCCACCCACAACAGGATTGTTCACGGTGTTCATGCCAAATATTGCCGCAAGTAACGTGAGTGGAAAAGTAATAAATGCCATAATAGTAACATTTTTGGTAATTTCAGTTGTCCGAGTAGAAAGAAGCGAGGCATTGGTGTGGTGTAGGGCATCTACGACCTCCTTGTGGTTCTCAAGGGTACTTTCTATTTTCATATACATGCCAAAGAGATTACGCAGGTATGGTTGAAACTCGGTGCCGAAGAATTCTTCTCCTTGTGTCTGGAGCGACATAAAAATGTGCTCTTGGGGGCGTATTGCGCGCTTGAAATCTATAATCTCCCGCCGTAGCACGGAGAGTTCCCGCACCAGATCCCCATGTTTGCGGCTGGTGTGGTGTTCTTTAAAGATGTGGACGCTTACGTGGGTGATTTTTTTATCCATCTTATCAAGTTCGCCAAATACAAACTCAAAAAGATCTAGGAGGAGATAGTAGAGAAGAAATGATGTCCCACGGGAGAGATATTTTTCTTGGAGGGTTTTGTCCTCGGTGCACCCCTTGAGGAAGGCCTCAAACTTTGGAAATTTGCGATATTGAGTGGTAATGAGAAAATCTTTGCCAATGATAAAATCTACCTCTTTGCCTAGGCTTGAATCTCGGAGATCGTATACTGGAAAATGAAGTATAAGGTACAAAAATTCCCCATAGTCCTCCAGACGCGCGCGAAATGTAGACCGAGAGAGTTCTTCAATGACCAATGGATGCAGGTTGTAGCGTTGTTTGATGGCATCAAGATCATCCTTGCTCGGCTTATCTAGGTTGATCCAGGTAATTTTTTCCCCTCGTATGGTTTGCATAAAAAATCAAATGCTAGCTATACTATATAGTATATAGCAGGGAAGGAGCAGGTGCCATGAATCGCTCAAAAAAGATAGTGGATATGTTTATTGGTACACGTACATGCAAGATCATCGTTTTATTGTAAAATTTATCATTCAGCCCCGGGCCGGTATGGAGGAGTCCATTGCGGTGAATGTTGTAGTAGCCGCCGCGCAAGGAGAGGAGGAGAAGCGTGCGGCCGAAGCGGCTTGGGACGAAGTGATGACCTCGCTCAAGCGCGGGCTCAACGGTACAGGAACACTCACACTTGATGCGGTGCGCAAGGTAGAGCTTGTTTCTGCAGTAGAATTTCCGCTCAATTTTATCAACGCACGGCCAGCCCCTGGCCAGTAGCAGATTGGGTACTAGCTTGATGGAAGACCTGTTTGACGCGGGTTTTTTTGTTTGTAATAATAGACGCAATGCCCGCAATAAAACGTATTGGATTTTTGCTTGTTGCGCTCGCGATTATCGGCGCGAGTTTTGGTTTTGGGACCTATGTAGGCTATCACGAACGTCCCGCTATCGAGCAAGTCACTGATCTTTACAATAAAGAGACTGGCAAGCCCGATCAGGTTGATTTTGCAGAGTTTTGGGAGGCCTGGAATATTTTAAAGTCAAAATATGCCGGAGATGCTTCATTTAACAATCAGACGCTGGTGTATGGCGCGATCTCTGGTATGGTGCAAGCTCTGGGGGACCCATATACGATGTTTTTCCCACCCAAAGAAAAAGAGCAGTTCGAGTCCGAGGTCAAGGGTCGTTTTGAGGGTATTGGGGCGGAGATTGGTATACGTAAAGATGTGCTCACGATTATAGCGCCGCTCAAAGACTCTCCTGCAGAAAAAGCCGGCATCAAAGCAGGGGATAGGCTCTTAAAAATAGATGACAAAGACGCGGCGGATATGAGCGTGGAGGATGCAGTTAATCTCATTCGCGGTGAGCATGGCACCAAAGTCAAGCTTACGGTTTTACATAACGGCGAATCCGATACGCGTGAAATCGAGATTATTCGTGATGTGATACGTATTCCCGTACTGGAAACCGAGAAGCGTCCGGGGGGCATATTTATTATCAAACTCTACAACTTTTCAGAAAACTCGCCGTTTGAGTTTCGCAAAGCGGTGCGTGAGATGAAGGACTCGGGCAGTAAAAAATTGATTATTGATTTGCGCAACAATCCAGGTGGGTATCTAGAAGCTTCCGTAGATATCGCCTCGTGGTTCTTAAAAGAAGGTGCGGTGGTAGTACGTGAGGATTTTGGCCAAGGACGTGAGGAGACGCATAAGAGCAAGGGGTATAATGTATTTATGGGCACGCCCATAGTGATTCTTCTCAACGAAGGTTCTGCTTCGGCTTCAGAGATTTTAGCAGGAGCCCTCAAAGATAATCTACAAGTAAAGATTGTTGGCAAAAAAAGCTTCGGCAAAGGCTCCGTTCAGGAGCTGGTGGGCGTCACTGATAAGACGTCTCTGAAAGTAACCATCGCGCGATGGCTCACTCCATCCGGCAAGTCCATCAGTAAGGAGGGTATTGATCCGGACGTCCAAGTCGAGTACACTAAAGCTGATTTCGAAGCGGGCAAGGATCCACAAATGGACAAAGCCGTAGAGCTTATTACAGGCCTCTAAGCAAAGCACCTATATGAAAGTACTGTTTCTCAAACATGTAGAAAATGTAGCAAAACCGGGCGAGATCAAGGACGTTACCGATGGCTATTTTCGCAATTTTTTATTGCCGCAAGGTCTTGCTAAACTAGCGACATCGCAAACTATTAAAGAAGCGGAAGGCATCAAAAAGCGGGCTGAGGCCGAGGCGGCACGTGAGCTTGCGCATGCGCAAGAGATGATTGAGGCATTGAAGCGCGAGACGTTGGTTATCGCTAAAAAAGCAAACGAGGAGGGGCAACTCTTCGGTTCCGTATCCGCTCATGATATCGCAGAGCTCTGCCGCCAAAAGGGGTATAATGGTATTACCGAAGAGCATGTGCGTCTCGAAGTACCGATTAAAACTATTGGTGACCATCACATAACGCTCCGTCTCAAACAGGGCATTGAGGGTGTAGTCTCACTCCACGTAGAAAAAACTGAAGCATAATCCTCCCATGCAAACCGGACCAAAATATATTTTTGTAGTAGGCGGTGTAATGTCCGGTATCGGCAAGGGAGTCTCCACCTCCTCTATAGGCAAAATCCTCCAGTCCCGCGGGTATCGGGTGACTGCTATTAAAATAGACCCGTATATCAATGTGGATGCGGGTACCATGAATCCCATTGAGCATGGGGAGGTTTTTGTGACTACGGATGGTCTGGAGTGTGACCAAGATATTGGCAACTATGAGCGCTTTTTGGACACAGATATGCATGCCTACAATTATATGACTACTGGGGCTGTGTATCTTTCCGTAATTACCCGTGAGCGTAATCTCGAATACGATGGCAAGTGCGTCGAGGTAGTACCACATGTACCCGAGGAGGTGATGCGCCGGATTGAGCTCTGTGCCAAAAAGACCAAAGCGGATTTTGTGTTGGTAGAGATCGGCGGTACGGTAGGGGAGTATCAAAATCTTTTGTTCCTGGAGGCGGGGCGTATGATGAAACTCAAATCTCCCAAAGGGGTGCTGTTTGTGATGGTGAGCTATTTTCCTATTCCTGCCATGATCGGTGAGATGAAGACCAAACCCACGCAGTACGCGGTGCGCTCGCTCAATACAGCGGGGATTCAGCCGGATATTATCTTGGCGCGCTCCAGTGTGCCGCTCGACAAACCCCGCAAACGCAAGGTTTCGGTATTCTGCAATATGCAGGAGGAGGATGTGATATCAGCACCCGACATCAAGTCAATCTATGAGATACCGCTCAATTTTGAGAAAGATAAACTAGGAGATCATCTACTTGAGAAGTTTGGCATGACCAAACGAAAAGCCCGTGATCTGGATGGCTGGCGCGCTATTGTGAAAAATGCTCGAGAAGCCAAGGATACGGTGACCATCGGCATCATCGGCAAATATTTTAGCACGGGCAATTTTACTTTGAGTGATTCCTATATATCGGTCATCGAGGCCATTAAACATGCTTCCTGGCATCAGAAAAAAGCTCCGCGTATTTTGTGGCTCGACGCCGAGGCATATGAGAAGGATCCCAAAAAACTTTCCGAGCTTGATGCGCTTGACGGCGTAATCGTCCCGGGTGGCTTTGGCGGGCGTGGCGTGGAAGGCAAAATCAATGCCATCCAATATTGCCGTGAACATAAGATCCCATTTCTTGGCCTTTGCTATGGTCTTCAGCTTGCGGTTGCCGAGTTTGCGCGGCACAAAGTCGGCTTGATTGATGCCAATACCACCGAGGTCAATCCACGTACCAAGCATCCGATTATTGATATTCTCCCAGAGCAAGAGGGTAATATTGCGCAAAAAAAATATGGAGGCACCATGCGTCTTGGTGCATATACTTGTAAACTCATGCCAGGTACCAAAGCGTATGCCGCATATGGGAAACCCCGTGTGGAGGAACGGCATCGGCATCGCTATGAGTTCAACAACGAATACCGCAAAAAGCTGGAGGATAAGGGGCTTGTGATATCTGGTATCAACCCGGAGCGTAATCTCGTAGAAATTATCGAACTACCGGACCATCCATTTTTCGTGGGTACGCAATTTCATCCCGAGCTTCTCTCGCGGTTTATGAAGCCGCACCCATTATTTTTTGCCTTTATTAGAGCGGCGGGCTCACCCAAGAAAAAATAACCCCAATAGCTCAGGGTTATTTTCATATTGCTTTTGAAAGACTAGACGGCCGCTACCACGCTGACTATCTTGTGCACGACGATCTTGCCGTCGAAACGTGTCTTTCGTTTGTTGCCAAATTTAACGACGCCATGTTTGCTGGCATAAAGCGTATGGTCGTGTCCTACGCGTACGCCCTCTCCGGCGAGCACTCGCGTGCCGCGCTGGCGTATAATGACATTGCCCGGATGGGCAACTTCACCAGCATAGAGCTTTACACCGAGGTATTTGGGTTGTGAGTCGCGTAGGTTAGTTGTAGATCCACCAGACTTTGTATGTGCCATAAGGCTGTGCTATTACTTAGAAATACACTGATATTATCCCATGAATATACCAAACGAACCAAGCAAAGTCAAGGCGTTTTTGGCCTCCCATGGTACGGATATTTTCATTGGGTGCCTGGCAATCCTCATGAGTATTATAGGATTTGGGATAGGGAGACTTTCGGCCCTCTACAAGGTAAAAGTGCCTTTGCGGATTGAATATGGGGCTCAAAATAGGGCCACTTCCAGCCAAGAGGCGGTATCAGATGCTCCAGTGCCAAAAACATCAGCACATCCAGAAGGGCCGGTGTCTGTGGTGGCAAGCAAAAAGGGGACTCGGTATTATTTTCCGTGGTGTGACGGCGTGGAGCGGTTGAGCGAAAAAAATAAAATCAGCTTTGCAACAGAGGCAGAAGCAAAAGTGGCAGGGTACACACTCGCGGCTAACTGTAAGTAATATAGCCATCTATCATCTATTGACATCCGATGTCCATATATGTCGTCGCTTGTGGGTACTAATTGTAGATAGGTTTTGACTTGACTGCAATCGTTATTAATGTAAGTCTTTCTTGTAGATACCTCAGGAGGTACTTATGCTTCACAAATTCCGTGTGCAGTTTGATTTTTCGAAGGAGACTTTAGGGGGTCTCGATAAATTGCAGATGCAAACAGGTGCAAGTTCACGAGCAGAGGTTGTGCGCAATGCTCTTGGCATTATGATATGGGTGGTAGGGCATTTACTTAAAGGAAACGAGATCAAGGTACACCGAAAAAAAGATGGTGGTATAGAGGAATGCGCTGTTGAATTCCCTTTCCTTCTTATCAACAAATCCTAAGTCCGCCTATTAGTATTTGGTATGTGTCGAGCCACTTCAAAAGTGGTTTTTTATTTCTCTTCCTCTCCGACTTCCACGGCATCCGAATCACCTTTTATCTTCTTGGTACTCGCAGTGAGCACCACAAAACTTTTGGTGAGCTCACGGGCGGCTTCTACTTTTTCGCGTACCTCGGGGGACAGGGTTTTAAGATACAGCTTGAGCTTTTTCTCATCTGGGGAGAGGATAGCGGGCCAGGCATCTGCCAGACGAGCGGCCTTGAATATTTCTTTGATTTCCTCAAACTTATAGGCAAATCGCTGTTGGAGCTTTTTGGATATCGACCCCCGGTCTGAAAATAGGCGGTCAAGATTTTCTTTCTCAAGATAGGTCTTGATAGCGCCCTGGAGTTCTGCAATACGTTTTTTGTTTTTGTCCTCTGCTTTTTTAATCTCAAAATACTCGGCGATGGTTTTTTGAATATCGATGTCCTCGGGGGTCTCGGTTTTTCTGTAGAGGTGTCGCCAAGCAGGGCACATAGGCTTGTAGGCGCACCAGTCGCACAAGGCCGACGGAGTAGCAGGAAACTCGCCGGATGCAGTATGCTCCTCGATCTCGCGTATGGTGTCCAGCATTCGCTCTTTGACGATAGCCGCCATCTCGGCGCTCCGCCGAGTAGAGATCTTTTCATTGTGCTTTACGTAGTAGAGGCTTAGGGTGATATTTTCTGGCGCTATATGCGGCCAGCGCTCGGTAAGCCCCAGGTGATAGAGCGAGAGCTGGAGATTTTGGTCGATTGACTCTTGTGACGCCATGCGCCGTGTGGTCTTATAATCAATAATCTCATAGGTATCTCCGGTCTTGTCTATGCGATCCATGATGCCGGCAAGGGCGTGTATGGTATTATTTTTGGGGTCTTCAATCGCAAGCTCAAAGCGGGATTCCAGATCCACTACGCCAAAGTTCCAGGGAGGATTCTTTTCATAAAATCTTTTCAGGAGCGCTTCACCTTGTTTGAGATACAAGACCTCCTCCTCGGGTGTGATACGTGCGATTTTTGCTCCCGTCCAGGCATCACGAAAATGAGCGACTACCTCGTCAGCAGTCGGGAAGAGCGGGTCTTTGGAAAACATAAATTGGAGCGCTCCGTGTATGAGTGTCCCAAATATCGCCTCCTTGCCTTTAGCAACTCGACGCCTATCTATCTGCTCGTATTTATATTTTTGTGGGCACTGTTTATACGTTTCGAGTGCCGAGTATGAGGTGCGCATGTATTATCTTGACAGTATATAAAAATGATTTATAAGTCAGAGCGGTGATGTAACTTTGCTATTGTATCACAGGAGTTATTGTGGCAGAACATGGAGGAAAAGATGCGCAAGTTTTGGTCCCTGATCGGCTTGAGTAATTTTTACATGTAGCCGAGAGGGTAGTGGAGAGAATTGCCGGCAAGCAAACTTTTTTCTGGGGTGTCGTGGTCGGTGGATCTAGTAGATTTATCGCAGGAATAGTAACAGAGATTATGATTAGTATCATGATCACGCTCCATGTAGTGTGATCCGCTCACTGAGGAGTAGGTTGGTAGGAGAGGACCGATAAAACAACTCTTTTTATTTTTCTATACTGTCGCACAATGTATCTTTTGCGACGTTAGTACCAAAAAATATAAGGCTTTCAAAAAGCCCTATCCCCGACCACTACAGCTATTTTCCGACGATTTTTTTGAGTGCTTCCCATGCGCCGCCCGCATATGGCCAGATATATACGAGCCAAAGATGCTTTGCTCCCCCCCAAAGAAAGACAAAGTTTTCGCGGAGTGTTTTGTCATTAAATAATGATGTGAGACTCACGCCAAGCAAGCTTAAAATTATCACGCTCAAAATGATGATGATAAGAAATTGGACTATGCCTTGGTTGTAGCGCTCGATACGCGTTCGAGTTTGCATGGTACTAAAGGTATGCTAATGGATTTAAATAACCACCATAGGGCAAGAGCTTGCAGGTACTATTGGCGACACTCGAAGATTTAAACTCCACAGTTTTGCTATCGTATACGGTAAAATGAAGATGCGGTCCCGTAGCATATCCCGTGGCACCCGAGTATCCAATCAGTTGCTCTCTAGTTACTGTATCGCCTTTGTTTACTTTTATCAAAGAGAGATGTGCGTATAACGTAGAGAGTCCGTTGGGATGATCTATCAGCACATATTTGCCGTAGGAAAGACAGCGCGGGAACATATCAGTATCGCCGATGGCACGCACCACACCACGCTCTGCCGCATAAAGCGGTGTGCCGGTAGAGGCCTTCAGATCAATGCCATTGTGTGGTTTGCCGTTGTAGAGGATTTTTGATTCTGGCGTGGAGCCAAAACTTTGCGTCAGAAGTACCGAGCCTTTGACCGGCCAGGCAAGGATACCAGAGCGTCCTTCAGGAAGCGTTGCCGAGTCAATATGTTTGCGAAGCTCATCTTCTATTTTTTGAATTTCATCTAAAACTTCTCGTCGTTTTTTTTCTTTGTCCTGGAGCATCTTTTGGTATAGGGCTTCCTGGTTTTTGGTAACAGAAAGTAATTGCTCCTGCTCACGCTTGCCGGACTCGTGGAGGTCTTTTTTATCCAGAAGCTGATCCTCAAGGCCTTCCAGTTGTTGTTTTTTTACCACCTGTGTACCCTTTTCTGCTTCAAGATCGGTTTTAAGGTCTTTGAGCGACATGAGATTTGCCTGGATAGCCTGGTTGACGCGTTCTAGGTGCTCCATGTCGGAGAAAAAATCCGATATACGCAAGTTTTTGAGCAGAAGCTCTGCAAGTGAGTCGGTACTCGACTCGTCCAAAGATTTAATGAGTCCCGCCATAGCTTCCCGACTCTCGATGATTTTCTGCTCTTTGGTTTTAATCTCCGATCCTAGCTCACTAATCTCTTGCTCTGCGACATCAATCCGACGCTGGGTAAGTGTAATATCAGCATTAAGTTTTTTAATCTGCGTAGTGATTCGGGTAATCTCCCCTTTTAAGGTTTTTGATTTTTGAGACGTAGCATCGAGATTTTTTTGGTATGCTGCTATTTCTTTTTCGAGTTCCGCAATTTGAGCATTACGGTCTTTGATCCGCATACGCATCTCTTCAAGCGTCTCGCTGTGCGAAGTACGCGCGGAGGCCAAAACGCCGCATATCATGAGGATAAGCAAAAAAACAACCCTGTAGATACGAGGCTTGGGGCTCATACGTCTAGTATAGCAGTTTTTATAATGAAACGTTCTGAATCTGTGGGATATTTTTTGCCCGCAATATCCGTGCCAAGGTTTCATCCTTGCCAAGCACCTCCATAAGGTCAAATGGGTCTGGAGAGGCTGGCTCGCCACTCAAAAGGGCTCGTAGAGGCCATAAAACGTCTCCTCGCCCTCGGGCTTCGGCAATAGGCATGATCGCCTCTTTGAGCAATGTGGCAGTAAAATCATGAGAATCAATATTACGAACTGTTTTTTCTATCTCGTCAATATTTTGGCGAATAGCACCAAACTCTTGCTTACCCTTCCAACGCAGTAAGTCTCCTTCATAGTTTGGTGCGTCAAAAAAGAATCCAACGTGATCAGTGATTTCTGAAAACCGCTTGAGTCGTGAGGTCTCTAGTCTGCTGATGCGATCAAGATAGTTCTGATCTATAATGCGTCCATCTTTGGTCTCACAAGTCCCGTTGTGTTCTATCACGAGTCCAGCTTCAATCAAATACGGCAGGATACGTAGAGAGATATCCGACAGGGGGAGCTTACGGATATACTCGGCATTAAGCCAATCTAATTTTTCTATATCAAATACGGCGCCACTCTTTTGTACGCGCTCCAGAGAAAATTCCTGTACAAGCTCATCGAGTGAAAATATTTCGCGGTCCCCTGCCGCATGCCAGCCTAGGAGTGCTATAAAATTGGTAAGCGCCTCGGGGAGATAACCAAGTTTGCGGTATGCATCGATGGATGTTGCGCCATCACGTTTGGACATTTTGGAACGATCCTGCCCGAGGATGAGAGGCAAATGCGCATAGGTAAGATCCGGGAATCCCAAAGCTTTTTGGATAAGAATTTGGCGGGGCGTGTTGGGGATGTGGTCCTCACCGCGAATTACATGACTGATGTGCATATCATAGTCGTCTACTACATTTGCAAAATTAAAGAGTGGCGTGCGGGGATTTTTGGCAAGTGAAAAGTCTCCCAGCTCAGTAGCTTTGACTATAATCTTGCCTCGGATACTATCATCAAATACAACCTCACCAGTTGCGTCATTACGCAGGCGTATGATCCCCTCTTTGCGCGTTGCATCTCGATCCGTGCAGATATGACGCAAGGGGCTCTTACTCGCCATTTGTTCTTTCTTTTCTGTCTCCAGGGATGCTGGGTCATGACTGCAATAAAACGCTTTTTTGTTATCCAGAAGTTGTTGGATGTAGGTTTCGTAGATATCTAGTCGCTCACTTTGGCGAATAGGTCCCTCGTCCCAGGTGATACCAAGCCAGTACAGTCCATCTATAATATCATCTTCAAATTGTTTTTGAGATCGCTCGGTATCTGTGTCCTCGATACGCATGACAAATGCACCGCCAGTTTGGCGTGCAAATAAAAAATTGAAGAGTGCGGTGCGGGCAGTGCCGATATGCAGGGATCCCGTGGGACTGGGAGCCATACGGGTACGGATTGGTTTTGGAGAGGTGTTACTCATGGAATCCGAGTTTGATAATCTCCCGCGCGATTTTTTCCGCTGCATCCAGGCGCGCAAATCCCTGTGCGGATTTTTTCATTTCGGTGACGCGTGCCTGATTATCGAGGAGTTTGCTGATTTCAGTAAATAGCACATAGGGAGTAAGATTTGCCTCCTCAATGACCTCACATGCACCGCTCCGGGCGTAGCTATACGCATTAGCACGCTGGTGATCTTGTGCGGCAAGAGGCAAGGGAATGAGAATACTTGGAATTCCCCAGGCGGCAATTTCAAATATAGCGGTGCCACCAGCACGAGAGATAATGATATCAGACCCTATAGCGGCCGCTCGCAGACGATCTTCTTCAAGAAATGGGAACACATGATAGCGTGATTTTTTAGGCGAGTTCTGTAAGATCACCGAGGCCTGTTTGATAACCTCCTCAAAATTACCCTCTCCACACTGATGAATGATTTGAGCTCGTTCCAGTATTTGCGGCAGAGCTCCAAGAAGTACGTTGTTGATTGAGCGTGCACCCTGGGAGCCGCCGAGCACCAGGATGGTGGGAGTTCTATCCTCGAGTCCATAGATAACATGAGATTCATCTCGGTTTCCGCCGAGGAGCTGTGTGCGAATGGGATTGCCAATGAGCGCAGTCCGATCTTTGGGGAAATATGCGGCGGCCTCTGGAAATGAAATAGCGATCCGCCGGGCAAATTTTTTGGCCCAGCTACTGACCTTACCTGGTACCGCATCTGATTCATGAATAATAACCGGTATGCCAAATAGCCGTGCGGCAAAAAGTACCGGGAAGCTTGCGTACCCACCTTTACCAAATACCACATCCGGCATTTCGCTATACATAAAAAATATCGCCCGGATAATGGCAAAAAATGTTTTTATTATGTCGCTTATATTGCGTCCGGAGACATAGTTACGCATTTTACCTGTGGGAATCTCTTTATACCGAATCTCTTCAAACTCCAGAAGTGCTTTGTCTATGGGATTATCAGATGCGAATATAAACTCAAACGAAAAAAAACGCTCCTCTTCAGCGATCCGCCGGAGTTGTCGCGCGATAGCAATAATGGGATAGAAATGTCCGCCGGTGCCCCCTCCTGCAAAAAGTATCTTCATCGTGCGTATTTAGAGATATGTAACAAAATACCGGTTGCTGCAAGATTAGTAATAAGTGCAGAGGAACCGTAGCTAATAAATGAAAGTGGAATGCCGGTAAGCGGGAGTAGTCCGCTAATGGCGGCAATATTGATAAACGCCTGGGTAGTGATAAGCAGTGTAATGCCTGCCGCAAGGTTGCGTGCAAATGGATCGGGGGCTCTCGTGGCAGTGCGAAACCCGCGCCAAAAAAATACTACAAACAAGGTCATCAACGCTACGCTCCCCACGAAGCCAAACTCTTCGCCAAAAACAGCAAATATAGAGTCGCTGGTGGCCTCAGGCAGATAACGGAATTTTTGGCGAGACAAGCCAAATCCCCTCCCAAATGGCCCCCCTGATCCTATGGCGATAAGTGCCTGGGTAATCTGATATCCGGCACCCTGCTTGTCGCTCCCCGGGTTTAAAAACACCTTGAGGCGATCGATCCGATAAGGCTCGAGATACGCAAATACGCCGACTGCTAGGAGCCCCACTGCTATTAAAATTGCTACTTGGTGTATTCTAGCACCGCTTATAAAAAAGAGAAGCAGTGCGCTGATAGCAAGCACCCCGAGTGTCCCGATGTCCTTTTGGAGGATAAAGAAGATGCTCACAAATCCCATCATCACCAGAAATGGCAAAAATCCTGTTTTAAATTTTTTAACCTCACGTTTACGATTGGCAAGCCAGACTGCAAGGTACCCGATGAAGCTGATTTTCATAAATTCAGCCGGCTGTACCGTAATCGGTCCGAGATCAATCCACCGGCTTGCTCCTTTGAGTTTAAGTCCGGTCGAGGGCAAGATTGCAAGTACCATGAGTACGGCGGAGAGTATTAAAAGCGGTAGCATGAGTTTGCGCCATAGTTTGTAGGGGGCAAAATATCCCACTACGAAGCATACAAGTCCAATGCCGACACCAAGTGTTTGACGTGAGAGAAAGTAATACGCCTGACCAAATTTATTACTGGAGAGTACTGGAGAGGCTGAAGCCATAATCAAAAGTCCAGCAAGTACCAAGAGGCCTGTTACCGTAAGGAGGATGTAGTCAGGTTTGTATGCCCGATGCGTGTTTCGCATGCCGGTTCGGTATTACTTACGTAAAATCTTGCCGTTTTTTGCACCGCTATACATGCCTTGCTCTACGGCAACTACGCCGTTTATCAGTACCCAGTTGATGCCCAGAGGATACTGATAGGGTTGTGTGAATGTCGCGACATCTTGGATGGTTTCAGGATGAAACACAGTAATATCAGCGAATGCTTTGGGGGCAATTATCCCGCGTTCTCGGAGATTGATCTTTGTCGCTGGACCAAGGGTTAGTTTGTGTATTGCCGTCTCCCAATCAATCACCGAGCGATCGCGGACGAACTCACCAAGAAGTCGTGCCGTACTCCCGAATGACCGCGGATGCGTCAAGTCGCCCGATGCCACGGATTCTGCCTCCAGGCCAAAGCCATCTGTCGAGACAAATGTATAGGGTTCCTGGAGTATAGAGGCAATATCTGCATCTTGGATAGTTTCTCCAAATATCGTTACTCCAAGTTCGTTTGTTTTGAGAATATAGAGCATGCCTTCGCCGGGCGAGACCCCGAGATTTTCAGCAATGGTTGCCAGGGACTTCCCTACAATCCCCTTCTCGCGATGCGCGGAAGCAATAGTGATACGTTCAAAATGTAGCGTTGCGCGTTCCAGCTCGTCAATAATCTGACGCCGTTCCTGCGGATCATCCATACGTTTAAGAATAGCCACCTTTCCCCCATCACGCGCCCAGGCGGGGAGCATAGCATAGAGAAGCGACCCGGTGCGCGCATACGGGAAAATATCGGCGTGTATCGGGAGCCCCTCTTCTCGTCCCTCGCGGATCAGATGCAGGGCTTTGGTAAGGTCTCCCCATGCTTCGCGACCAAGAGCTTTTAAGTGTGAGATCTCCAGTGAGACACCTGTCTCACGTACAATGCGCAGAGATTCTGTAATTGATGGCAACAGACTTTTGCCCTCATCACGCAGATGTATTGTACACAGACCCTTAGCATCCGAGACGAGTCCGGCAAGCGCCATAAGCTCATCATCTCCGGCCGGGCGTCCATGGCTAAAAGTAAGCCCAAACGAAAGCCCATATGCTCCCTGATGTAGTGCCTCTCCCAAGAGAAAACGCATTTGCTCAAGTTCTGTTTTGTCTGCAGCCATAGTACGGTCTCCAAGTACGTTTCTCCGGAGTGTGCCGTGCCCTACTAGGGTTGCAAAGTTTACGCCGAGTGGATGACGCTCAAGCTCATCCAAAAATTCTTTAACAGTAAGCCAATTGATATTGACCTGGGACATGTCTGTCCATTTTTGGATAGCGCCGATATCCGAGCCGTGTACCAATGGCGCCAGAGACGAGCCACACGATCCGCCCAGTATCGTCGTGATACCTTGGCGAACAAGCGACTCCTGTGTGGGCGCCGTAAATATCGTCCAATGCGTGTCGGAGTGATTGGTAATGTCTACAAAGCCGGGACAGACGTATTGCCCTTTGGCGTCAATTACTTTTGTTGCAGATTTATGCGAGAGGTCACCGACGGCATCTATGCGATCTCCTTTAATACCTACATCCCCGCGAAACATCTTGGTTTTTTTACCATCAAGGATGATGCCATTTTTTATGAGAACATCAAACATAGCTCATACATGTTATAGCTTGGTATCTTCCCATTCTAGCATGATGCATACCTATCTCCCTATGAGAGTTATCACCATGCCGAGTATGGCGCATATAGTGCCCACTACCCAGAATCGCATAGTTACTTTGTAGGGTGGCCATCCGAGAGCCTCAAAGTGGTGTTGAAGAGGAGCTACACGAAATACTTTGCGGCCAAAGAATTTTTTGGAGGTAATCTGGATGATATCGGACCCGGCGGCGGCCACGAGCGGGAACGCAATAATCGGCAATACCAACACCGAGTCGGTCAGAAATGCAATAACGGTAAGCGTGGCGGTAAGCGCGAGCATGCCGGTCTCTCCCATATAAAACCGGGCGGGCGGGATATTGAACCACAAAAATGCAAGAAGTGCGCCTACGATGACACCACAAAAAGCGGCAAGATCAATTTGGTTTTGGAAAAATGCGATACCGCTGTATGCCGCAAATATCGCCGCCATTACTCCCCCCGCAAGGCCATCTATACCGTCTATAACTCCTCCGCTAAACGTAGCTATCATCACGGTAATAAAGAGTGGGATATACAGCGCACCAATTACCCAAACGCCGTATCCAGGAACATACACCGAATTAAATTCGAGTTTATAATAAAACCAATACGCACCAACAAAACCAATGACCGCTACCATAAGAATTCGGGTAAGGAGTGGGATACCGCCGGAGAAATGTTTTCCTGTTCCCCAGATTTGGGAGAGATCATCCGCGAGACCCAGGAGCGCGGCCGCAAGGAGTGTAAAAAGCGGTATCCAGGTTTGGTTTTGGCTTACAAAATTGAGTTTTACAAAAAGATCCTGCTCAAAAATTTCAGCAAGCATCCAGAATACTATTGCAAGCATGAGTGTACTTCCCCAGATGAGTATTCCTCCCATGCGCGGTGTCCCCACCTCCTTATCTTTGTGCAGTTGGTTGAATACCACGGCATCTCCGCCGGTAAGCGCTTTTTTGCCGGTTGTTTTTTTCCACATCCGGTATTTATAGAGATAATGTGTAAGCGTAGGGGTCGCGGCGACAGCGAAAAAAAATGAAAGCGTCGAGAGGCCAAACACTTTTAGCACATTGAGCATAAGGTTTTGTTCAAATCCCGGCATAATAGAGCTATTATAGAAAATTTAGAGAAAAACGAAACAAGATACGTATGTGCATGCCTATAAACTCGAAGAAGTCCGCAACCAGTCTATGAGTTTTTTCATGTCTGCAAACCTGCCTGCATGCGTCGAGCCAAGCACAAGTGCGATCCTGGGTGATCCCAACGGAATTTCCATAATAACCAAAAGTGAACCCCCTACGGTATCAGTAAATCCTGTTTTACCGCCGACAAATCCGGGAAGTTCACTTGCAAGTGTATTAATATTTTTTACCTCATATATAGTCCCCTCTTGGGAGACAATTTTCTCTGACGTCTGATCTGTAGCCTCCCAGATACCTGGATAGCGCAGACTATAGAGCACGAGCTTAACGATATCATGCGCGGTGGAAATGTTGCTTGCGGTATCTATCTGCACATCAAGGCCAGTAGCGTTCTGAAAATGGGTATGTGTCATGCCAAGGGATTGCGCCTTTTCATTCATTAGGCTCACAAATGTACTTTCTGCCTCTTCATATGTCTCTGCTCCATAGGCCCGCCCTATGTGTTCGGCAATGGCAGATGCGGCGTCATTGCTTGATTCCATCAGCATCATTTGCAACAAATCTCCAAGATACAAGTGTTCCCCAGGGGAAAGACCACTTGCGCCTTCGGTAAGTACAGCTTCTTTACTGATAGTTACTACATCGTCATTGTTGGTACGCTCATAGGCAATGAGTGCTGTCATTACTTTAGAGATGCTGGCGATACCCAGCGGGATATCTGCTGTTTTTTCAAAAACATAGGAGCGGGTCAAGGCGTCAAAAATCACTGCGGATCGCGCAATCAGCTCAGGTGTAGGCGGAAGCGTTTGTTTTTGTGACTGTTCCGGGGTTATAGCCTCTGCGGCATTTGCAAGAGTATCCAAATGCGCACGCTTGTTGGCGCTCGTAAAAAAGGTGCTTATGACAAAAGCAACTGCGGCAAGTACCATGAATATCTTAAGATTCTGCATGCTGGTCGGTTAGTCCTTTTTCTAATTGCGTGCGAAATGCATTATACTCGGGAAGCTCTGCAAATGAGGTAATACCTAAATATTTCATAAAATCTACCGTGGGTTGATACCGATATGTCCGTGCGTCATGTGTATCGGTAATACGTTCTATGAGCCCACGCATAATAAGATTACGTAGCGTAAAGGTTGAGTTTACCCCGCGGATATAGTCTATCTCTGGTCGGCTTACCGGATGTTTGTAAGCGACGATAGTGAGCGTCTCAATCCCTGCTTTGGAGAGTTCGCCTAGTACGTGATCTTTGATGAACGTTTCGATATAGGATGCCGCTTCAGGTGCGGTCACGAGCGAGAGTGCATCAGCATGTTCCAAAAGTCGCAAGCCCCGATGGGAAAGCTCCTCTCGAAGATACATAACCGCCTGCACGATAGCGACCTCCGGCTCACCAAGGAGCTCACTAATGTGCCGCAAAGGCATCGCCTCCCCCGAGACAAAAAGCAATGCCTCAATGAGTGCGGCAATATCCTCTTTTGTTTTTGATGCAGAGTGTTTTTCAGGCATGGGGGGTCATTTTGTTCTCTATAGTTATATCATGAAACATCTGTTGCTGTTCTACAAAGAGCACTCCTTGCTTGATGAGTTCGAGCATGGCAAGAAAACTGACAATAATATCCAATTTCTCCTCGGTACTCCCCACAAATGCTTGAAATGACTTGGCAAGATTGGCCTCAGCTTTTTTACGAAGTTCTTCCATACGCTCTTCCAGAGAGACGATGGTGCGGATAGTTTTTTCTGGGATAACTTCTTTTTTAGGCAATGCCTCAATGATGCCTCGTACGATTGCCGTCATATCCGGGATGCCAAATCCTTGCGGTGGGTAGAATACTGTAGGGAGATCCAGAGAGGTTTGGCGCTCGTACATGGGCTGGTGTCTATGCTCGAGATCAACGATATGCCGAGCAAGCTCCCGAAACCGCCGATACAATGCAAGTCTATGCTCAAGATCGTGGATATCCGCTTCTTCTTGGGAGGATATCTCGATCTGAGGCAGAAGCGAGCGTGATTTGATGAGCATGAGGGTTGCTGCAACCACAAGGAATCCTGCAACTTCATGGGGATGGAATGCCTCTATGGATTTAAGATGCGCGATATATTCATCCGCAATGTGCGCCAGAGACACTTGGTTGATTGAAAGCTTGTCTCGCTCAATGAGATCCAGCAACAATTCCAAAGGCCCCTCGAATTGTTCGGTTTTTATTTGGTACATACCAAAAACATGGTTATGATTTTTTAATCTGTATGCCAAGCTCGCGAAGCTGGGCATCATCTACCTCTGATGGTGCATGCATCATTAAGTCCCTGCCGTCTCCTGTCTTGGGAAATGCAATAACTTCGCGGATATTGGGCTCACCGGTAAGGAGCGAGATGAACCGATCCAGTCCCCAGGCGATACCGCCATGAGGTGGCGCGCCATACCCAAGAGCTTCAAGCATATGCCCGAAGTTTTGATGGATGCGCTCGGTCGTAAACCCCATAATCTCGAATACTTTTTCCAGAGCCTGGGGATTGTGGTTGCGGATAGACCCACCACCGATTTCAAAACCATTGAGTGCTACATCATACTGCGTAGTAATAATCTCACCGATATTGTTTTTATCCATGAGCCATGCCTCATGCTCCGGTATCGGACGTGAGAATGGATTGTGGGTAAACGTCCAGCCACCCTCTAGGGTAGCTTCAAAAAAAGGAAAATCCACTACCCAGCAAAATGCCAAAAGATTTGGATCATTTTTGTCTGTCCGCAAATCAGGCCGATCAGTACCGTATTTTTCCATGGCTTCAGTGTAGGTAATGCGCGGAAATGGAAGCTCCTGGATTTTTTTCTCTGGCGCGAGAGTTTGTACAATTTTAACCAAAAGCTCTTCGTTGAGTGCCATGACCTCCTCTCTATCTACAAACGACATCTCAAGATCAAGCTGGGTAAACTCCGGCTGGCGATCACCCCGTGTATCCTCGTCACGAAAGCACCGCGCGATTTGGAAGTAGCGCTCCAGCCCCGCAACCATCAGGAGCTGTTTGTACTGCTGGGGACTTTGCGGCAAAGCATAAAAAGATCCTTGCTGAAGACGACTGGGAACGAGATAATCGCGGGCACCCTCCGGAGTAGATTTGGTAAGTATGGGGGTCTCTATCTCGATAAATCCTTTGGCATCCAAAAAATCCCGCACGAGTTTTACAACCTTGTGCCGCAGAATAAAATTTTTCTTCAAACGTGGTCTGCGTAAATCAAGATATCGATAGGTAAGTCGATGCTCCTCCCCTATCTCACGTCCATCTCCACCGAGATCAAAGGGTGGCGTCTCGGACTGATTGAGTACTTGTATCATAGTACCGGATATCTCAATGCCACCAGTAGGGATATTTGCATTACGCATAGACTCCGGACGCTCCTGTACGGTGCCATGGATCTCTACCACCCACTCGGGCCGGAGAGTATTTGCAATCTCATAAACCTCTTTGTTGCCTGCAAAAAATACCGTCTGCACGACGCCGGTGACATCACGCAGATCAATAAAAATCAGCTTACCGTGATCTCGGCGTACGTCCACCCAGCCTTTGAGTATCACCTCCTTGCCAATCTCCCCCGGAGTATCTTTGATGTATGTGCGATTCATAATATAGGCATACTAACAAAAATAGCCCAAATTACAATATAATTTCAGCTGTTTCTGTGGGTTTTAGAGTTTCTTAAGAAAGCGGCAACTCCAGTGAAAATGTACTTCCTTTGCCGAGACCCGGGGAGTCTGCCCAGATGCGGCCGTTGTGGTCTTTGACGATGAGCTTGGTGATATAGAGCCCAAGTCCGAAGCCGCTGATGGCAAAGTTGCGATTGCC
>CAYGFT010000010.1:0-28732 GCA_964349275.1 uncultured Candidatus Saccharibacteria bacterium
ATCCACAGGTTTGTTGCTAAATGTTTTGAAAGTATGAATTTTAAGCAAAGTAAAAAAATCTGAATCTATCCCCTATAATCTCTCACTGTGCCTTCGCTAGACAAATATACAAAATAATAGTAGAATCTTCATAGAACTTTCATAAGACAATAGGTCAAATCTTGTTAGCATGCAGAGAGTTTAGTCTGCGCCCATAGCTCAGCT
The DNA here is from genome assembly GCA_964349275.1 of uncultured Candidatus Saccharibacteria bacterium. Classification (GTDB taxonomy): domain Bacteria; phylum Patescibacteriota; class Minisyncoccia; order Ryanbacterales; family 2-02-FULL-48-12; genus 2-02-FULL-48-12. The sequence continues at coordinate 205 of CAYGFT010000010.1, forward strand.
GGTAGAGCAGCTCCCTTTTAAGGAGATGGTCGTAGGTTCGATTCCTACTGGGCGCAGATTGAACTTTGAACATGGAGAGTAGAGCCTCAGATATTATACCCAGAGTATATGTAACTTCTTGGCCGCCATCTGCCAGTAAGTAAGTTCGATTTTCGCTGGGTATGCAAAAATATATCATGCTCAAAAATAAAAATCCCTCAACACATGAGGGATTTTTATTTTGTAGTATTTGTTACAAACCTTCTTCTTTTAATTTTTCGAGTAATTCTTTTGCTCGGCGAGAAATTTTTTTAGGAGCCTTGACGGTAATTCTTACCAAGAGATCTCCACGACCACTACGAGCTCGCTCTACACCTCTCCCGCGCACGCGTAATACATCTCCTGAATTCGTGCTGGAAGGTATTTGTATTTTAATATCGCCATCAAGTGTCTCAATAATATACTCAGTTCCCAGTAATGCATCCGTAACGGTTATATCCAGAGGATATAGAAGATCGGCTCCCTCTCGTGAAATACGTGGATGCGGAAGTACATGAATTTTTACATAGAGATCCCCTGGCACCCCTCCGGATACCGCTTCTCCTGTGCCTGGGATTTTAATCATCTCACCTGCCGTAATACCTGCCGGTACATTGATGACAATCTCCTCTGAACCTTTTTTAACCCCTGCACCACCGCATTCCTTACATTTTTTCTCCGGTACCTTACCCTTACCAAAACAATTAGTGCATTGGCGCATTTGAGTAAATGCCCCCAAAAATGACCGCCGAGTCTCACGTACTGTCCCGGTGCCATTGCAACTTGTGCACGTAATATGACCTGATCCAGGCTCTGCGCCATCGCCTTTGCAGATAGAGCACATGCCGACTTTATTCATAAGCACCTTGCGCTCGGTCCCAAATATAGACTCTTTGAATGAAAGCTCAAGATCAATGGCTATATCCCGACCACGTAGCGCAGTCCGGCGTCCTGAAGTGCCCATACCCCCAAATCCAAAAATATCCTGGAATACATCGCCAAAATCAAAATTACTAAAATCCTGGGAAAAATTGTTAAAATCCCAAGACTGTTCATGCCCGCCACCTGCCCCCTGGCTAAATTGCGAGGTACCAAAACGATCATATTGAGCACGTTTTTTCTCATCCCCCAAGACCTGGTAGGCCTCGTTGACCTCTTTGAATTTTCCCTCATCCCCATGAGCCTTGTCCGGATGATGCGCGTGTGCAAGCTTGCGAAATGCCTTCTTGATATCATCTGGGGAGGCATTGCGCGGCACACCTAGTATTTCATAGTAGTCTTTCATACAGATATATTAGCCATAAATCTAACCCACGTGCCGCCAGGTGATAAACTCCTGCGGACGCTCTACTTGCTGGATTTCCACCACATGCAGTCGCATAAGCAACCGCATAATACCCCAACTCGTGCATATTACCAGCCAAGTATAAGGAAAAGCAACTGCGCGCAAAAAGAGAAATAGTGCAATCGCAAATGCAAGCGGGATAGACTGCTTGTACGGTCCGAGCAAACTTTCACTTTTTAGAATAATCGCCTGGTAAAAGGCATCACTCAAAAGCTGGTCTCCTTCTACTTGGAGATTGAACTCTTTAAAAAGCTGACTCCGGGCATGTCGTAAGAGCTCGGCTTGCTGTATGGGAGAGAGGACATCAAACGAATTCCCTACATCTCTGCGTATAGTCCCTGCGATATACTCATCCACCGTAATAAGTTGATTAAAACCCGGGAGTACCAACTGCAAGATGTTAGGCTCTGTGGTTTTTACAATAATATTAAACAGTGACTTAGGAAGAAGATTGCTCCCCGAGACTGACATGCTAACTCCAGTAGTAAAATAATACACCGAGGCAAGCACGAGAGAGAGCACGGTTAAAAGTATCGGCAGACCTCTGCGCAGTGGCGGAGCGACTCGAAATGCCAAGTGATTGTGGAGCTCATCCTTTACCGAGCTGAAACTCCGAGAAGCGGCAAGGAGAGCTAGAAAAAATAAAAATATATACTCGAGACGAAACGGCAAAAACACAAAGAATGCCACAAAACTAAGGGCCACCGTTACCACAAATAATTGCCGCTCCTGATAGAGGATGAGGGCAAGCGATATCCCTACAAGATACAAGGTAAGGCTTAGAGCAGAAAGTATACCAAATGTGTCATACCAAGAGAATGCCCCAGCCATTTTACTCACACAAAACCAAAAGAGACTTGAAATGGCAAGTATGGCAAACCCCAACACATATGATCTCGTATCAGGTGCAATATGCACGTGTAATCTCCCCTGCCCGTATCTACAGGCACATTAGTTTAATTGCTTGGCGGATTTGCGTCATCAGGCTTTTTGTCTACGTCCTCGTAGGTAGCATCTTGTGGACCTGCTTGTGGGGGTTGGCCGGGCGCGGGCTTGTACATCGCCTCACCAATCTTTTGCATAGCCAGAGACAACGCCTCTGATTCTTTTTTGATAAGGTCAACATCTGATCCTTCTTTTACTTTTTTGACTGCCTCTATTTTTGCCTCTACGTCTTTACATATATCCTCTGGAACTTTTTCTGCGCCATCCCGCAGAGATTTCTCCGCAGTATAGACGAGACTATCGGCGGCATTTTTTATCTCAATGACTTCTTTTTGTTTCTTATCCTCTTCGGCATGAGTGGCGGCTTCCTGTTTCATGCGCTCCACCTCTTCTTTGGAAAGTCCCGAAGAAGCCTCAATACGGATGGACTGCTCCTTGTTGGTCGCCTTGTCTCTTGCTTTTACACTCAAGATGCCATTGGCATCGATATCAAACGCGACCTCGACTTGCGGCATGCCCCGAGGTGCCGGTGGGATACCATCAAGCGTAAACTTACCAAGCGGTTTGTTGTCACGCGCAAACTCTCGCTCACCCTGCAAAACCTGTATCTCCACAGACGTCTGATTGTCGGATGCAGTAGAAAATACCTGGGTACGTGCCGTAGGGATCGTGGTATTTTTTTCGATAATTCGTGTAAACACCCCACCAAGAGTCTCCAAACCCAAAGAAAGCGGCGTGACGTCAAGTAGGAGGACATCTTTAACCTCTCCCTGAAGTATCGCTCCCTGGATAGCCGCTCCAGCCGCCACCACCTCGTCAGGATTGATGGTTTTATTGGGCTCTTTGCCAAAAAGTTTTTTGACTGCCTCGATAATAGCCGGCATACGCGTCTGCCCACCTACCATAATCACCTCATCAATTGCACCAAGTTCAAATCCCGCCTCACTGACGATTTTTTTAGTGATATCTACCGAGTGATCAATATAATCACGCACCAAATCTTCCAGCTGTGCCCGGCGAAATTTAATCTGCAAATGTCGTGGACCAGAGGTATCCGAGGTGATAAAAGGAATATTTACCTCTGTCTCCATAGTCCCGGAGAGCTCGTGCTTTGCCTTCTCTGCGGCCTCCTTGAGACGCTGGAGTGCAAGCATGTCTTTGGAGATATCGATACCCGATTCTTTTTTAAACTCATCTACCAGCCAATTGATAATACGCTGATCAAAATCATCTCCCCCCAGGTGCGTGTCTCCCCCGGTAGCTTTGACTTCGATTGTGTCTTCTGCAATCTCGAGTACCGAGACATCAAAAGTGCCACCGCCAAAATCATAGACCGCGATCTTCTCGTTTTTCTTTTTATCGAACCCATAGGCAAGCGCGGCGGCAGTCGGTTCGTTGAGGATGCGCTTTACTTTAAAGCCTGCAATCTCTCCAGCGTTCTTGGTAGCTTGGCGTTGGGAATCATCAAAATATGCCGGTACCGTAATAATCGCCTCCTCGATTTTTTCACCCAGCTTTTCTTCAGCGTCATGCTTAAGCTTTTGGAGCACCATAGCTGACACCTCCTCTGGACGATACCATTTGTCGTTCATTTTGAGCTCAACACCTCCGTTTGCTGATTCGCGGATCTCATATGGCAGGAGCTTTCTGTCCTTTATAACCTCGGAGTCGCTAAACTTGCGGCCGATCAGACGCTTAGCTGAAAATATCGTATTGACCGGGTTGGTAATCGCTTGACGCTTTGCCAAAAGCCCCACGAGACGATCATTCGCCTTGGAGATTGCCACCATAGAGGGTGTGGTACGATTCCCCTCTTTATTTTCGATGATACGTGCCTGCCCTCCTTCCACGATAGCCATCGCGGAATTTGTCGTACCCAAATCTATGCCAAGTATTTTTGCCATATGTTTTTTGTTATCTGTTAGCTGGTTTGTATATGCCGACTGCAACTTTGCTTGCTCTGATGACTTTGCCGTGCAAGAGATATCCACGCTCCAGCTCTTGTACAACTATACCATCCAGAGCCGCGTCTGGCACCTCTCGCTCTTCAAGAGCGTCATGGAGCGAAGCATCAAATATATGCTCGAGCGCAGGAATCGGTGTCACACCATGTTCAGCGAGCACTCGTAATAGCTGGCCCCGGATATGGGCAAATCCTTTTACGTATGCATTACCCGCGTCCGTACCCGCAAATGCGCGGTCAAAATTGTTTGCTACATCAAGCATATCCATGAGCAGACGCTCCTCTGCAAATTTAACAAACTCCTCGCGCGACTTTGACTCCTGGCTCCGCGTATTGGCAAACTCTGCCCGGGATCGTTGCCAGCCATCCAAATACTCTTCCCGCTCCTTGCGACATACGCGCAATGCCTCGGTTAGTTTTAAAACCTTTTTTTCTGTGGTATCTGCAAATATCGTATCATCATCTATAGATACCGCATCTTCCTCTGGCACAATCTCTTCATGCTGTTCTTCTTTTTTAGGCATCGTAGGTATCATTTAGTTTGTAAGCAGACGTTCTCAAAATCCGTACCGTACGCTCATAATCCATTCGGGTAGGACCAATCGTAAGGAGTATCCCCGTACCATCTCTCAATCCAGAAACCATAACGCTCGCACATCGCGCCTCGGGCAAGGGATTTTCATTTTCGATAAACACACCAAACCCGCGCTCTTGTATCGCCTCCTGGTATGCCTGCTGATGCTCGGCGAGTGTATCAATGAGACCGCTAAATTTGCGCACGAGATCCGGATCCTGAAACTCCGGCTCTCCTAAAAGTTCCTGCATGCCAAAATTAAAAAATAGATCTCGCTCCTGAAGAACCGCCATAGCAAATACATGTGCCTCTTTGGCTACGGTCTTTACAGCATCTTGCAAAGACGCAATGGCATCAAGCCTATACTCAACATCAGAAGACAACACCTCCTCTGCCATCAGATAATCCACAAAATAACGGTATCCTTTTTGTGTAGGTACTCTTCCTGATGAAGTATGCGGCTGGTAAATATAACCATCATCCTCCAAGCTCGCCATAATATTGCGTATTGAGGCAGGGCTTAGGTCAAAATCTCGCACCTCAAGTACCCGATGCGAAGAAACCGGAGCGGCCTCGGCGATGTAATCACGAATAATCGTATCTAATATGTAGGTTTCTCTATCGGCAAGCATACGCATCAGCTTATATGCATATAATAAAAAAATTAGCAGTCTCTTGTCAAGACTGCTAATTTCATATTTTAGAATATATAGTGCTTTAGCGCTTCGACCACTGCGGCGCACGGCGCGCTTTTTTAAGACCGAACTTACGGCGCTCTTTTGCACGCGCATCTCGGGTAAGATAGCCAAGTTTTTTGAGTCGCTTGCGAAAATCAGGGTTAAAAGTAGTCAAAACACGTGAAATACCGTGCCGCAAAGCTTCTGCCTGGGAGTGTATACCTCCGCCGGCGATATGGGCTGAAATCTTCACTTTATCTGCAAAGTTCATCGCCTCGGCCGCGGCTTCCACAATACCTTGGAGCTCTTTGGTAGGAAAATAGTCCCGGTAGTCCTTGTCGTTGACCGTAACCCCCGTCCCCTTGGTAAACAATCGTACACGCGCAACAGAGGTCTTGCGTCGGCCGGTAGCCTGGACGTATTTTTCATCAGAACCAGCAGATTCCGAACGCTTACGTGGGGCTACCTCTTTTTTACTTTGCGTTGCTACCGTCATCGTTGTAGATCGTTAGATTTTTAAGGATTTGCTGGGAAAGTTTATTTTTAGGAAGCATGCCTTTGATAGTGCGCAATACCACCAAGCGCGGGTCTCTTTGGAATAACTCTTCAAACTTAACCATCTTCAAACCGCCTGGATAGCCTGAATATTGCTTGTACTCCTTGGTGTCGGCCTTGTTGCCGGAAAGCTTGATGTGTGCCGCATTGGTAATCGTAAGCATGTGCTCGGAATTTTTGTACGGCTCAAAATCTGGGGTATTTTTACCACGCAAAATCATCGCCGCCTCCGATGCCAGCCGCCCCAAAATCTTGCCCTTTGCATCAATTGTGTATTGCTCTTTTGCCATATACGATTATTTTACAAACTCCAAAAATACCATACGGGAATTATCTGAAACACGCGGACCAATCTTAATAATACGCGTGTACCCACCCTTGCGGTCTTTGTACTCGGGACCGATCTTCGTCATCATGACTTTGACCGCCTCTTTGGGTAAAAATGATGCTAAACGGCGGTTGGAGTCCAGCGTGCCTTTTTTGGCAACCGTAACCAAACGCTCCACAAACGGCTTTACCGTCTTTGCCTTTGCTTCGGTCGTCTTGATTCGGGATTTTAAAATCAAATTGGACGCCATAATACGTACAAGCGCGCGGCGTTGACTGCGTACTCGGTGTAATTTTCTTGCTTGTACTGAATAGGGCATGGTGGTAGTTTACTTAAGCGTTAATCCCATAGAACCAAGCGCACGCTTGATCTCTTGTAGTGCCTTGTCACCTACACCAGGAATAGTGCTCAAGGAATCAGTGTCTTTGCGCAAGAGTCCACCGACAGTCTTGATACCTGCCTCGTGCAATGCATTGATCGTACGCGAAGAAAGCCGCAAATCCTCTACACGCAACTTACTCAAATCAGTGTCGTCATCTCCCTCCTGCCCTGATGACGCCGACTCGGTATCATCCATCACGGGCGCGTGCAGAGAAGTTTCTGCAGTCTCTCCTTCGGAAAATCCGTGGCTCAAAGCCTCGAACTGCTTGATGATGATATGTACCGCTCCAAAAAATGCTTCACGAGGACTGATAGAGCCATCCGTATCGATGGTAAAGCGCAGGCGGTTGTAATCAGTGCGATCCCCTACGCGCATATCCTCTACTTCGTAGTTCACCTTTATAACAGGGCTAAAAAGCGCATCTACCGTCATCATACCGACTTCTACTTTTTCTTTGCGCGCCAACTCCCGCGGCACATAGCCAAGTCCACGCTCTACAATAAGCTCAATGTGCACAGCGGCGTCTTTGCCAGTAAGGGTAAGAATAGGCTCGTCAGCATTAATAACCTCCACAGTAGAAGGCACGGTAAGATCTTTGGCAGTAACGGATTTTACACCCTTTACGGAAAGCTCTATGGTCTGCGGCTCCTCAGAATTTACACGGAATCGCAACTTTTTAATATTGAGCAGAATCGTCACCATGTCTTCAAGTACGCCCGGTATCGTAGAAAACTCATGGTGAACACCATCTATCTTGACGCTAGTAACTGCCGCCCCCGGAAGCGAGGAAAGCAAAATACGGCGCAAGCTTGTGCCGATAGTTATTCCATAGCCCGGATACAACGAGTCGATCTCGAAAATCCCCTGGTTTCCGTTCTCGGAAATTACTTTTGGCCGAGATGGCAAAATAATGTCGTGTATCATGTTGTGTAGTTAAATTGTTTGATAAGGATACATGCGCGAATAAAATAATACCTAGCGGGCATAGTACTCAATAATAAGTTTCGTACCGTGTAGCTGGGCGCCATCGGTAATTTGCGGCATTATTGCTACTCGTGCTTCATGTTTGGTCTTATCTACCAAAAGCCATTCAGGAGCATTGTATTTTGCAAATATCGGCTCAAAGTCGGTAACCGCTTTTGACTGAATCGCCCGCTTGGAGAGAGAGATGACATCTCCGATACGCAAGGCGTAGGAAGCAATACGTACTTTACGCTGATTGACGAGCACATGTCCGTGGCTCACCATCTGTCGGGCAATACTACGCGATTGGGCAAGTCCGGACTGAAACACGGCATTATCCAAACGCATCTCCAAACCCGCCAAAAGATTACCACCCGCATCCCCCTTGCCCGCGGTTGCCGCTTTTACATAGTTTTCAAATGGGCGCTCTGCCACGCCATAGAGTTTACGCAACTTTTGCTTCTCGCGGAGCTGTACGGCAAACTCTGAAGATCCGCGGCGCGCACTACGACCATGGATACCTGGCGGATACGGCTTGCGCGTAAACGCACATTTAGCAGAAAAACAGCGCTCTCCCTTTAGAAAGAGCTTTTCCCCTACTCGTCTACATGTTTTGCATTTTGCGTCTTCCATGGTGTTCGTTATACTCTGCGGACTTTAGCCGGTTTGGTACCATTGTGGGGCAATGGAGTAACATCTTTGATAAAATTGATTGCGAGACCCTGGTTGGCAAGCGCGCGAATCGCCGATTCCCGACCAGCACCGACACCTTTTACAAATACACCAATCTCGGTAACCCCAATCCCTTTTGATTTTTCTGCGATAAATTCAGCAACTTTAGAAGCGGCAAACGGCGTGCCTTTTTTAGCGCCCTTGAATCCAAGTGATCCGGATGATCCCCAAAAGATTACCCCTCCCTGATCATCAGCAAACGTAAGAATCGTATTGTTGTATGTGGAGTTGATAAACATAAGCCCGCTGGAGAGCTTGCGCTTTACCCGTTTTCCTTTAGAAGCCGAACCGGCGGACCCACTGCCGCCTTCATCCGACTTTTTGATTATACGTTTCTTGCCCATTCGTGTATATATATTGTTTATTTCTTCTCAACGCTTCGCTTACCCGAACCCATGGTTTTGCGTACATTACCTCTGCGCGTACGGGAATTGGTCTTGGTCCGTTGTCCACGTACCGGCAAACCGCGCATATGGCGTGTCCCCCGATAGGCGGCAATATCCTTGAGCCGCTTGATGTTCATCATAATCTCCCGGCGCAAATCACCTTCAATCTTGTGCGTTTTTTCGATAATATCACGCAAAAGTGCCACTTCGGCGGCATTGAGCTCTGCCGTGCGCTTTGAAGGGTCGATCTTTGCAGAAACCAAGATCTTTGCAGATAAAGCACGCCCGATACCATAGATATAGGTAAGGGCAATGCGAATCTGCTTTTCATCTGGGATAGTAACTCCTGCGATGCGTACCATAATCGTTATCCTTGCCGTTGCTTATGTTTAGGGGTGGAACAGAGTACGAACAGACGTCCTTTGCGGCGCACGGTTTTGCACTTTATGCAGATTTTTCTTACTGATGCGCGTACTTTCATAAGAAATATTACAGCCTATGGACAATACGTCCTTTCGTCTCGTCATACGGAGTCATCTCTATCCGCACGCGATCACCCAATAAAACGCGAATATAATTTAGCCTCATCTTTCCTCCGAGATGAGCAAGTATCTCTTTGTCTTCATCCAATCTAACCCGGAACAATGTATTGGGCAAGGTTTCGATGACGACCCCTTCTTTTATAATCTTATCCGGCTTGGACGAATCCATATATTAATACAATACGGCTTATCCTAGCTTATTTTATAAGTAGCGTCAAGGTGTTTGGAGGATAAGGCGCCTAGCAACCAGAAAAAGGAGACACCAAGAAAATTGCCATTAAAAAAGGCTTATAATGCTGGGTTTTTTATAGAAACTGCTAATTTTCCTTTGTTTCTATAAGAATATTGTCGAGGTTGACCGGCACGGTCCGCACCCAGGGAAGAGAAAACGTGTACTCCGCTTTGGTGATAGCAGGGTATTTTTTGAATATTGTATTAAAATCCGAGGTGCTTTGGGCATCAACCAAAGCCCGTTGAAGCTCTTGATTATTCACCTTCCAGAGAAATGTAGCATCCCCGCTCGCACGTATCGTCATGGTGCCTGCTTTGGTGTCTTTACGAGACACTACCATTACCATATCATTTGGGTTTTTAATCTCCACCAAGCCTTTGGGGAGGCCATTCATTTCGGCAAGCTTTGCTACCAAATCAGACTGGCGATAGATAACTGCACGAACCTCCGTCGTCTCACGAGCTAAAAACGTCTTCTGGTCAGGAACAGCGGGCCGATCTACTACACGAAATGATGGGGCAAAATCAGCGGCACCTTCAAGAAGGACAAACCCCGCGGGTATCTTTTGGCCCAGTTCAGATGCCGCTTTGGTTTTTGCGTCCGAGGAGATTGCCTCCTCAGCTTTTGCGAGCTCTGCATCGGTCGGCGTATATGACTTGCCAACAAAACCCCCTGTCATTGGCGTCTTTGATTTGGCGTAAAAACCCTTGTATTTTTCGGTGCCCTGAAATCCAGGAATAGTGAAATCACCCATGTCCATATTGTATTCAGGGCCCGGCTGATCAGCCGTCACCACAACCTCAACCGCCCCTGCAGTGACCAATTTACCATCTTTAAAGACTGCTGGCGGAACAGTGAGTGCAGACTGAATACGGTATATATTGCCATTTTTTGCCGCAAATCGCGTATTGGTGACTAGTTTTTGTGGTACAGAGCTCACTGTATTGAATACGATGATAGTACCGCTTGCTTTTTTGCGGATATCCTTGAGATTGGAAGCAGGAAACTCCTGCTCCTGTGTATGCGTAAACGTGATAAGCTCTGCAGGCAAAGCAAGTCCATTGGTAGCAGTGGAGACGAGGACATCGGAAGCTACCAACTTTCGCTCAATACGCGGATACACCGTCACATACAGTTTGGCAAATTTTTGAGAGGCCATGTAGCCTACCGCACCCAAAGCGATCAGTACCACCAGCGCAAGTAACACTCGCCGCTTTGAATGCCCGGTGGAGGATCGCCGGGGAAGCATCTTGTGCTCCTCCGGAGGCGGTAACTCCTCCATGTGCTTTGGATGATCCACGCGTACCGTTTGTGACTGACGATCTATACGCTCTTGTTTATTTTTTTCTAACCACTCCTCCAAAGGTGTGGGATCCTGTGGTATACCTGCAGACAAAGATGGTCCGCGCGCTTCGGCCAATGGTCGTCGGTCGGGCAAAGGAGCCACCGGATGCGGTCGCTCAAAAGAAGTCGCCGGCAAATCCACGCTTGGTGAGAGGGCTTTTTTCTTTGCCGCAACGGGACGAGTCGATTTGCGCGTAGAAAGTATATCAGAGACGACAAACTTTCCCGTAGAAGAATCGACTTTGAGAGAAACTTTTTTTGGCGTATTTTTCTCTGGCATAGGTGTTATTTATAAGAATACCATTAATGTTCTTTTAAAAAAGGTAGTAGAGTCAAACAAGCGAGCCCAAAATCTTCAGGGCCAATAAAATAAGAAGGGTTTTCAAAAAATTCCTGTATCGCATGCGGCTGTATCACGCTTACCGGAATATCACGCTGGGCAGGTGTGCGAAATACTCCCTGGGGAAATCCACGTTTATATTTCAGAAGGAGCGCCCCACCGCCGGAAAGCATAATACGTTCGGGAGAAAATCCCGTACGAAAGAGCTGCTCCAGTTCCCGAGAGACCGCGACCCGCCAGTTTGAAACTGACGACTCCACCACCACCTCGATCCTCCGAGCAAGTGCATTCTCGAGCGTGTTTTCTGTATATCGCCGCAGAGTAAAGAGCGCATCCGGAAAGCTCAAACGTAAAGACTCTGCTACTTTGCGTACAATCGCACCCGACCCCGTGGGAATAGATACCACCCGATCAAGTGAGCCATCCTGGATTGCTGATATTTCAGTGATCTCCCCGCCGATATCCGCAAATACCATCCCCGACTCTGTATCCATAGTAGCATCAAGTACACGAAATGTTGCAGTAGGAATACTCGTAAACGTACAGCGCATCTCATGTGTATGAGCACGCAAGAACTCCTCGATTTTTTCCCGAAACGGCTTCATATTTGCCTCCAGACGCGTGACCATTTCGATAGTGTGACCATTTTTACCAACAGGATCTAGCATACGATACCCATTGAGCAAAATGTTACCCGGGCGTTTGTTGAAAAACTCGAGGTCCTTACCCATATGTGCATCCAAGGATTTACGCACATCAGCCTCGGCACGACTGGCCAAATCTGCTATCTCTTCTTGGGTAATAAGACTATTTGGATCTTTGCGAGATACCGATATATGCACTGATTTGGAGATATAAAACGGCGCCGAAAGTCCGATGACAACCTCCTCGGGAGGTATCTTTGATTTTTTGAGACTCTTTTCATATACCTCGCGCACACCCCGAATCGCATGGCGAGAAAGCATGTGCGCATCAATCCCCGCACTGGTATCAAGTAACGAGCGGTATACTTCGTGTATATACGGTTTTGAGGAAGATCCGCGACTTTTATGAAATGAGAAGAGAGCGCCGCTTACCGACGACGTTCCGATATCAATCGCAAGCCCAAAACAGGCTGATTGTCGTTGCCAAAATTGCATAGCTGTTACTTCAGTATACCAAAAATTATCTCCGCTAAATAGAAAACAACCCTGCCGATATGGCAAGGCTGTGCGTAAGTCTCCTACACAAAAACTATTACTCAAGTTTGGCGCGGATCCGGCGTACTCCTGCGGAGGATGATTCTTCTTTTACAATATGAATACCCCGTATCTCGCCTGTGTGCTCCACATGCGGGCCGCCACAGAGCTCACGAGAGAAGACCTCGCCAGTTTTTGTGTCGAGCACTGTGTAGACGCTCACCATCTCCGGGTACTTTTCTTTGAAAAAATGCAAAGCGCCAAGCTTGTCGGCTTCGGCATAGGCCATCTCTACTCGCTCCACAATGTAATCTCTTTTAATAGTATCATTGACTATCTCCTCTACGCGCTTCAGTTCTTCGGGTGTCACCTTTCGCGGATAGGCAAAATCAAACCGCGTACGTTCAGGTGTGATATCCGATCCCATTTGATGCACCTCATCCCCGAGGACTTTTCGGAGCGCGGCCTGCAGAAGATGCGTTGCGGTGTGCAAGCGCGTGACAATTTTTACCTCCTCCTCCGTACCCGCTTTGAGCTCACCCGTATCAAGTATCAAACCATGACCCCCGAACTTAGCAGTCTGCCCTGCTCGTGAGATCTCTTGGTGACTTGCAAATGCACTTTGAAACGCAGATTCATCAAGCATGAAACCTTTTTCGCGCGCCAAATCACGCGTAATCTCAATGGGAAACCCAAAGTTTTGGTAGAGATCAAATGCATCCACTCCACTAATACCGGAGGCACTACGGGGTAAAAGCACCTTCTCAAAATGACGCATCCCCTGCTCAAGGGTTCGCGCAAACTTGTCACGCTCCTCATGCACGGTGGTCTGTATGGCTTTTGCTTCGCGTGCAATCTCCGGATAAAACTCCCCGTAGAGATGTATCACCTCATGCAATATCGTATCCAAAACATGTGGTGGCACCTGATGCAATTTTTCATACGCCATCACCCGGCGCATCAGACGACGCAATACATATCCTGCTTCTTTATTGGAAGGACGTACGCCATCGGCGATAAGAAACGCCATGGCGCGTGCGTGATCGGCAAATACTCTGCGCTTTACATCATCCAAGCTGTCCGGTAAAAGCTGAAGCAAGGAATAAAACAAATCCGTCTCAAAGATAGTAGGCGTTTTTTGTACTACCATAACCAAACGCTCCAACCCCATACCGGTATCTACACCGGGTGTAGGAAGTTTTTCCAGTTTTTTACCGGACGAGCCGCTATTGAGCTCTTCACGCGAGTCCGCAAATACAAACTCATTAAATACGATATTCCAGACCTCAATATCCTGCCCCGCACCATTGGCGCAATAAATCTCTGTCGTCGGCCCACAAGGACCAGCAGATCCAGTAGGCCCCCAAAAGACATCGTCCATTCCTTGTTCAATTATCTTCTCGGGCGGGATGCCGAGATCTAGCCAAATCCCCCGCGACTCCTCATCTTTTGGTACACCAATAGACTCCTTACCCTCAAATATCGTCACGTAAGAAATCTCAAGCCCCATTTCTTTGGTGAGAAACTCATGCGCGAATGTAATCGCCTCTTTTTTAAAATATCCGCCAAATGAAAAATTGCCGAGCATCTCAAAAAATGTCAGATGCCGTTCGTCCCCCACATCTTCAATGTCTGACGTGCGAAATGATTTTTGGGCGGAGGCCGTACTTAGTGAGCCAAAATCTTTCATCGCATCTGCTTTGCCCGTGTAGTAGGGTTTAAACTGCTGCATACCGGCAGTGGTCAGAAGCACGGAAGGATCATCCGGAATAAGCGAAGAAGACGGCACCACCGCGTGCCCGTGATTCTTGAAATATTCGAGAAACCGTTTGCGTATTTCCTGCGCTTCCATAGTGGTATTATTTAACCAAAAAAAATCTTATTTGTCCAAAAAAAATCTGCTCACGTGAGCAGATTGGTATTACGTCTTATGCGTTTGAAAAAACTGGATGATGATGCGCTTTATCTCTTGGGGCGCAAAGAACGACGCCAGGTGCCCCACATCCGGGAGTGCATGCAGTTCTCTTGGAAGAGATGTGGGCAACCTTGCATATATCCGCTCTCTACTTTGCAGAGCCGGATGCGCATCTTCTCCATCAAGGATAATGCAAGGCGCCTTGATATTTCCCAATGCCCCATTGAGTTTGAGCTCCATCACGGAGATAAGGTTTTGCGCCGCCACTGCTTTATTGGCATGACGAATATTAAGGTAACAAAGCCTTACGAGATTGGGCATACTAGAGAGCAAGCGATACTCATGCGGATTCATCATGAGCCCGTAGAATATCTTGAGTGATTCGGGAGACTCTTCCAGATGCCTCGTCCTATTGAGGTAATAAAACATGAGTGCCCTGAGAGCAAATGATCGTCTGTGTTTGAGGAGTAGCTCCGCAAACACGCGTATACCTCGGGAACGCCGTATCAGCTCCGCGCCATCCTCCTGTGCGCCTTGCACCGCGCATCCCAGAACGAGCTCCGGAAAAAGTATCGAGAGCATAAGCACCACTGATCCGCCATACGACATACCAAAAAAATACGCTCTTTGTATTCCCATCGCTTCACAAAATGCGCGCACGAGCTCGGCGTCACTCAATACCGTATGCTCAAAATCCTCCGGTCCATCTATCGAGGGACTCGACCCATGCCCGGGTCTATCGAGCGTAATAAACGTCCACCCTGAAGGTGGCGTGAGCATAGCGTCAAAATCATTGCGCGATCCCATGATCCCATGCACCAGGAGAAGATACTTTGATCCGTTGCCACGCCTTGTGTATGGAACAGCTGTTTTTCTCTCAACGGGAAAATTGAGTACCTGGATACCCGATACTGCCAAAGGCAGATCATCGTTTTTTTGTGCAGTCACTATACACCTCAAGTTGTCAAAAGATTTTGGTGCATACTAGCGACTTTCCATCAAAAATGCAAATAGAACTGCGCGCAAAAGAATTACTTAGCATATAAATGCGATCGCATTTATATGCTAAGTAAAACACATCTTGACTACCTTTCAGATACTTTTCAAAAATTGTCCTCGATAATCCCGCCTCCCAGCATTTCCTGCCCTTTGTAAAATACTACTGACTGCCCGGGCGTTACCGCACGCTGGGCTCGCATAAATACCACGCGCACCGTTCCTTTTTTCTTTCCGGCGCATAGAGTCGCCGACTCGAGCGGCTGGCGATAGCGAATACGTGCACGTACCTTGAACGGCGGCCTCGGAGCCATACCGCCTATCCAATGCACACCCGAAGCAGTAAGTTCTTTTTGAAATAGCTCTTTATCCGAACTTCCCTCACCCACTACTAAGATATTTTTTTTCATGTCTTTTGCCGCGACAAAATACGGCGTGCCACCCCCAACCCCAATGCCATGGCGCTGACCAAGCGTATAGAACCATACACCATCGTGCTCGCCTACCACCTTGCCGCTTGTGGTCATAATCTTTCCTTTTTTGCGCGGGAGATATTTGCGGAGAAACGCTCCAAAGTCGAGCTTGCCCACAAAACAAACGCCCTGCGAATCTTTTTTGTCCCAGGAAGGCAGACCAAACTCGTGCGCCATTTTGCGCACCGCCGGTTTCTCATAATCTCCTACTGGAAAGAGACAATGCTTGAGTTCTTTCTGTGACAATGTCCAAAGAAAGTATGATTGGTCTTTGTTGCGGTCTTTTGCAATCAATAATTGAGTCTTGGGATTTGAGCCTTGAGATTTGGCGCGCGAACGGATATAGTGCCCTGTCGCTATAAAGTCTGCCCCATCCCTTAAAGCCTGCTTTAAAAAAATACCAAACTTAATCTCTCGATTACACATAACATCGGGGTTTGGTGTACGACCCGTTTTGTATTCACGGAGCATATAATCGGCTACAGATTTTTTGTACTCAGCACGGAAATCCCAGACCGCAAAGGGAATGTTCAGATGTGCCGCCACACGTGCCGCCATGGCTCGATCATCTCCTGAAGTGCACGCAACATCCGGCGGATTCCACTCTTTCATATAGACGCCATGCACGTCGTATCCTTGACGTTTGAGTATCGCCGCCGCCACAGAAGAATCCACACCGCCAGACATAGCCACGTACACCTTTCCTTTGCTCTTTTTTATGTCTGCCATGGGAAGATTGTGCACTAAGAAATGGAGAGAGTCAAATAGGCAAAAGATTTAAGCATTACGAAACAAGAATTACGAGAAACTCCAAAAACCATAGCGCACATCTCCCCACCTTCTAATTCAAATATTTGAGTTTCTTAACTTTGTGCTCTTCAAATGTCTTGCTGTAATAAATCTTGCCGTCTTTATCGGAGAGGTAATAGAGATAATCTGATTTGGCGGGATCAAGCGCGGCGCGTATTGCCTCCAATCCCGGACTGGAGATTGGTCCAAGCGGCAGACCTTTATACTCGTAGGTGTTGTAAGGCGAATCAAGATTGAGATCCGCCTCGGTCAAAAGATGCGTCCCCCGCCCCGTGACATACATGAGTGTGGCATCAATCTGTAGAGGCATTTCTTTTGCAATGCGGTTTTGTATAACTCCCGCGATTATCCGCCGATCTTCGTACGTACGCGCCTCCTCCTCGAGGATAGAGGCAATAGTGAGCACCTCGTAGAGACTCCGATGCTCGGCCGCTATCTTAGCCAATACACCCGCTTGGGTAAGCCGCTCTTGAAAATTTTCGAGCATCCGGTCTACAATCTCGCGTCCGTCAGCATCTTTGTATATGCGATAGGTGTCCGGAAAAAGATATCCCTCGAGCGTAGCATATACGGGTTTGTCTTTGAGAAACGCATATTGAGCTACAAAAGTGCCAATAGCATCCGTGGGATGCGCACCGGTATGACGCAGGTTACTTGCCGGTACCCCCGTGACATCCCAAAGCGCTGATGCGCGTACCACATCCGCATCCTCCAATATCGAGGCAACCCCACGCAGACTTGAGCCCTCCGGGACTGATACCGCGAGCTCAATCCGGCGCGCACTCGTTAAAAGATAAGCTACATCGGAGAGCCTATACGTGCCTGAAAATAAATATGACCCTGAACGGATATTGCTCATATCCCCCCGAGCCCATAGGTACAAAAGAAATATCTCCTCTGAACGAATGATGTGCTCATGTTTGAGTATACGGGCGATCTCACGCGCCGACTCACCGGGACGCACCTCTACCGTCACCGAGACATCCCGCGATGGTGCAAACACTAGAGCATAACACATACCCAAAACAAAAACTGCCACCGCACCGATCCGCGCATAGAGCAATGTATAGTTTTTGTGATCCTCCACTGCACCCTCGGCTACGATTTGCGCATCAGTTTGAAAACTCATACCCACCATAGTACCATGTGGCAAATAAAAAACCGAAAAAGCATATGCTTTTTCGGTTTCAAGATACAAAGAAGATTATGAGCTTGTCTTTTGTTGAAGACCCGCCACAATCCGCTCAGTACGCACCTCTGCGCGTGCCACCTCGCCTCTGCGCGCAAATGAATAGTCATTCATATCCACATGATTGAGAAACGGCAGAAGAAATGGCATAGCGGTAAGCAACTCTGCACACTTTGCCTGCTCGATCACTCGATAATCCGGATGACCCTGTGAAGTAGTACGCAAATCCCCCTCCCAGATTGCGGCGCGGAGGTTTTGCTTTTGGTAAAAGCGTACCCGATAGGCAAGTGGGACCACATACTGGGCAAGTGCCGGACTATCCGCCTCAAGCTTGAGGAACAATTGCTGTACCAAATCAAGGGCTTTGCAATAGAGATCACCCAAGCCAGCTTCCACAAGCATGAGCGGCACATCATATCCATGACATATCGAGAAGTCCTGCCGATCCTGTGTCAGCGGTCGGTGTCGATGTAGATCGCGCCACGCCCCGATATTCATCATGATCTGGTAAAAGAGTTCTATGTGCTCAAGTGCCTTGCCGTTCTTATACCAGCGCTCCTGCCTCCCGCTCGCGTATGCAAGGATTATTTTGTCCACATCATCTTGCGACATGCCCTGGGCTTTGGCGAAAAGTTCGCGCCACTCTAGATGTACGCCTGGTAGGGAAAACAAAATCGCCGCTACCAGCACTCGCTCCGCTAATGGAGTAAACGATATAAGCTCTACCGACGATGGCTCCGGACCAAGCTCGAGATGATGTGTAACGAGTGGCATCATCTCACATACGACACTCCCCATCCGCTCCTTACGCCCAGCTAGATACTTTTGATAGTCTAGCGCCTCCAGCTTATCAAGCCGCAGGAGGAGTGATGGGATCTCGGTATCCAGCTCATGCTTGGCGGCAGTAGCAGTCCAGCGAAGCTCGCCCAGCTCATGCTCGGCAAACCCGGCAATCGCATACTCAAACGCCTGACCGTTGCCGCGAAATACTACCTGTCCAAGAGTGGACATAGGCAAGAGCCCACGGAGAGTATCGAGCGCTTTTTTCTCCCGTACAAATGCAGTCTCATCCGGGTAATTCGCTCCAAGCCATTCGGTAAAACGCGGCACTAGATACGCATACGCCTGAAATAATCCATCCATCACCTCACGATATCTTTGCACAAGACGCAGACGTTGCAGATCCGGCAATGGCGTATAGTATCGATACTTGCCGCCGATTTTTTTGCTAAAGTCCACAAACCGCGTGGACTGCTCGCTCGGCTCAATTCCCAAACGGTGATCCTCCCAGAGCTTGATAGCCACCTGCGATATCCCGCCAAACACCAGATGCGTCCCGGTGAGTTGCGCTACCGAATCATCCCCGTAGAGCCCCAGCATACGCGCATAGAGTCCCTGGGCACGCTGACTGTTGAGCACTTTACGAAACCCAGATCGCGTCAAAAAATCTATGACATATTCGAGATCTCGAGCAAGCGCACGATCGTCCCCGCCAAGAATCGGACGCAGGTATTCATCGAGCAGTACGCGCAAGAGTGAGCCCTTGGCACGACTTGCACGAGCAGATACCGCTCCCGTAATCTCTGGCGGCAGGTTGCGCAATACCGTCACATACCCATCAAGATTCGAGAAGAATGGCGCAAGGAGTCTACGCTCCGCATCGGTCCATACCTCTTTGGGGAAACTCGGCGCATATTCTTCCAATCCTTTGAGCGTTCTCATATATATCTCCTTTTCTTTTGTTGAGGTGCAGACAATCTACCCCGATACTTGCACAACAAAAAAGCCCGGTCAATGCCGAGCCTCACCATACTACCTCTGTTTTGTAACGAGATTATGACTTATGAGATAAAGATCCAAATGCGCTTTGACCTGTGCCCACACCTCATCTATTGGACGATCGGCATCCACTATCCGCCAGCGATCGGCATTGCGCAGGGCAAGCGCTAAAAACCCGGTCTGTACCGACTGATGAAATGCTATTTTTTCCGCCTCAAACGTAGTCATGACCTCTCCACGTCTTTTGACACGGAGAAGACCGATCCGCGGCTCCACATCAAGATAGAGCACTAGATCCGGCACCGTATCTCCACAGGTCTCATGGTTTACCACCTCCAGCTCCTCGAGCGAGACACCATACCCATACCCCTGATATGCCGTCATCGAGTCCTTGAAACGATTGCACACGACCACCTTGCCCGCTTCCAGTGCCGGGCGTATGAGCTCTGCAACATGACGCTTGCGCTCTCCTGAAAACAATCGCACCTGCTCTGTTGGATCCGTCTTGTGTCGGAGCAAGCTTGTGCGGATATCCGGCTCCATTGCTCCTGGCTCAAAGGTTTGTACGATGACAAAGCCTAGGCTTTCCAAATACGGCACCAGATATTCTATTTGCGTATCTTTGCCGGAACCCTCCCCGCCCTCAACGGCGATAAAAAGTCCTTTGGGTAGTTTTTTTGCGACAGGCATAACACCTCCATTCTAACACGCGGTTTATAGGCATATAGAAATGAACAACCCCCGCGAAACTATAGCACATATAGATATTTTTTGTATAGGATTTGCCTCTTTTATAAAAAACCTTGTAATTCCAGCTCCCTACGCTATAGTACAGCCTGGAATCTTTGAGACGAAGAGAGAAAGGAGAATAGCATGGTCATCAAAATCCGCAAGATGTTTCCTGATGCTAGAGAGCCGATACGGACATCCGATGGCGCCGTGGGATATGACGTACATGCCTACCGTGTCCTCGATAAGTTCACCAAGGAGGCTGTAGGAGAGCTTCCCGTCACTATCGAGTCGCACAAAAGCGCACTGATCGGCATTGGTCTACAGTTTGCCGTGCCACCGGGTATTGATTGTCAGCTACGCCCACGCTCCGGTCTTGCAACCAAATATGATATTGAGCTCGGCAACTCCCCCGGCACGTTGGATCCCGACTTTCGCGGCGAGGCTGGCGTATATCTTCGCAATCATGGAGAGACGCCGTTTACCATTCGCAAAGGAGATCGTATCGTCCAAATCGTATTCACGAGAGTATTACTGCCGGAATTTGTGGAGGTAGATACGCTACCAATAACTGTCCGCAATACCGGTGGGTTTGGCGCTACTGGACTGAGCGGTCCCGGATTTGGCATTGATGCCTACAGAGCACGGATAGCCCGCCAGGACAAATACTTTATGAGCATCGCCCTAAGCGCTTCATCACTCTCGGATTGTCTACGGGGTGTGATCAAAGAAAATGGAGTCTACCCGGTCTATGAGGATGGTAGCTATGTAGGGGCTACACGAAAGTTTGGCTGTGTCATCACCAAAGAAAATATCATCATCGCCCAGGGGTACAACACCCGTACCATCGAGTGCTCGGAGACCATCGGCTGTGTACGCGAAAACGAATGCATCGCCTCCGGAGTCGCCAATGATCGCGGCTGTCTACATGCCGAAGAAGTCGCCATCCAAAATCATGCACTATCCGGCGGTCCATCACTGCGGAATGCTACCGTCTATGTAAATGCTGAACCCTGTGTCAAATGCGCCAAATTCCTCATGGGATGCGGCATCGAAGCAATAGTCGTGCCATCCGGCACATTCCCAACCAATGGGCTCAAAATCCTTTCAGATGCCGGTGTAGAGATCCGGTATATAAAAATACAAGGCGTATAGTGTAGCTATGCGCTTTTTTATTTTTCCAACTACCTAAAAAAATGATATCGTGCCTATATGAAAATCCGCATTAAACGCATTGATAAGTCCTTGCCGCTCCCTGAATACAAGACCGCGGGTGCCGCCGCCTTTGATCTCTATGCCCGGGAAGATACTGTAGTAGCACCCAAGAGCCTGGCACGTATTCCCGGCAATTTTATTATCGAGACTCCCCCCGGATACGCCCTCATACTTGCCTCGCGCTCCAGCACTCCCAAGCGTGGGCTTCATATCCCGCATGGCATTGGAGTAATAGACAGAGACTACTGCGGAGACAATGACGAGCTCTCCCTCCAGTTTTACAACCATAGCGATGAGCCCGTAGAGATTAAACGCGGCGAGCGCATTGCCCAAGGCATGTTTGTACAAATCGCCAAAACTACCGAGTGGCAGGAGACCGACACCATGGGCGACTCGCGCGGCGGGTTTGGGAGCACGGGGATACTCTAGAGTAAAACCACCAGGGTATGCCTTGGTGGTTTTAAGATAACTGATCCGATGATTGGCAGAGAACAGAAACCCGGATTATTTTCTCGATTACATCAAATCTCTTTTTCGCTCCTCAAACTCTTGTTTGTTGATCTCCCCTTTTGCATAACGCTCTTTGAGCATATCAAGAGCTGATTTGTTTTCAGCACCGCCGCGTGACTGATGCGTAAACCATTTTACCATCGCGACGATTACCCCAATAATAAGAATCCACCAGAGAACCATAAAAATCCCCCCAAATCCAAAGGCACCAAAGTTCATCATATTGTTTGTTGAGTTAAAACCAAAAGGAGACGACCATCTCCCCGACATCATATTCATCATCGGCATCCAGCCGCCGCTCCCCATAGGAAGAGTAACCGAAGTATCACATCCAGAAAGTCTTTTACCCATGACAATATGGATCGCCTCCTCGCCTTCCTCTCCGTGCATCTGCATCATCATGGCATTCATAGCGGCATGCGAATCTCCCATCATCTGCCCCATAAAGTATTCCCCCAAAACACCAAATTGTTCGTCGTTGAGATTTGCGCATGCAATTTCTTTGGCTTGCAGTTTTTCCCAAACCTCCTTTCCCTCTTTTTCTTCGCGAGCCGTGTGCTCGACCACCCCACTCCAGTCCGCCGCAGAATTAGAAAACCCCTGCATCATTTGAGCGCTTGCCGCAAATGCAATGCCGCCCAAGAGAAGCGCACTTACCCCAAAAATCGTAACTAATTTTTTCATACTATTTATCTAAGTTGTAATTTTGAGCGACCTTTAAAACTCAGCCTTGAGAAGGATATAGCTATTTCTCCAGTATACCATCGATAGTGGAAAAATATAAGAAATTCTTGGCTACATACGTAAGGCATTTTTGGATGTCTTGGTGCAAGACATCAATACAAAACAAAAAACTGCCGGATGTGTGTCCTGGCAGTCTAGAACTGTTTATCTGATAGCGCATATATAGCATCCCCACTCCGTCCACTCACATGGTAGACGTACTCACCGATAGCTAGAGCTCCAAGTGATTGGGAGACCCCATTGACATCGAGGTCCGCTTTTTGAGCGATCGAGCGGATACTCGCCTGCCCACCGAGCTCTTGCAAAGCCACCAGAATATCGCGCTGACGTCTTTTTAGTTTTGCCAATGAGCACTCCTTCGGGAAAAGAATCTATTGAGAATATAGCGGATTTATTGATAAGAGACAAGGTGCTTGCTAGGCCAGTTCGGCCAAGCTTCTTTCTCCGCTATTCATTCCAAGCCAAACAAAACTTTCATTTGTTTAAGAGAGGACTCGACAAAATCTTCTGGCCTTTTATTTATCCATTTCTTGAGTTCATCGGGCGAGATCCACTTTATTTCTGCAACATCATTTTTATCAAAAGATATTTGGTCATCGTACTCTGTCTTGTAAAGCATATGAAAACGGTTTTTCATTCTTCCTTTCTCGTCAATCTCTCTTAAGAAAAATTTCCCAACTTCTTTGAGTTTGAGATTGTGAATACCTAGTTCTTCTTTCCTTTCTCTTTTTGCCGCATTAACATAATCTTCCCCTTCGTCCACATGGCCACCAGCAGACTTGTCCCAAAGATTTGGACTCGTTGGAACATTGGGAGAGCGTTTTTGTATAAGGAGATCCCCACGCGAATTAAAAATGAATATGGCGACAATACGATGGGGAATACCTTTTTCCCAGGCATCCTCTTTGGTACCAGCACCTACAACCTCATCTTTATCGTTAACAAATGTGATTTTTGCCATATCATAACTCTAAATTTTATTCTGGCGGGCTCCAAAGGCGGGTCCTACTCAAAAACTATTTACCTCAATCATATTTTCTGGCGGGGGCACTCCGATTCGAACGGAGAAATCCTCTTTTGGAGAGAGGCAGTTTACCGTTAAGCCTATACCCCCAACATTGCAAATGCACCTACATTGTATGAAAAAAACGCCCCATGAGCAAGGCGCTTTTTGTTTTCAAACTTATCCCCCACACTTCACATCTTTTCGAGTTTATTTCTTTACCTCCTTGTGTATGGTATTGATACGCTCCCAACGGCAAAACTTCTTGAGCTCGATCTTGCGGTCAACTTTGCGCTTGTTTTTGCGAGACCAATAGTTGATCCGCTTGCATTTGGTGCACTGTAATTTTATGAGAAAATCTTGGGACATAAGAGGTATAAGGGAAAGGGTTTAAGATGTATATATAAAACTAAAACCCTCAAATTAAGAATAGGGGTATTTAAGCATAAACCGCCTAAAATGGCAATATCCTTGAGCCGATGGTCGGGATTGAACCGACGACCTACTCCTTCATTACTGCTCCTGTTTTCTGGGCATTGTATCAGGAGATGAGACTGTATATTGGGCATATCCTTTCGGACGTAGCCCCCCTTGTCAGTCGTTCGGGCGCTGGGCGCCACGGTCTGAACCAAATGCTGGCCTTTAACCGTTATTCGGGATTCGCCATGAGATTTCTCTCACAGTGGGCAATTTTTGTTTACCATGGAGTTGCTCTACCACTGAGCTACATCGGCTTATTTCATAAAAACTTATCTAAAATTTTCAACAAAACCGCAAAGCATATCTCTTAAACGCTTATTATGATAATACAGCGTTACGACACCAAACTCGCTTTTCTTTCTATATGTCCCTATCGAGCCAGATCTCGTAAATGTGGTCTTGTAAAATTGCGCCCTCTTAACCTTAAGGTATTTACACCAAAAATCAAGGGCTATATCTTCTTTGATGTCAGTGAATAATTGTAGTCCAAGTCTAAAATCTTTTCGCTGTACTCTAAATATCTCTTCCAAAAAATGCATGAAGTTCAAGATAATTGCCGGATTGGTATTCCCTAATCTCACCGAGGTTTTATCCGCCTTTGTCCCCTCTCCGGCATATAACCCTAAACCATAGCCAAACATCTTTGCATTTTGTATACCCCTAGGAGGTCTGAATTTAAAAGGATCACCATTGGGATTATTCTTAAGGTACGCCGCATCACCTTTTGACCGACGCGCTATTTGATAAAATATCATCCAATAGGCAACTTTGTGCAAAGAGCATTTTTGAAGTTTCGCAATCTCCTGCATAGATTTTCCTTCCCGAACATAATATTTTTCAAGGATTCCTTTTGGTATCATATGCGTACATGATATCAGATAAGTAGAGTAAACCCAAGTGAACATCTTACTCTACCAAATTTTTCAAATATCTAAAGTTGTCCCAAATTACACAGTCGAGTGGGCCGGGGAGGATTCGAACCTCCGAAGGCGATGCCACCTGATTTACAGTCAGGTCCGTTTGACCGCTTCGGTACCGACCCATATGCTATGCCACACGCGCTAGCTCCAATAGTATACCAAAAAATAATCATATGTATAGGGCTTTGGGCTCCTACAAATATTTGGTATCCTGGGGCATATGCAATACATTACCTACGGCAAAGAACAATTTATCTGGACCCAGTGGGGCCCCAAAGAGATCCGCAAAGCCTATGAGGAGAGTATCGCACACAAACAAAAGGCATATGCGGCTATCAAGCTCGTACCCGACTTTGATCGGACGTTTCAAAATACTATCGCGGCTCTCGAGCATGCAAGCTATGTAGAGAGTCCCCAGATGCACTATGTGGAGCTCCTCCTGGAAGTCTCACCGCGTTCGGATGTACGCAAAACCGCTAAAGAAACACTCGACGAGTACTCTCAAAAAATCGTCGATATAGAATACGATGAGGATCTCTATCACGCGGTGCTCACATGCGCCCGAAAAAATGAACCACTCGAAGGCCCTGATAAAAAACTTCTTGAGGATACCCTGCGGGCATATCGTCGCATGGGGTTTAGTCTGTCCATGGAGGATCGCGAGGAGCTCAAAGATATCGTCAAACAAATCAGTAAACTTTCTATCGAATTTTCTAAAAATATCAACGATTGGCAGGGGTATATTTTGGTAACCCGCGAAGAGCTTTTAGGACTGCCGGAGTCCTATATCAGCGCTCTTGAAAAAGACAACACTGGCAAATATAAAATCACCCTCCAGTATCCCCACTCGGTACCATTTATGAAAAATGCAGAAAGCGAGGAAAAGCGCAAAGAACTTCAAGCCAAGCTCCTCCAAAAAGGCGGCACGGTAAATCTCGATATCCTGGAAAGTCTCCTACGTCTGCGCCGTATACAGGCCCAACTCCTCGGATACAAAGATCACGTGGCATACCAAGCAGAGCCCCGTACCGCAAAGACTAGAGAGCACATAGAAGCATTTTTGACTGATCTTGCGCACAACATCTCCCCTATTGCCACCCATGATGTGGCGACCATGCAAAAGCTCAAGCGGGCTCTTACCAACAACCCTGATGCCGTACTCGAGTATCATGACTTCTCCTACTACCTCAACCAATCTGAAAAACAAACCTGCAACGTGGATCACGAAAAACTTCGCGCGTATTTCCCGCTGAAGAAAGTCTTGGAGGGCATGTTTGCGATATATGCCAAACTTTTCTCTGTATCATTCCAAAAAGTAACCGACTACCCAACATGGCACGAAGATACCGAACTCTATGCTATTAAAAATACCGAAGGGCAGATCATCGCTTATTTTTTCCTAGATCTTTACCCACGCGAAAGTAAATACGGACATGCTATGGCCTTCCCTATCGTACAAGGCCGTCTCCTAGAGGAAGGGTACCTGCCACCAGTTTCTGCGATGGTCGCCAATTTCCCCAAACCTACCGCCCAGACACCGACGCTCCTCTCCCACACCGAGCTCACCACATTATTCCATGAGTTTGGACATATTATGCATGGTACACTCACCCAAGCGCCATACGCCTCACAATCCGGCACCTCGGTGGCGCGCGATTTTGTAGAAGCCCCCTCACAAATGTTTGAGCACTGGATGTGGGATGCCGAGTGTCTCAAACTTGTCTCAGAACACTATGAGACCAAAGAACCCCTGCCCGATAGTGATCTCGAAAATCTCATCAAAGCTAAAAAACATATGATTGGATATCAGACCATGCGCCAAATCATATTTGCAACATTTGACTATGAGATACACACCGAAAAGGAGAGCATGCCTGACGCTATTGGTGCCTACAACAATCTCGTAAAAACATATCTCCGCGTGCAAGCACCTGAAGATAATCTCTTCCCTGCGGGGTTTGGGCATCTCGTGGGATATAGCGCAGGCTACTACGGATATCTCTGGTCGGAGGTGTATGCCTGCGACATGTTCACCCGATTTGCCAGCGAAGGACTCTTGAACCCCGAGACCGGAGGCTTATATCGTACGTGGATCCTAGAGAAAGGATCAAGCATGGATGAGCTCGAAGAGGTCCGTGGATTTTTAGGACGTGAGCCCAACAACAAAGCGTTCCTGCGCGAGATTGGTTTAGATACTATAAAACCCGAGTAATACTCGGGTTTTATATATACAGCCTACTTATGCCGCTCCTATCGGCTCTTTTTTCTTTTTTGATCCAGAGGGCTTGTCTCCTTTTTTGCTACTCGTCTCTATCACCAGCGCGCCATCTTTGACGCTCACGTATATCTCGCTCTCTGGGTGGACCTTACCTGCTACAATTGATTCAGCTAAGGGATTGAGGATTTTGTTTTGAATAAAACGCTTCAAAGGTCGCGCACCATAATGCGGGTCATACCCTTCTTTGGCTAAAAGTTTTTTGGCTTCTGGTGCGATTTTGATAGTGATATCTTTTCGTGCAAGACGCTTGGTCACACGCTCAAGCTGGATCTGGACGATCTCGCCCAAAATCTCTGGCGTGAGGCTGTTAAAAATAATGATATCATCAAAGCGATTGAGAAACTCAGGGCGGAAATGCCGCTCCAGAGCAGATTTAATTTTGGATTTAAGCTCCCCCTCTTTGTGATCTTTGGTATCATTTTCTTCGGCAATAAACCCGAGCGACTCCATCTCCCGGACGTATTCGGATCCGATATTGGAGGTCATCACGATCACCGTGTTTTTGAAGTTCACGTGTCGCCCCTTGGCATCTGTCAGACGTCCATTGTCTAAAATCTGGAGCATAACATTGAATACCTCGGGATGTGCTTTTTCAATCTCATCAAACAGTACCACCGAATAGGGCCGGTGACGTATCAACTCGGTGAGCTGGCCACCCTCCTCGTGTCCCACATATCCGGGAGGCGAGCCGATAAACTTCGAGACTGTGTGACGCTCCATATACTCAGACATATCCACACGTATGAGCGCCTTCTCGTCATTAAACATAAACTCCGCAAGTGCCCGCGCAAGCTCGGTCTTGCCCACGCCTGTGGGCCCAAGAAACATAAACGATCCTACGGGACGATCCTCCTCGGCAACTCCGGCGCGTGAACGACGTACCGCTTGGGCGACTTTAGCTATCGCCTCATCCTGCCCTACTACACGACGCTTGAGTGCCTCCTCCATATGCATGAGCTTTTGCGCCTCCTCCTCGAGCATGC
>CAYGFT010000011.1:0-22963 GCA_964349275.1 uncultured Candidatus Saccharibacteria bacterium
CATAGCAACCACCCCCGCCGCCGATCCGATGATCAACAAAGACCCACCCGTCCCCACCGCTATCGCTAAAAGAACCCAAAGACTCGCATCCGCGGTTCCCAGAACTTGGATAGCGATCGCTGTGAGAGGTACATTGTCCATTATCGCAGAGAGAATGCCCAGGAGTATGTTGCCTGCAATAATCGCGCTTGTAGATGGGGCGTGACCATAGAGTACACTTGAGAACATCCCAAGCACACCGAGCGTATGCAAGGCGGAGACGGCAAGCAATATCCCTATAAAAAATTTCAGCGAAGAAATGTCTGTCTTTCTAAGAAAATCATCGATGGATGCCTCCAGATGTGTAACCCGCGGATGTATTTTTTTAAATGCATCGATGGCGATCCACACGATGGCAAGCCCCAGCAACAACCCTAAATATGGAGGCAAATGGAGAATATTCATAATGATGGGCAATACAAATGCAAAAAACACAAGCCGTATCACCTGTTTTTCCGAAGGGTCAAGTCGCACCTCCACCTCATCCGTAGCATCATAGGAATCAGGAGCCACCTTAAAATACATCAGAGAGAGCATCACCCCAAAAAGTACTGCGCAGGGCAAAAATGCCTGCACCATGAGCTCGTAGGCAGTAAACTTGTCCGCAAGCCACAACATGATTGTCGTCACATCCCCTATCGGAGAAAACGCCCCACCGGCATTTGCGGCAATCACAATCCCCGCCCCCGCACGCAAAAGATTTTCTCCCCGGAAAAATTTGCGGGCGATTTGGATCATCACAATAGTCGTAGTGAGGTTGTCTATGACCGCCGAGAGCACAAACGCGATAAGACAGACGAGAGCAAACTGTTTGCGCTCACTAAGACGCATACGAAATAATTTTTCGCGTATCAGGTCGAAAAATTTGTAATGCACCAGCACCTCCACTAGTGACATCGCCGCGAGAAGAAATACCACGATCCCGAAAATATCAGCGCCTGCGTGTGCGATTGCTTCACCAGCATGTTCACCTTTGTCGTAGGCGACCACCATCCACAACACCCCTCCCAAGAGGAGCGCGATCGCCGATTTGCTTGTTCCCAGCCGATGCTCAAATGCTATAGCCGCATAACCAACAATAAAAAATAAAAACGCCGCAATCTGAACAGATTCAAATGTCATAAGGTATCACGTGCCATCTGTGCAAGATTTATTCCCGGAGTCTGCCGCACGAATAGTTCTTCAACAAGCTCAGGCAACAAACATACACAAAAGCGCGCATATTATATTGGTAAATAAAAACACCATAGTATTTTATATCTGCCAAAATAAAACGCAACCCCCAAAGTGGAAAACTCCGGGGAACAGAAATTTTTCTATACGAGAACCTATCCAGCAAATTCTCCAAACGCCTCCTCTATCTCCAGATTAATATCGTCAAACCCTTTGTCGAGATCTCGCGGTACGGCGGCATCAAGCTCGGCCTCAAGAGCCGCTATATCGGTGGGGATTTCTGATGTCGTTTGCGTACTAGATGCACTTGTGGCATTGGAGAGAGGTTGGGTACTATCTTTTACCGGTCGCCTTACCGTAATATATACGCCCACAACAATCACCAAAAATAATACGAGCAGTATCGCGCGATTTTTATTCATGGTCACCTATATAAGCCAGTACATCACGCAAGGCATCACGGGCATCTACAGCGAGCTTCTCTGCTTCTCTAAACACCACACGCGCCTCATCAAGTTTTTGGCCAGGATTTTCTGCTTCGGGGATAGCATCAAGAGATGCTTTGACCAAATCATATACTACCTGCGCCTCTGCAATTTTATTTTTTGCAGATTCAAGCTTTGCTTTTACCTCAACTATATTCGTTTCTTTGAGCGATCGCACCGCGATATACGTCTCAAGCTTGCCAGTAAGCGTGGTGAGATTTTGCATGGTCCGATCAAACTCATTTGTGATGCTTTGGGCATGGTTTTGTATGCGTTCCTTTCGCTCCGCGGAGAGCCCTACACTACGACCCTCCCAGAGCTTCTCAAGCTCATCGCGACGATCCTCAAGCACTCGCGTGATGCGGGATCGCATTGCCTCGCCGAGATTTCTGCTGTGTCGCTCCATGTCCGACGCTTGATCCGCTCTCGTATCTTTGAGTGCGCGAGGACCATTGGCGAGCTCTTCTTTGCGCCGAGCCGCATAGGCTTGCAAATATTGACGCATGTCGCTCGTACGAAACTCTTTGCGCCCCTGGTCGCCCGCCCCCTGAAGAGCTGGGCGATCGCTTTGCGCCAAGGCAACCCCGCTTCCCAAGAGCAATAAACCGACGAAACTAGATAAAAATACTTTGGACATAGCATGCACAATCAGTCACTAGTGCGCCCATTATACTAAAAGTATGGATACATGGACACTCCCGATAGGACCTTGCGTACGCGGCCAAAAATAGTAAGAATGCATAGGTGAAAATACTAGCCATAGAGACATCGTGCGACGAGACGGCAATCGCCATTATAGACGGAGCTCGCGACAAGCGAAAGCCGCGATTCACCGTGCTCGCGCAAGTAGTTGCCTCCCAGATCGCTGTGCATCGCCCCTGGGGTGGTGTGGTGCCCAATCTCGCCAAACGCGAACATCAAAAAAATCTCGTGCCGTTGCTGTTGCGGGTTCTTAAAGAAGCAAAGAAGGGTTTACGATTTAGGAAGGGCGATTTACGAATACATGAATCCAAAATCTTAAATCTCAAATCTATTCTAGAACGCGAGCCGGAACTCCTGGAGCAATTTCAAAAACATATCTCAAAGCTCCCTCGACCTGACATAGACAGCATCGTCGTCACTCAAGGGCCGGGACTTGAGCCGGCGCTTTGGGTGGGGGTCAACTTTGCACGCGCTTTGAGCGCTCTCTGGGACATACCGCTTGTAGGGATTAATCACATGGAAGGACACATAGCTATTGCTTTACTACAGGAGAGCAATGGAAATCCCAAGGCTCAAAGCTCAAATCCCAAAAAAATCATAAAGTCAAAAAAACCAAAAGCCACAAGCTATACACTAAACGCCGTCCGCTATCCTGCAATCGCACTCCTCGTGTCAGGCGGACACACGGAGATCGTCCTCATAAAAAAAGCAGGAGTATATGAGATTGTGGGAGAAACTCGGGATGACGCCGTGGGAGAAGCTTTTGACAAAGTAGCGCTCATGCTTGGCCTCTCCTACCCCGGAGGACCCGAGATCTCGCGGGAAGCCGAGCATGAATCAAGAATTAAGAATCATGAATTAAGAATGAAGTTGCCAAGACCGATGATTAACTCCAAAGACCTCGACTTTTCATTTTCCGGACTCAAGACTGCTGTGCTCTATCTGGTACGCGATCTCAAAAACCAAGGCGCGGACATCAAAAAAATCCGCCCGACGATCGCTCGTGAGTTTCAAAATGCGGCAGTAGAAGTGCTTACCAAAAAAACCCTCCGCGCCATTGCGGACTACAAAGCAAAAACATTTATCTTGGGTGGCGGGGTCGCCGCCAACAAAGCTCTGCGTGATCATCTCTCGCAAGAGATCGAACAAAACTTTCCACGTACTATCTACTACCTCCCACCCCCCACGCTCACCGGCGACAACGCACTCATGATAGCGACCGCCGCGTATCTCCATGAGCTCGCCACTCCAAAAAGTAAAAAACCCAAACAACTCCCAAGCTGGAAAACCATGCGGCCGGAGGCGAATTTGAGAATTGACACCCTACCAAACAGGTTATAGCATAAGCGCATGACACTCACGCAACAAGACCTGGAAGCAATCCAAAAAGTTATAAAATCGGAGTTACTGCCGGTTGAACAACGCCTACAGGGTGAATTTATTCCGGTTCATCAGGCAATTAAAGAATTGCGGGAGGATATTTCCGGTTTAAGAGAGGTAGTGCAGTCACTCGCAGTATCTGTAGACAAACTGGTAAAAGCAACGGAAAGTTTACAACAGGAATATTCGCTTATCGTTTCTGAAATAAAGCTTCACGAGACTTGGATTCGACAAATAGCCGAAAAAGTTGGTTTAAAGCTGGAGCGATAAAGGAAAAAACAATATCTTAAAGATGGCTGTTGTTCCTCTTGTAAGCTTGCGCCAAAAAAACCAAACAACTCCAAAGCTGGAAAAGCATGCGGCCGGAGGCGAATTTGAGAATTAGCGAATAAAAAGCCCACTACCGCAAACCCATTTGATTGGATCTTTGGTAGTGGGGAGGACATTATGCGGGGGGATATTTTTGCCGCAGATTGCAATACATAACTACCCCCAACCACGGAAGAATGCTTGCTATCTGGGTCAATAGCAAGGTCGTATCACCACCAGCGGCAAAGCCAAACTGGTTTGTCACGACCCCGTAGCACGCATACGCCCACCAACAGGCAATAATCGTAGCAAAAATAGTGAGCATAAGTGATGCTCCTTTTGACATTATAGTCAGCACCTCCGCAACAACAGCTACGTTAACCACAAGTAGAACGACAGAAACTAGACTCAACAGAACAGGCATATAGACCTCCTCGTCTTCAAACGCAGACAGTTGCGAACATTTACTATCAACGAACTTCTCTATTTCTACGCGCATATTAGCACTTTCTACTGTTTTTGTCAATAGATTGATGGGAATATGTCGACTATAGTAAACTATATATATTAAACTTATTATGTATACTTGCCATAATCATGTCGGCTGATTTTCGACAAAAAGATATTACAGATATGCTCTCACTCTTTGGTCTCTCGGACAAGGAGATGCTGGTATTTTTTACGCTTTTAGAAAAAGATGAAGCTACTGCTCCGGAAATTGCCCGAGCCATACCCAAAATCCCCAGGACTTCGGTATATGACCTATTGGATAATCTCTGCAATCTTGCCCTTGTGAGTTCATTTAAAAAAGGTACGCATACCTATTACAAAACAGGGAGCGCGGAACACATTATTGATATATTAGAAGAAAAGAAGCGCGTGCTATCAGAAAAACAAAATGCGCTTCGCAGTGTCTCTGATGTCCTGCGCCAACTACATGCGGGTACAGCGTATCGCCCGGGTGTTCGATTTTTTGAGGGAGAAAACGGTATTCTTGCTATACATCGAGAGCTTCAGAACGCACGAAAAGAAATGTGGAGTATTGTCAATTTTGAGGCGATACATCGTGTGCTCCCCATGGTCCACAACGAGGATAGATTAAAAGACTTTCAAACATACGCCATTCCACGAAAAACACTCATTGTGCACAATCCCGACGGGGAGCAGTATTTGCGCGCGGCTCCGGTTACCAGTATTCATCGGGTAAAGTGGCTCCCCAAATCGGTAGAAATAAAAACAGATACGCTCGTGTGGGAGGGACACGTGGCCATTATTGATTACGCCCAACATATAAACGGCATTATTATTGATAATCCGACCATCCACGCAACCTTTGCCTCATGGTTTCAAATGATGTGGGATAGTGTGCCGGAGGAGGTACGACCGAGCTAGTAATTAAAATCCTAGAAAATACGACCACTGGATGTTAGTATGTCCTTATTATGGCTGACTTTTCCAAACCCTACGACCCGCAGGAGACCGAACCCCGCATCTACGAACTCTGGCAAAAATCAGGGTTTTTTACACCAGAGAATCTGCCCGATGCCGAGAAGCGCGAACCCTTCACCATCATCATGCCTCCGCCCAATGTAACGGGCGTACTTCACATGGGGCACGCGCTCATGCTCACCCTCCAGGACATTATGATCCGCTACCAGCGTATGCGTGGCAAGCGCGCGCTCTGGCTCCCGGGGACAGATCACGCCGCGATCGCCACCCAAGCCCGCGTAGAAAAAGATTTAGCCAAGGAGGGCACCTCACGCCACGACCTCGGCCGTGAGAAATTTTTGCGGCGAGTGGAAGACTTTGCCCAAAAAAGCCACGACACCATCATCTCGCAGGTCAAAACCATGGGAGCGTCGTGCGACTGGACACGCGAAGCATACACGCTCGATGAAAAACGCTCGCTTGCGGTACGCACGATGTTTAAAAAAATGTACGACGACGGTCTCATCTATCGCGGCAACCGCATTGTAAATTGGGATCCCAAGGGACAAACCACTATCTCTGATGACGAGATAGTATACGAAGAGCGCGCCGCCAAGCTCTATACATTTAAATACAGTAAAGACTTCCCCATCTCGATTGCGACCACTCGCCCTGAAACCAAAGTTGGCGATACGGGAGTTGCCGTACATCCGGATGATGCACGCTACCAAGGATTTATCGGCAAGGAGTACAATTTGGAGTTTTGCGGCGTGCCGCTTCATATAAAAATTGTGGCGGATAAAGAGGTAGATCCGACATTTGGCACGGGTGCGGTGGGCGTGACTCCCGCGCACAGTCATACCGACTGGGAGATTGCCGAGCGACACAGTCTTGCGGTCAAGCAAGTTATCGACGAAAAAGCCCGCATGATTGTCGGGGACGAGCGCATCAATGGCCAAAAAGTCGCTGATGCCCGCACAGCGATTGTGGCGTGGCTACGCAGTGAAAACCTATTGGAGAAAGAGGAGGATATCAAACAAAATATCGCGACAGCCGAGCGCACAGGCGGGGTTATTGAGCCTATGCCCAAGCTCCAATGGTTTGTCGCGGTCAACAAAGAGTTTACCCTCCCCCACTCATCTATCGAAGGCATCACCTCCGGATCCAAGATCACGCTCAAAGAAATCATGCGCCGCACAGTTGAGTCGGGGCAAATCAAAATCATCCCGGAGCATTTTGAAAAAACCTATTTTCACTGGATAGAAAATCTGCGCGACTGGTGTATTAGTCGGCAGATTTGGTATGGGCATCGGATACCGGTGTGGTACTGCGAAAGTGGTCACATCACAGCGGCAGTTGAACCGCCATCAATCTGCACACTTTGCACATCTCCATCCTCAGCAGTATTTGGTACGCCACACAAAAACGCAGAGCCCCGATCATCAATCATTGCCTATGTAGAAAATACCGATGGCAAAATCCTTACCATTAACTGGGGCGATGCACTTGGCGGCAAGCTCCTCGTCGGCGGCGGACTCACTAGCGAGGAAGATCCGATTGCGTGCGCCCAAAGAGAGATCATGGAAGAAACGGGCTTTATGGATCTGGAACACCTTGAAACACTTCCGCAAGTGCTCACTAACAATTATTTTGCTGCCAGTAAAAATGTTTGGCGGACAATCAACGTCACCGCACTTCGGTTTAAGCTCAAATCAGATAAGCGATCGGCGCCGAAACTCGAAACGGATGAGGAGGGCAAATTTCATATAGAGTGGGTGGATGTCGAGACGCTCCATAAAGAGATTCGCGATCCCGCGCATGCCTATGTACTGCGGTCATTTGCGGGCATACCTCATACGCTCACCCAAGACCCCGACACCCTTGATACTTGGTTCTCCTCTGGGCTTTGGACATTTACCACTATGGGCTGGCCCAAGGAAACCCAAGACCTCAAACTCTACCACCCCACTGATGTGCTGGAAACCGGCTATGAGATATTATTCTTCTGGGTAGCACGGATGATCCTCATGACCGGCTATGGGCTTGGGGACATCCCATTTCGCACGGTGTATTTGCACGGCACCGTCCGAGACGCTAAAGGGCGCAAGATGTCGAAATCCCTCGGTAACGGTATCGATCCCATCGACATCGCCAAAAAGTTTGGGACAGACGCCGGACGCATGGCACTTATCGTTGGCAATACCCCCGGCACCGATATGCCACTCTCCGAAGACAAGATCAAGGGCTATAAACATTTCGCCAACAAAATCTGGAACGCGAGCCGATTTGTCATCTCAAATATCGAAGGGGCTGATGTATCAGAGAAGCCAAACCTCACTCCGGCCGATGACGCAATACTCGCCGAGCTCCATAAAACCGCCGAGGAGATCACGAAAGAGTTGGACCATTTTCGTTTTTATCTAGCGGCAGAAAAAACATATCACTATTTTTGGCACGAGTTTGCAGATAAAATAATAGAGGAGGCGAAACCGCGCCTGCGAGATGGTTCGCCGGAAGAAAAAGTGTCTGCCCAGTGGATGCTCCTCCAGGTACTTGCTACCAACCTCAAGCTCCTCCACCCTTTTATGCCATTTGTAACCGAGGAGGTTTGGTCTGAGGTGCCTGCATATATAAAAACAAACAACCAAAATCTGCTAATCATCACCTCTTGGCCAATCTAGGCACCCAACTTTTATACGCACTCCTTGGTGGCAGTATCCCCGCTCTTGTTTGGCTGTATTTTTGGCTTCGTGAGGATATCCACCCTGAGCCCAAGCGTCTGATTCTTAAAGCATTTATGGGTGGTGTACTCGCCATCCCATTTGCGCTACTGCTTGAGGCACTCATATATTGCGGCGGCGCGCGTCTGTTTCTCACTGCCGCAGAATCACGGGCCTGTGGTACGGCATTCCCGCCATTCATCGCATTTGCGAGCGTATTCTCCCCGATCGCCATTGTTGCGTTTGCCGCTGCCGAAGAATATGTAAAGTACAAAGCCGCCAAAATATTTGTACTCAAAGGCAAGGAGTTTGATGAGCCGGTAGATGCCATGATTTATCTCATTACGGCGGCGCTGGGGTTTGCGGCATTTGAAAACTTCTTTTTCCTCATATCGGCTTTTGGTAAGGGAGTATTTGAAGGACTCGTCGTAGGCAACTTGCGGTTTCTAGGCGCAACGCTTCTCCACGCCTTGAGTTCCGGTATTGTGGGATATACTATAGCGCTTTCGTTTTATACGAGCACTCGGCGCAAGCTCTATACGGCTTATGGTCTTGTGCTCGCTACCGCTTTGCATGCTGTTTTTAACTTTACTATAATGAATGAAGCGAACACGAGTAGCTCACAGGACACTGCCCTCTTTATGCTCTTGCTTACTGGCATACTCCTCATATTCGCGTTTGACCGCGCTAAAAAAATTAAGCAATTAACTTTGTAACCGTATGCCTAAAGATCGCCGATCTTTTTTTGAACGCTTAACCGGGAGCATCTCCTCCGATCCAGGAGATGTCTATGCCGAGGAAATCAGTATCAAAGCTCCCCTGCGCCCACAAAGCCACAACACGAGCAGTATTCTTTCGGTGCAAAATGAGGACCTCCTTGAGGATGTAGACACGGAGGAATCTAGCGAGGAGGTGGAAGATGATGAAGGCCAGCTCACCGTAGACGTCTACCAAACGCCCACACACATCGTCATTCAATCAACTATAGCCGGCGTAAAACCCGAGGACCTGGATGTATCCATCACGCAAGACATGATTACTATCAAAGGAACGCGGGAGCAACACCGCGATATCACTACCAAAAACTACTACTACCAGGAATTGTATTGGGGATCATTTTCTCGCTCTATCCTTCTGCCGCAAGAGGTAGACTCGGAAGCGGCAGAGGCCTCCATCAAGCATGGGCTACTCACCATCCGCCTTCCCAAACTCGACAAAAATAGAACCCAAAAACTACGCATCAAAAACGAATAATACCTAACTCATAGAAAATAAAAACCATCAGCCACACAGCTAATGGTTTGTTTTTTTGGGGGGTGGACATTTCTCATGCAACCACCCGCAACACATCTGCAAATCGTGTTAAGATCCTGTCCTCGGACACTCCCTCCCTTAAAAACATTTCTTTCGAAATAAAACCGGAGAGTACCGCGGCAAAATGCATACCAACCCTTCGCGCGAGCTCAAGATCAGGATACCAATCTCCAATATAGAGACACTGATCTGGCTGTGCCGATACAGTCTGGAATATTGGCTCGACGATCCGCGGATCTGGTTTGGCGATACCACTCTCTATAGTACTGACTACTCGAAAAAGGTGCCTTTCTATCTGCCCAGACCGCAATCGGTACTTGAGAGACTCATCATCATTGGAGGTACAAAGCGCCATATCCAGCCCATGCCCATAAAAATGCCAGAGCGCGTCCAGAGCCCCTTCACAAACCGGATATGGATGCAATCGTTCCTCTTCCCGAAATTTTTGCGCAAACTGCAATGCTCGCCCATCCTTAACGCTCGGCCAGACCGTCTGGATCATCTCCGACAAACTTCCTTTCATGCGCACCCTCCCCATGCGGATATCATTCAAATATTGCTCAAGTTGGGGCAGCGGCAGACGGGCAAAACTCGCTGCGGTGTGGATATTCCGCTCCAGATATCCATTAACATCAAACAGTACACCGTCCACGTCAAGGATAAGGCATAGTATTTCTAACCCAAAAATCTGCATAAACACTCCTTTTCTTCTTATGTTGTGAAAGAGCGAGAACCATTCTTAATCAACCATATTTTGAGAACCTACACAAATTAAAAACCCTTCTCGGGATTTTTAATTTGCCAATATATTGCCGGAAAACATAGGGGGCCCCGTATCTTTTCGCTCGTCCCAGGCTATCCTTACGTACATTCCAGAGTGCCTGGGCGGTGAATCGAACACCGGACGCCAACCTCTTCAGGAAAAACATAAAAGGCTTCGTGTTTTTCCGCTCATTCCAGGGTGTCCTAGTCATACATTACATAGTGCCGCGGGAGTGAATCGAACACTCGACGCCAACCTCTTCAGGGTTGCGCTCTACCACTGAGCTACCGCGGCACTATGCAATTTATGTTGACACCCGT
The DNA here is from genome assembly GCA_964349275.1 of uncultured Candidatus Saccharibacteria bacterium. Lineage (GTDB taxonomy): Bacteria > Patescibacteriota > Minisyncoccia > Ryanbacterales > 2-02-FULL-48-12 > 2-02-FULL-48-12. The sequence continues at coordinate 10,634 of CAYGFT010000011.1, forward strand.
TACAAGCAAAGCATTTTGCTTGTAACCCACTGAGCTACCCAGGCACTCTAAAATCTATATTGTAGATACCCGTAAAAACTATCTCTATTAGTTTTTACCCACCAAGCTACCACAGCAAATAACGTCCTTATTCTAACAGAACATCCGTAGAAATCAACCTTACTAGAGACCCTTTTTCAAAGCAGTATTTGCAAGGCTTTTAAGCGCCAAGAAAAACACCAGGCCAAAGAGAAGCGCAAACTCTGTCAGACGTAAATACCGACGAATCAACATAATGGACGCACTAAAAAAGAATCCAAGCGAGCCGATAACCAAAAACCAAATGATAGATGCCACTACATCCTCGCGCACCAAGAGACCTAGTGGCCGACCCAGCATACCAAACCGCATCAGTACCTGATGATGCAACCCGTACATAAACTTCGAGACAAGTATCGCCCGAAACGGCTGTTTTTTTATATGCTCATCAAAGGAACCTGCAATGTGCCTTGCTGATCGCGCGATAAATGATGGAGAGTCTTTGAGGCGCACTCCCAAAAAATACCACAAGATATCCCCGATAAGCACGCCAGAAAAACTCACGAGTACCGCCGGCCAAAACCCAAAAAATCCCTCATGTACCAAAAAGGCGGTGGCAAATAATATCGCATCCCCTTCGATGACCATACCAAAAAATATAATCCCATACCCGAGTGGCCCCCACAACGTAAGATAATGCAATAAATGACTTTCTGGCATACCTACGGCTTTATGATTTCTGTAATCGTATCTTCCAGATGATAAAATTCCTGTGATCGCTCTTGGCGGGGACGCGGGAGAGTATTTTGGAATATCTTCTCTATCTTTCCTGGACGGGGCGTAAGCACCGCAATACGATCTGCAAGCTCGATCGCCTCCTCAATAATATGCGTTACCATAATAATAGTCGGCTTTCGGTCGCGCCAAATCCTCAATAAATCCTTACGAAGCTCCGCGGCAGTAAACGAATCAAGCTCCGAGAATGGCTCGTCCATAAATATTACCCGTGGCTCGGTGGCAAGGGCCCGTGCAATTCCTACTCGCTGTTTCATGCCACCGGAAAGGTCCCTCGGATGACTATGCGCAAACTTTTCGAGACCAAACACAGCAAGCTCTTTATGTACAATTTCCCGGCGCTTTTTATCTGCCACACCACGCGCAATCAATCCAAACTCAATGTTTTGAGCGACCGTAAGCCAAGGGAACAAGGCAAACTGCTGAAAGACAAAGCTTATCTCTGATGGCTTTAGCTTTTCTCCATACAACATACTCCCCTCAAAATCCTTATCGAGACCACTCATAATACGCAGAAGTGTCGATTTACCTGATCCTGATGGCCCCACGAATACAAAGAACTCTCCGGAGGCTATCTCCAGATTAATATCGGCAAGTACCGATAAATTTCGGTCCGGTTCGCGATACGTCTTCGTGATATGTTGTGCGGAAAGTATGACGCTCATAGTATTTTTACTCTTCCATCCTCTGGTGGCTACTCTCCAAAAGCGGTAGCCACAGAAGCTTGTTCATACTAAATATCAGAATCAAAAGCCCCGCTATGCCAAGCGCAGTGATCTCTCCATTCATCGAATGCCGGTTAAAAAAATCTCCCAAGCCTCCCTGCATTTGGATAATAATCTCCGTTGCGACAAGCGCCTCCCATCCTTCCCCCAGACCAATGATAGACCCCGTAATGAGACCCGGGACACTCACCGGCCACAAAAAATATTTTACATAGCCGAACCCGCGTATACCGGAGATCTCCACCGCCTCCTCCCACTCATGTTTGATAAGTTTAAGTGAACTCAAAATAGAAAAAAGAATTGGCCAGATAATCGTAACCACTAAGAAAAATATAACCGTAAGATTTGACCTCCCAAACGCCAGTGTCGCAAGGGGTAACAGGGCAAATGTAGGGAAGCTCTGTAGCACATCAAATACCGGCAAAGCAATTTTTGCACGCCGCCCCTTATAGAAAGAGATGGCCAAAATCCAAGCAAGCACAACCGATATTAGATAGGCAATGATGAGCCGAGCAAGAGATGCCCCCACATCAGAGAAAAGCTGGCTGGCCGCGATATTGGCATAGCGCGAAAACCCCAAGAGAAACAAAAATGGTAACACCACCAAAAGGAGTGTCACCGCTAGATGTCTACGCGAGTTGTAGATATTGATGTGCGAACGCCGCATGATGCCTTGTATTATAACATCAAGGCATGTTGATACTAAACATACAATACATGTCTTAGGCACCTCAACAAAAAACCTGCGCTTATCCAGCACAGGTTTGGCTAAAAAAATAAGATACGATTTATACGCTATGGTCTGCAGCCATTCTAGGCCGGATACCAAGACTAGTTCGAAGCTTGCGAATGGCATAGACCGTTACATCCAGGCATTCGGCGATTACCTTGTCAGGGAGCTTACCTAAGAATGGAGCGACTTTCTGCTCCCAACCACTTGGTGTATCCGTGTAAGGATAGGATAATCCGGCGGATCTGAAAGCGCCTTGCACAGTCCCGAAATGTATTACTGCAGACCTATAGACTGCAGTATGGTCTCTTGCAAGATCTTGCGGGGAAATCCCTTCTCTCCCCGGCAATTGCGCGAGCACCTGGATGGGGCAGAAAAAAGGCAACTCAAGCTGAAACACGCCACCCGGAACCAAGAGCGGCCGAAAACGATACTCACACCCCGGGCAACCAGTGGTAAAATCATTTGGATTGTCGTTGAACCCGGACAGAATTTCTGCCGGGGTCAACTGTTTGCTACACATCGGACAGTTGCCCTGTGGGGCATAGGACTCCCCGCTCAATGCGTGGATCAAGCTTAAACGTAAAGTGAAAATCTGACTTGGTCTACTATGTTTTAGAGAAAGCTTCTGCCGTTGCTCTTGCCGCAAAGAAAGCCTGAGAGAGGACATACTATCTCCTTTTTTGAAAGAAATTCCAAACTACTCCAGAGAAAAATTACTACACTTTTAATGAAGTGTCAAGTATTTGTATTTTGCTCATACCGTTTTGTGCGCGCTCAAGCCTGCCTGTCGGTAGGCAGGGATTCGAATCTTGAGCCCCTTCGGTGTAAACGAAGTGCCCTAACTAAACCGCTCTACAATAGAGACGCCATTAGGGAACTCATCAGTTTTTTTTTGGAAGCCAAAGAAACCGTCTAGTTCTGTTTTGATGGGCAATGTAGGATTCGAACCTACGACCTTCTCGGTGTAAACGAGACGCTCTAACCAACTGAGCTAATTGCCCTTCGTGTATTATTTCTTACTCCAACCGCGCCCTACTGCAAATACTATGCGTAAAATGCTCCTTATTCCTTTTAGGATAAATCCCACGGCGGCAGACTCTACCAGCTGACCTGCCTACCGATAGGCAGAGCTGGGCATGCCTGTATGACCATAGTACCGAAATACTACCATAAGTAAAGCATTTCTCGACTAACATACTACCCTTGTATTTTTTAAGTTATTCGTGTATAATCTAGGGCGAATAAAACCTTGGAGGTTAGCTATGGGACTACTCTTGCCGACATGGGAGAAAATCGATGAAACACTAATTGCTCTTTTTACAAAATTTAGCCATAGATTCCAACAGCTCACGGGACGTACCAATTTCTTTCTGGCAAAAACGTGTCTGGCATCTACCAGCATTACACCGCTGTGGTGCCTCTATACATCCATCCTGGTCCGATGGAATCCCATTTTGTTCTTACTAGGCATCGCTTATTCATCCATAAGCGTTATTGTATTTATGGATATGTGCCACCTTGACGAGGAAGAAAACAACCTCTACGCCGGCGGCCGAGCGAGAAAGTATATCTATTTTTCAATCGTAGAAACAACCTCCGTCGGACGAGCTTTGGGTCTATTATTTCTTGCCGTACTGACGTTCTGGTGCAGTTATTTTGATAGTACGAAGATATGGCTCATCTGGCCCCTGGGTCTCTGTACCGCCTCTTATTTCCTGGCCGTAGATCCCCTTCCGCCCGGACAAAGTAAGGTAGAAAAAATCGTCGAGCAAATCTCTGCGGGCATACATAAAACACGCCGAGCAGAATCATAGGACTAAAAAACCTCCTGAAACTCCAGCGAGGTATTTTTTTGCATGTTTTATAGTCTTCCCGTTACCCTTTTGCCCCTTAAGTATGCCTATCCGCCACCGCAGACGCCCCAAAAGCAAACGGCTTGATCACCGCCTCAAACCCATATCCGCGCACCATACCGACAATGCCATCTATTAAATCCTTGGTCTTACCGTTCTCACCGATATCAATGTGAATTTGGTCATTCCAAAAATAATCCTCGTGGAGCCGGTCTTTAAGTCTCCCCCGCAGTTCTTGAGCGAGCATAATAGAACTAATGGCTTCCGCGTACATCCGATCGCGGAGACTCGGAAACTGTTTTTTGTATGATCTCGTCCAAAAATATATTCCCCCATTGCCCACTCTGCGCACCGTGATGGCCGTCACAAAAGACACCTCGTCTGAAGCGTGAGAATCTGTGCCCACAATAATCTGATACTCTGCTTCTGGTTTTTGAGTAACAAAGCCATGCATCAGCCCAAGTACCATATCAAGGGTAAGTACTCGCCCTGAAGTATCAGAGAATGTAGTTGTTTGCGGTATTTCTTGTGGCGGAGGAAGTGATGACATACTTAAAAAAGGCTTGCTTGGGTATTTCTCGTCGGCTCGTAAGCTTTGTCCCAAGTAACTGGTATGGTGAGCTTGGTTCGCGCATCACGAGAATCAAATGCCACAAAACCATTTTTTTTGCCGTACTCATAAAGATCTCGGGTAATGCGCACGTCGTCCAGACAGTATTTTTTTATCGCCTCTACATTACCCTCTTTCCACCAAGTGATCGCTTGCAATCCATGACTTGATTTGCCGACTCCTAAACTTGCCTGTGCGAGATTATCGAGAGAGATACGAAACCCCGCACCATGTTCGACATCCTCCATAAGATCCAGATGCGCCACACCCTTGAGATCGAGGCGCACATGGGGTTGCAACACCGGGAAATCAAAATGTTTGCTATTGAACCCAATAACGCGTGAAGCGCTTTGCAACAGCTCCTCCAGTCGCGCGAACTCTGATTCTTCAAACGCATAGAACTCGTCTGTTTTGTATGCATAGACACCCACCACCGAAACACCAAGCAAATGCATATTGTACTTGCCACCGACCTCCTGAAATGATTTTTTGGTTTCTAAATCTAGTACAAGCTCGCTGTTCATTTCTCTAAAATATCATATACGAGGCATGATTTCAAAAACACCGATGCCGAACGCCACCGAGACGTTGAGTGATTCCTTCTTGCCGCGCATGGGAATTTCTATAATTGCATCGCACTGGTTGAGCACGGAACGCGAAAGGCCGCGCACTTCATTGCCCACTATAAGCGCGAGCGGATGCTTCGGCTTCCATGTTTTGTAATCAATTGCGCGTTTGTCTTGCTCTAAAGCAACAATATGCACGCCCTCGCTTTTGAGTGCGCGAATACACTTGCCGATATCTTTCGCCTTCTCCCACAACACAGTATTCTCCGCGCCCAGTGCTGTTTTTGCGATGTCCGAACGCACATGCCCGAATACGTCAGTAGGTGCCGGCGTGTATCCTGTCAAAAAAACTTTTTCTACACCAGCCGCATCTGCCGTGCGCAACATAGAACCCACATTGTGCAAACTACGAATGTTGTGCGCGATAGCGTACAACATTAGAGGAGCGTACGGCTTCATGCCTGAAGTTTCTGTAATTCTTCGCGAGCCACGTCACGATCATCCCAGGGAATTTTTTTACCTCCGGAGAGTACCATAACTGACTCTGATCCCTTGCCGGTAATAATGATTGTATCCCCTGGATGTGCTTCGTTGATAGCACGCCGGATAGCTTGCCTACGATCAACTATTTTCTCATAACGCGAATGCGAAGAAACTTCCAATATACCTGATTCGATATCATTCAAAATATGTTCCGGACTTTCATCGTATGGATCATCATTGGTAAGCACTACAAACCGACAATTTTTTGCGGCCACCTTACCCATCTCGGACCGCTTCCAGACATCTCTTCCCCCACCAGTACACCCAAATACGCAAATAAGTCCCCCCTCTCCGGAAGTCCGACTTCCGGATTCTCGGAAGTCGGACTTCCGGAGAGCATCAAATACCTTTTCGAATGCATCTGGCGTGTGCGCGTAATCCACCACCACATAAAAAGGAGTTTCCTTGATTATTTCCATCCGCCCCGGAACTCCGGATATGCTTTCAAGCGCATGTTTTGAAATAGCATCATCAATACCAAGGGCCCGTGCGGCGGCGAGTACGGCCATGGCATTTTCACGATTGAATGCGCCCGGAAGCTTAAGTTTGATATGTTCGGGAAAATTTGATGCGCGATAGGCGATGATTTGGCGCGCCGGAATGTGCGAAAAATACGCAAAATTTTTATCGTCCTCGTTGAGTACATGAATGGGTGCGATTTTGAAGAGTTCCGCCTTGGCCGCGCGGTACGCCTCGAATGACCCGTGTGATTCTATGTGCTCGGGTGTGACGTTAGTAAGCACTGCCATATGAAAATTGAGATAGAGATGCCGAGACTGTTTAATGCCCTCGGAGGTCACCTCTACCACCGCATGTGTACACCCTCTACGCACTGCTTGGCGCAAAAATCTCTGCAGGTACGCCCGCCCCGGCATGGTCATCTTGAGCTCATTGCGCTCTACTTCACCATTGATGCAGAGACGTACTGAAGAAGACGAAGCAGTCTTGTGGCCAGTCTCCTCTAATATGCGAGACAAGAGCTCAACTGTAGTTGATTTGCCATTAGTGCCCGTCACCCCGATAACCATAAGCTTACGAGCCGGAAAGCCATATCGCACCGCGCCAAGCCAAGCAAGCACGTGGTGATACTGCGGCTGAAGCACTCGAAACAGCCTTTGGGGAATGAATTTTTTAATAAATCGAATCATGGCAATATCTTAATATGCTTTGATGCTACTAGATTCTATGCACCGCAACAAGTAATTTCATTTTTATACACCAACCATTGCATACAAATGAGAGACATGGTTGTATGCTTTTAGGATTCGTTCCTTATAAAAGGAGGAGACCATGAAAACATTTGGGGTTTGTGATTATTGCCAGAAGCAAGATATTATGGCAAACAAGCGTCCTTTTCGCGTGACATTGCGCACCTGTGGGTTTGTAAATTTTTATCCGGCACCGACAGAAAACCTCCAGCAAATCTCTCTGTGGGGATGTTGCAAACGAGATATCCGAGAGATACTCACCGGACAACACCAGCAGACACATACCTATGCCCCCATGGTCGGGAGATACCCACTAGAGGCTTTTTGCGAAGTGGTACTTATTGAGGAAATCTCGCCTATAGCGACACAACTCGCTTGCCAGGAGAGTGAGAAGATATTGTAAGTCTGCAGAGATGCTAGGCATGCTTCTTCCCCTGCCCCATAATCTTTAACGCCTCATTGAGGCGTTTTTCTGTGCCCGAAATATCAGCCGGTATGTGTTGCAAGGCTTCGCGTACCTCACGTATCGAGTACCCCATAGAGGTCAGGGCCTCCAAAATATCACCCTCCTCACGAATTTCGGCTCCCACTACCTCCGATATTGAACCCGCACCAAGTTTATCTTTGAGTTCCAAAACAATTTTTTCTGCGGTTTTACGGCCCACACCCGAAACCTTGGTAAGATACACTGTCTCGCCCGCGGCAATCGCTTTTTTGAGCGAGTCCAGCGGCGCCACACCGAGAATACCCACAGCTGATTTAGGACCGATACCAGAAACCGAGATGAGCGACTCAAAAAAATCCATTTCCGCATAATGCAAAAATCCGTACAGCTCCAGCGAATCTTCACGCACATGCAGATGCGTCCAGAGTCGCGTCCGTTCACCAAGCTGGGGAAGTATCCGCAGTGTCTCCGGCGGCGCAAATACCTTGTACCCAACGCCTCCCGTATCAATAACCACAAACCGATCCCCCTTAAATACGATAGCTCCCTCAATACATGAAATCATGTGGAATAGTTTTTAAGGGATAGTGATTAGGTTTTAGTCTAAAAACCAATATCCCACAGCAAACCCTGACCTTGTCTAGAGTATAACGTGAGCGGACAAGAAAAGAAAAAACCAGCTGTGTGCTGGCCGCTAGAAACCTGAACCAAAAACAGCTACCCAGGCTCTCATGCCCATGAGAAGTACTAGTCCTGCGACTACAGTGAAGATCGCCCGAAAAAAGAATGGGCTATTGGAGGCAAGCACCTGGTAAATAAGACCGTATGCAAACCCGGTGGTCAAATATGTAACAAAACATAGCACCACAACCTCCATAGGTATACGAAAAATCGGCACCTCCAGAAACCCAATAATGAGAAGAAGTAAAAAGGCGATAAATCTTGGGGACCGTAGTCCTTGGAGCAAAGAATATACTATAGCCGCCATTATCGACAAACCCTCCCTCTATACGGTACGTTTAATGTATTCTTATGAAGTTCACGCTCCAGAGTCAATACAAACCTACGGGCGACCAGCCACAAGCTATTGCACAGCTTGTGGCACATCTGCATGCCGGCAAACATTACCAAACACTTCTGGGAGTAACTGGATCCGGCAAAACGTTTACCATGGCAAACGTGATTGAACGCACCCAGAGACCCACCCTCATCATCTCCCCCAATAAAACCCTGGCTGCACAACTCTATCAGGAGTTTAAAGAATTTTTCCCGCAAAACGAAGTGCACTATTTTGTCTCCTACTACGACTATTACCAACCCGAGGCCTACATCCCGCAAACCGACACCTACATCGAAAAAGATGCCAAGATCAACCAATTTATCGACGGCCTGCGTCATGCCGCAACACAAGCTGTCCTCACCCGCCCCGATACGATTATTGTGGCTTCGGTCTCCTGCATCTATGGCATCGCCGATCCGAAAGAATACGCCGCCATGGCATTTAGTATAAAAACGGGTGACACAATCAAACGCCATGATTTTTTAAGCAAGCTCGCCTTTCTCCAATATACCCGCAATGATCTGGAAAAATCGGCCGGAACATTCAGCGTCAAAGGCGAAGTGGTAGAGATTATCTCTCCCTCCGGGCTCGAGTCACACACCGTGGAATTTTTCGGCAACAATATTGAGCGCATGGATGATGGCATCGTGCGTGAAATAAAATTATTCCCCGCCAAACACTTCGTCACACCCCAAGACAAGATCGATGCCGCCATAGAAAATATTCGGGCCGAACTCAAAGACCGTCTTACTTATCTAAAAGATCACGGACATATTTTGGAAGCCGAACGGCTGGAACAAAAAACCAACTTTGATCTCGAGATGCTCAAATCCACCGGATACTGTAACGGCATTGAAAACTACGCGCGACATATCTCGTTTCGCAACCCTGGCGATCCATCATTTACCCTTATAGACTACATGCCCCAAGATTTCTTGCTATTTGTAGATGAATCGCATATCGCCATCCCCCAGATCCGTGGCATGTACCACGGCGACAAGGCCCGCAAAGAAACCCTGATTGAGCATGGATTTCGTCTCCCCTCGGCACTAGATAACCGCCCGCTTCGATTTGAGGAGTTTGAGGAAAAAATAAAGGACACGATTTTTGTCTCTGCCACCCCGGCAGAGTTTGAGCTCTCTCGCGGGCCGGTAGTGCAACAGCTCGTGCGCCCCACCGGGCTCCTGGACCCAGATATCGAACTGCGCCCCACCAAGGACCAGATCAACGACCTCATGCTCGAGATCAAAAAACGCCTGGAGCGCAAAGAGCGAACATTAGTAACCACTATCTCTAAACGTCTCGCCGAAGATATCGCCGACTACCTGAAAGATCACGATATAAAAGCTGAATATCTACACTCGGAGGTTAAAACTCTAGAACGTCCTAAGATTTTACGTGATCTGCGCGCGGGGGTGTTTGACGTACTGGTGGGTGTCAATCTCCTGCGTGAAGGACTCGACATCCCTGAAGTTTCGCTCGTTGCCATACTGGATGCAGACAAAGAAGGATTCTTACGCAACGCCACCACCCTCATCCAAACTATGGGTCGCGCCGCACGCCACCAGAACGGCCATGTGATTATGTACGCCGACACGATCACCAAATCTATGCGTCGAGCAATTGATGAGACTACCCATCGGCGCACCGTCCAAGAAGCCTACAATCGGAAACATGGCATTACTCCACAAGCTATAGTCAAAGAGATACGCGACTGGTTTATAGATGAGCCGAAGGATACACTTAAAAAAGAAATTGCCGAGCTCAAAGAAAAACGCTCCGTCGTCGAGCTTCGCAACGAACTCGAGGCCGAAATGCTCAAAGCCGCCGCCGAGCTCAACTTTGAGCGCGCCGCAGAACTGCGAGATATACTAAAAACCCTCTAGTCCTAGGAAGAAACCAAATACCCGATTCTTGTAGCACATAAAAGCTATCGCTTTTATGTGCTACGTAAGTAACAAAGCTTATTACCAGCGGTTCTTTTCAGCAAAAACCCACCATAAGCGCTCTTCTTTGATTGTTTTAGCCATGTATATGCTCATTCCTCCATTTTAGGGGAAACCGCCATATGTGCGTGCACATTACCCCACGCCCTTGACTTTTTGTAGATTATGGATTATTTTATGGATAGGCGGCTCGCTAGTTAGGGAATGGTCGTTTTGCTCCACGACGCATGTCCGTACCCCCTGACGTGCCCAACATTTCCTAGCTCACCAGCAGAGCCGCCCCCAAAAAAGTTCTTTACAGTTCATTCTCCCACCCGCGTAAAGCCCAATACAAGGGCTTTTGTTTTTTTTGTATTGACACTACCCAATCCAACCGTTATCCTGTAAGAGGTTTGCGCGATCCTTCTGCGACAAAGAATGCGTCGAAATGCGATCCGTCCATCTTTGTCGTATCGCGCAAACCTCCAAAAACCGCTCTTTTTCTCTTCAAGCCCCCTTTGGGCTTTTTTCTTTGAGCGAGATCCGCAGGTATTGCAATTTTATCGAATGTGTCGTAGTATGCAAAAACTACTTATTTAGTATTACATTATGCCAATCACTCGATCAGCAAAAAAAGCATTGCGCCAGTCCAAACGTAAAAGAGTCTTAAATCTCAAGCGCAAAGACGCAATCAAAGATATCGCCAAAAAAATAAAGCGCCTGGCCGCTGAAGGCAAGCATGCAGAAGCCCTTAAACTACTTCCGGAAGCCTACAAGGCTCTCGATAAGGCCGCCAAAAAAGACACCATCAAGAAAAATACCGCCGCGCGCAAAAAGTCTCGTATCGCAAAACTAGTGAGCCCCCAGAAGAAGGGGTAAGGTATATAGTCTAAGCTATACGTTAAAAATCTGTCTCTCGGCAGATTTTTTTTAGAGCGCAAACACTATCCGCTCCAGACCAATCGCCATATCCGCTCGGTCTTTTTTACCTGCGGTGTCTAAGGCAAATAGCTCCTGATACATGTGCGCAAGCTCACCAGCCGAAAAATTACGCGCTTGCGCCAATCCCTTTTTGACCACAAAGGGATGCTGTTTAGTGCGTTTTACGACATACGCCTGGTCCTTGTCTTCGTCCAAATAGGAGCGAAATACCGCTAGGTTCTTGATATGCCAGGAGATTGTCCAAAACATTTTTTCCGGCAAAAGACCCTCCGTCCCAAATCGATAGAGGAGGCTTAGCGCCAGCTTCTTGTTTCTCTCTCCAATCGCGTCAGTGAGCTGAAATATATTAGGAGCCTTTGTGCTCACCGCATCAGCGCCGATACTGGAAGCATCCAAAGCAAGCTTATCGAGCTCTTGAGCAATACGCCAGGTATCCGATCCGGCAAAGGCCAACAGCGCCTGTTTCTCTCTAGGAGTGATTTTGAGATTGCGAGCCGTAAGCTCCCCGGCAAACCATCGCTCCAAAGCGCTACCCGATAAAGCTTTGAACTCTTGGGTCTTGGAGACCGCGCCCTCTAAAGCCTTAGTAAACACCCCTTCAGGAATCTTAGCTACAGCATCCCAAAAGATGAATACTTCTTTGGCTTTTTTAAATCGCTCCAGACGACCTACAAAAAAATCTTGCACCGTAGCATCTGCCCCAAATATCCGTTCTATGACAAAAAGGCGGGATTTCGCAAATAGCGACCCCGTCTCAATGCTCCCCGCAAGATATTCGAGAGTTGCCTCCTCGGCGTCCAGACGCACCACCTCGGCGTCCGGACCGGAGACTTTAACAAATGCGCCGACGATACCCTCAAGCTTTGCACGACTCCGCAGAGAGTCCTCGCCGTACAAGAGATATATC
>CAYGFT010000012.1:0-21866 GCA_964349275.1 uncultured Candidatus Saccharibacteria bacterium
AATATACGGCGGGGGGATGGGAACTGGTTCAGACGGTGGCGGGGGGAGGTCAGAGTCGGCGGGAACACCAGGAGCATCAGGCAGAGACGTTATGGGTTCTAGCGGTGCAGGGATACTGCTTGCAGGAATCTCCACCACTTGATCCACGAGCGTGATACCTTTGACTTTTGATGGATCAAATACGGTATCAACTGATAGGTTGGGTTTAGATGCAGCGCAAGAGATGCTTGTCCATGATTCTCCGCCAAGACCGCCGCAAATATATGCACTTTCTCGCCTTGGAGACGAGGAGGCGACACGACTCAAAGGGTCAATCTGATGCCAACAATCACAACTTACTCCATCTCCCGGCATAGTGCCATGATATGGATAGATACTACCCGCAGGAGCAGTACCAATAGAAGTATTGCTGGTGCTATTTTGTCCTCTAATCTTTACACTACCGATACCGGCGAGTATTGAGATCGAAGCACATTCGGGATCCGGATTGGCATACGTTGAAAGCAACCAAAGAGGATCCATGTAGTTCCTGAACTTCGTGCTTGCCGGATCATTGGGGTCCATCCAGGGATTGGGTGGGATACAATCCATTGAGTCAGTACAGGGAATGTCTGGAGTTGTACGAAACTCAAGGTGGAGATGCGGAGTGTACGCAGGAAAACCATTCGCATCCCCAATCGTCCCCAACACCTGACACTTGCTGACAGGCATCCCAACGTAGATATACATCTTGTCCATGTGGGCAATCAGCATATCGATGGGCGTACCAAGAGGTGATGGATAACGGATGATTGCTACCTTGCCCCACTTGAGTAATGAGTCATCACCAACCTTGTCTCTTACCCATACCACTGATCCATAGCCGATAGAATAGATGGGATCACCGAAGTCTTGCCTCCCCTTTCTATTCCAGTCCACGGCTACGTGGCGTTTGTAATAGTCCTTACTACTCGGGTCATCCGAGAATCTCGCTAACCATCCATTCTTCAGAGTATCCACATAGCACTCCCCATTCTTTGCTAGAGACTTATCTCCAGCCAAAGATGCGGGAGCTACCGGAAAGTTAAAGCCATAATTGGCTTGTGCTTGAACACTGCACGGTCTTGTGAGCACCGCGAATGCCAGAAGAAGAAACAAAACCATCCTTCTCATATGCTATCCCTTCTCTAGATCCTCAATGATCTAGTCTGTTTACCAAAAGACAATGACGTGAGCAGACTATGCAGTCCTATCCATAGTGCGCATATGTAGTCATGATAAATCCTTCCCTTATGATTAGGTTGTAAATGTGCGAACTCGGTCTATTCCTAGCGTGTTTTTATACGAATGTAAAGCCTCCCATCCTATGAAAGGCTGGGAGGCTTTTGGACAATATCGTTACTGGGTAGTAGAGATGATTTTTATGGAGGAGACGAACTGTTTAAAGAGGGAGAGTTCTGTGTCTCTTGGGCAACCGTAATCGTGACAGTTGATAGTTGTTATGAAGGGCTTTGGTAATGACGCGGCAGCATAATATATAGTTGCATCTGAAGAATCTCCTCGTATACTTGTTTGAAATTTTTTACCATCTACGACGATCTCTCTCTCTTCAATAACCTGGGCAAAATTCCAAGCAAAACCAGTACCAATCTCCGGATCTAGTATGGAAAAATCGATACTCATACCATAGTCGGGACCCTTCAAAATTATAAATGGTCCAGGGGTACGATGTTCCTCCTTAACCAAAGAGACCCTCACCGCCTTCATATCAGCCGGATACTCAAAGGTAATCGGCACATCCGGGTGCTCAAATATCTTCCAGCCAGTAACAGGATTGATCTTTGGATTAATAACCTCCTTAAGTGAAGCTGTATCCATCCCTCCGTTTGGCTGATTATCCTGTCCTTGCTGATCATGTGTAACTCGCGGCAGTGCTACTCGCTCCCGCATCATCTCCCGCTCACGCAAGACAAACCCGCCGGCAACGAGTAAGGTGCCAAAGAGTATCAAGAATGTGGCGTTTTTGTGCATATAGAATAAAATGGGAGGCTGGGAGGCTTTTGGACAATATCGTTACTGGGTAGTAGAGATGATTTTTATGGAGGAGACGAACTGTTTAAAGAGGGAGAGGGTTTTGTCCCCAGAACACTGATAATGCCTGCATGAAATATGGCCTACAAATGGGGTTGGTAGAGACGTACCTACTAAAAAAAATTCGGGTGGGGTATAGTCCTGGTTTAAGTCAAGCTTATATGACTCGCCTTGGAAATTTAATACCACCTCCTCAATCTTTCTAGCAAAATCCCAAGCATAGCCACCATCTTCTGTTGGTAACGCAAACTCAATAGCTAATTGGTGCTCGGAACTATTTAATACAATAGATGGTCCGGGAGTACGATATTCTTTCTTAATAAAAGAAACACTCACCGCCTTCATCTCCCCCGGATACTCAAACGTAATCGGCACATCCGGGTGTTTAAATATCTTCCAGCCAGTAACAGGATTGATCTTTGGATTAATAACCTCCTTAAGTGAAGCTGTATCCATCCCTCCGTTTGGCTGATTATCCTGTCCTTGCTGATCATGTGTAACTCGCGGCAGTGCTACTCGCTCCCGCATCATCTCCCGCTCACGCAAGACAAACCCGCCGGCAACGAGTAAGGTGCCAAAGAGTATCAAGAATGTGGCGTTTTTGTGCATAGGACAAAATTACCATGCTACTACAGGAGAATCAATAAAGTCGCCACATGCTCGTTGGCAGAGAGGCGAATTTACGATAGAATCAAAGGTGTTTATGGAGAACTCGAAAACTGTTTTTGTATACAAAAATTGGCGGCACGACCCAAAGCGCGGGGTTGTTTCTTTTTGCTACCAAATCAGACACGGCAGAAAGACGATAGACTTTACCGATACACTCACCTACCAAACCAAAAATCTCGCTCACCCACCTGCAAAACTCATAGAGCATATATGTGATGCACTTCACATTGCCCTCGGCATCAGCTACTGGAAACTGTACGCCCCAAAAACAATTACAATAGAAAACCGCACACTCTCTCGTGCTGAAGCCGCCTTTTGGAATACCGTATATACCAAGGGTCTCGGTGAATTTTTTTATAAAAACCAAATCGATTTTCGACGTCTTGTTGCATTCCCCTATAGCGTGTCTGTGCCGGCTCCTAAACCTATTCGCTTAAAAACCTCCGACCGCAGCCTGCTTCTCGTGGGCGGCGGCAAAGACTCTCTAGTGTCAGCAGAGCTACTCGCAAAACATAAAAAATCATTCACGCCATTTCTCCTCAATGATTCACGCGTGCAAAAGGACGTACTACATGTCATGAAAAAATCACCGATACTCATGCGCCACAAACTTGATCCAAAGCTACTCTCTCTCAACAAACGCGCCGACACATACAACGGTCATATCCCCATCTCGCTCATCTACGCACTCACTGGCACCCTAGCCGCGGCCCTTTACGGATACCGCTATGTTATCGCTTCCAATGAGGCATCCGCCGACTACGGCAATGTCCACTGGCATAGCACGACCATAAATCATCAATGGTCCAAAACACTGGAGTTCGAACGCATGTTCCAGACATACGCCAAAACATTTCTCTCCCTTCCCATCACCTACTTCTCACTTCTGCGCCCGCTTACCGAGGCAAAAATCACCGAACTATTTTCTCGGCACAAAAAATATTTCGCCGCATTTTCAAGTTGCAACCGCAATTTCAAAATCCGTGGCTCGCTCCATGGCAAACGCTGGTGCGGAGTATGCCCTAAATGTATTTTTGTATTTAGTATGCTTGCGGCATTTCTCCCAAAGAAAGAAGTTATAAAAATATTTGGCAAAAATCTATTCGCCGATCGCAAGCTCCTCCCCACCTACGAAGAGCTCCTCGGCATACATGGATTTAAACCATTTGAATGCGTCGGCACCCCTGAAGAAACCACGTATGCATTTTTGTGTATTCACGAACGTGGCGAGTTTAGAGGCACTCCAGCGATGCGCTTGTTTGAGAAAAAAATCCTCCCCAAAATCAAAGACAAAGCAAAACTCAAGCAGCAAGCTCTCAGAATATCACACACGCATACTATACCCAAAGTATTTTTGTCCACCATCAAACACCTATGAACCTACCCACACTCCGCAACAAAAAAATACTTATCGTCGGCTATGGCGTAGAAGGCAAAGCCACACGGGATTTTTTGCGCAAAAAATTTCCAGAGATGCAGATTGGCGTCACCGATGCTAAAAAAGGTACGGCTTACCTTAAAAAACAAAAAGAATACGATCTTGCTATTCGCTCTCCCGGCACACACCCAAAACAACTCACCATCCCCTATACCACCGCAACCAATATATTTTTTGCCAATGCCCAACGTCCCATCATTGGCATCACCGGATCAAAAGGCAAAAGTACCACTTCAGCGCTCGTGACCACGATGCTCAAACATGGCGGATTTGATGCACGTCTCGTCGGTAACATCGGCTACCCGATGCTCACCGAGCTTCTGCGACCCGTGAGAAAAAACACTATATATGTATGCGAGCTCTCGAGCTTTCAAGCAATGGATCTTCACTACTCCCCACACATCTCAGTCATCCTCAACCTCTACGAAGAGCACCTGGATTTTCACGGCACCCGCAACGCCTACTGGCAAGCAAAAGAACATCTGGTCTCGTACGCTACAAACCATGATTATTTTGTATATAGTTCACTCTATCCAAGACTCGCCAAACTTGCCCGCGCCACCAAAGCAAAAGCCATCCCTATCATCAAAACACTCCCCTTCACGCTCGGACCCACGCACCTCAAAGGCAAACACAATGAAGCAAATATCCGCGCCGCATACACCATCGCACGTATCATGGGCATCTCTGAAAAACATGTGGCTCATGCCATCGAGACATTCAAACCCCTTCCTCATCGTCTAGAACCCATCGGCACCTATCGGGGCATTGAATTCTACAACGACTCTATCGCCACCATTCCTGAAGCCGCCATGTATGCGGTCGAGGCGCTTGGCGCGCGTGTACAAACCCTCATCCTCGGCGGATTTGATCGTGGTATAGATTTCTCGCGGCTAGCTAAATTTATCGCGCGACATAAACATATAAAAACACTTATTTTATTTGCGCCGAGCGGCAAGCGCATACAAGTATCCCTACACCGTATCACTCAACGCGTACCGCAAAAAGAATATTTCGCCAAAAACATGCAGGAAGCCATTACCATCGCATTTCGAGAAACTACTCCGGGAACTATCTGTCTGCTCTCACCCGCCTCACCCAGCTTTGGATTATTTACCGACTATCAAGATCGCGGCAAACAATTTATCGCATGGGTCAAGCGCCTTGGCCGTAAACAATCATGAATATACGACTAGCCCTCATAGGAACCTTATGTGCTCTTACGGGCGCAATCTTTATCTTTGAAAAAAATGCCACCCCCAGACTTACCGTAGAGACACGCACGGACCCCGTAATATCCGAGCGCCTACAGAAAAAAGATCCTGCGCCATCCGCGACTTCGAGCATACAAACAAAAACAGCAACCGCCACTCCTCCTGTCGTCATAAAAAAAGAGTCGCCCAAGCCCCCACAAATACCAGAAGACCGCGAGGCGACACTCCAAAAGCTCCGGGAAAATCTTAAAAACGCTCAAGCGGCTTTTGATGCAATCAAAATCCCTGCACCCGCGCCTGTACCCACACCGCACAAGGATCGCATACCCCAAACTAAACTCTATGATCAGGCATCCGAGCGCGTTGTTAATTTTTTCTGTAACATCGGCAATGGTGAGATTAGTGTCGCAACCGGCGTACTTATCAGTGAAAAAGGCTATATCATTACCAATGCACACGTCGCCGAAGAAACAAAGTCCCAGCGATGCCTGGTACGGCAGGGCTCCCCAGCACATGCATATGCATTCGTAGAGCGCGTATTCATGCCGAAAAACTTTTCCATCACCAAACATTCTGACGAGAACCTCCGCCAAGATGTCTCGCTTTGGCGCGTCGTCTCATCCGCCAACCAAACCCCCTTGCCCGTATCATTCCCTGCATTCACTATAGACCCCACCAAAGAGGCAGTCATTGGCACGGCACTCGCCACATTCAGTTATCCTGCCGAGCTCCTCGGCTTTCAAGCTATTACTACCTATCTCTATCTTTCTTTTTCTGAAACCATCGTTGAAGCAAAAGATGCCTACTTCATACAATCTCTCCAAAGCCTTGGCTCGCAAAAAGGGTCTTCGGGTGGCGCGCTTATAGACCCATACACCGGAGACTTTGTGGGTCTCATATTTGCTGTAAGCGAATCAAAGAACACGGACATATCCAGCCGCAAGCTTTTTTCACTCTCCACGCGAGCAATAGACGAAGTAGTGTACAACGAGACCGGCAAACACCTCTATGCATACCTCGAAACGAATCCTTAAACTCCGACCAGTATACCCACCAATCCAATCTTGCCATTATTTGTAAATCATGTTGCTTTATCCACAAGTTTGAGAATACGCCCGCCTACATGTGGTAGAATTATCTACGAGGATAGAAATATCCATCTCAACGTATAGGGGTTAGACTCCCTTGAGCCCATGTTGGCTATCGGCACTCTTGTGCCATTATGTGAAGTCTCACCCCCATATCGCGGTTTGGATTTTTGTTGTTTGATAACTTTCC
Organism: uncultured Candidatus Saccharibacteria bacterium; assembly: GCA_964349275.1. Lineage (GTDB taxonomy): Bacteria > Patescibacteriota > Minisyncoccia > Ryanbacterales > 2-02-FULL-48-12 > 2-02-FULL-48-12. Next base: position 6,670 of record CAYGFT010000012.1, read on the forward strand.
TCTTTGACCCCCTCACCAGGGGGTCCGTTTTTTTCTGGGAGAAAAATTATCAATCAACGCCGTTTCCAACTTGGAATATCTACAATTTTTTGTCGGGCAGTATGTCCCGAGACAATGGTAATCAGGCTTTTGGCGACCTCAAAATAATCAGCCAAAAGCTCCAACATTTCTTCGTTGGCCTTGCCGTCCACCGGCGGCGCAGATACGTATACCTCCACAATGCCAGCACTTCGATCTTCTCTGACCTCGGGGTGTTTTGATTTTGGTTTGATATGTACAGTGATTCTCATTGGGTTTTATAGTACCAACTGCCCAACGTATTGCCAACCCCAAAAATATATGGTATTTTTTCTGAATCGTTATGGACAATACAAAAATCCGCAATGTGGCAATTATCGCACACATCGACCACGGCAAAACGACCCTGGTTGATTTTTTGTTGAAGCAATCACATACGTTCCGCGATAATGCCGAGGAAATGTCTAAAACCTTGATTATGGACTCGGGGGATCTTGAGCGTGAGCGCGGTATCACGATTCTCGCCAAAAATAATGCCATCCACTACAAAGAGTACAAAATTAATATCATCGACACTCCCGGGCACGCCGACTTCGGTGGCGAGGTAGAGCGGACACTGGCCATGGCAGATGGCTGTATACTCCTCGTAGACGCCCAAGAGGGCCCTATGCCACAAACCCGATTTGTGCTCCAAAAGGCGCTTGACCTCAACCTCAAACCGATCGTCGTCATCAACAAAATCGACAAACCTGCACGGCGCATCCCGGAGGTTATTGAAGAAATTAACAATCTTTTCCTGGAGCTCGCCGTGCATGAATCCCAGCTCGATTTTCCTGTACTGTATGCCATCGGCCGCGACGGCAAAGCGTTCGAGACACTCCCCGAAGGAGCGGTAGAGTCTATTACTGGTTCTCTGGAGCCATTGTTTGAAAAAATTGTCTCCTATATTCCGGCACCCACTGGTAACCCCGAAGAGCCACTCCAAATGCTTGTGACCGCACTCGATTACGATGATTTCAAAGGAGTATACGCCATCGGCAAAATTGCCCGAGGCAAAGCGACACCACGCACACCAGTAGTTATGATCACGCCAGATGGCGCCACCAAAAAAAGTCGTATTGAAAACGTCTACGTCTGGGATGGGCTATCACGCAAAGAGGCGACTGAAGTGGTCGCAGGAGATATTGCCGCGGTTACCGGATTTGAAAAAATCGCCATCAATACCACAATTTGCGATGAGAAAACTCCCGAGGCCTTGCCCTCGGTAGCCATTGAGGAGCCGACACTCAAAATTGCCGTAGGAGCCAACACCTCCCCATTTGTGGGTCAAGATGGTAATCTCCTCACTTCCCGTCAGATCAAAGACCGACTCGAGAAAGAACTGGAAACCAATGTAAGTCTCCGCATGGAAGTCGCAGGAGAAAAATTTCTCATCTCTGGACGAGGCGAACTGCATCTTTCTATTCTACTGGAAACACTCCGACGCGAAGGATTTGAACTCGAAGTCTCCAAACCGTCTGTAGTCACCAAAATAGAAAACGGCGTAACACTGGAGCCATTCGAGGAAGTCATTATTGATGTACCGGAAACCTACCGCGGCACTATCGTCTCCGAACTCGCCAAACGAAAGGCAAAACTCACCGATACCTTCCCGCACGCTTCAGACGTACGTTTTGTCTACGAGATGTCCACGCGATCACTCCTCGGTCTTCGTAATACACTCGTCACCCTCACCAGAGGCTCATTTGTGCTCAACTCACGCTTTCTGCACTTTGGTCCAGAAGAAGCGGCCATTCAAAAAACCCGCAAGGGTGTCTTGGTAGCACATGAGGCGGGAAAAGCCCTCGCATTTGGGCTTGATATTGCTCAAGGCCGAGGTACCACATTTATTGGGCCGGGCGTGGATGTATATGAAGGCATGATCGTCGGGGAAAACGCCAAAGAGGATGATATCGACATCAACGTTTGCAAAGGCAAACAGCTTACCAACATGCGCTCCAAGTCCTCGGACGGTATTACCCAGCTCGCCCCACCGGTCATCCTCACGCTTGAACAAGCGCTTGATTTTATTGAGGACGACGAGCTTTTGGAGATCACTCCAAAAAATCTGCGCCTACGCAAAAAATATCTCTCCAAAGTAGAACGTTCGAAGCATAAGAAATAAGAAAAATAATCCGTTCCCCACGGATTATTTTTTAGGTCACTGCGCCAAACCCGCCCACCTGGATCTCCCAAAGTTTTTGGTATACTCCCTGCTCCGTTTTGATGAGCTCCTCGTGCTTACCCTCCTCGACAATTCGCCCATGTTCAATGACGATAATCCTATCCATCTGCATAATAGTAGAGAGACGATGTGCAATAACAATGGTGGTCTTCCCTTTCATAAGATTTCGAAGCGCATCTTGAATAAACGCTTCTGATTCAGAATCCAAACTACTCGTCGCCTCATCCAATACCAGAATCGGTGCATTTTTGAGTATGGCCCGCGCGATCGCTACTCGTTGACGTTCACCCCCGGAAAGCTTTACTCCCCGCTCCCCTACGTACGTCTCATATTTTTCCGGGAACTCTTCAATAAACTCATGACAATGTGCGAGTTTTGCCGCCTCCATTACCTCTGCATCTGTAGCGGATGCTCGGGCATAACGGATATTTTCCATGAGCGTACGATGAAACAAAATAGGATCCTGTGGTACCAAAGCAATAGCCTGGCGCAAACTCTCTTGCGTAACCTCGGCGATATTCTGGCCGTCCACCAAAATACTTCCTCCTTGGATATCAAAGAAACGAAAGAGAAGTTTCGTAACCGTAGACTTACCCCCACCAGAAGGACCAATGAGCGCCACTCGCTCGCCTGACCGGATCACCAAATTAAAATCTTTGTAGACATCTTTATTTTCGTGGTAATGGAATGTCACATGTTGAAACTCAATCAAGCCTTTTGCCACCCGCAACTCTGCCGCACCGCTTCTGTCGGCAACCTCGTACGGCGTCATAAGAATCTCTGTCATCTCTGCAGCGTCCGCAAGACTCTCATACAGTCGGCGAATATGCCGACCCACATTGCGCAAACTATTGAATATCTGCATAAGATACGCTTGGAGTAAGGCAAAATCTCCTATCGTGAGCAACCCCTCACGCCAAAAATGAAACGCAACAAACAAAACTCCCAACTCAAGCAATACCATAAAAAATGCCTGCACAGTCTCTATACCAATTCCTACGTTACCCGAGCGACGCCGCAAGCGAGACAACCCTGCACTCAAATCTGCAAACATGGAGATCTCCGCATGCAACCCGCCAAAGAGTTTGAGATTGATATTGTTGGAAACCACATCAGCCAGACGCCCGGTGACCTTCGTATCCATCGCCGCACGCTCTACATCAAATTTCATCTTATATTGAGCGAGAAAGATATTGACCATCGTATAGGCGAATGCCCAAATACCTATCAAAAGTGCGAGCATCCAGTGCTGAAAATATAAAACGACGAGAATCGTCCCGATACGCAATAGCGCTTGCCCTATATTGAGCACGAATTGATCGTAAATCTCCTCAAACGCTTTTGGGTAGCGGTTGACCCTGCGCACCAAACTTCCCGCAAAATTATTGTTAAAAAAATTGTATGAATGCTTCTGCAAATACTCAAAACAGGTATTGAGAAGATCCGACATCGTCCGCGGATAAAAATAATTGTCGCACAGCCAATACGTCCGCCACACAACGAGCAACACCAGATTGATGGCAAAAATCTGCCAAATAATATGCGCAATAGCTTGCGGCAAAGCAGGACCTCCTGCACTAAGTGCATTGAACAACTGCTTGTACAAAAATGGCACGTAGACCTCCAAAAATGTCGCCCCTACCATGCTCACAAGCATGATAAAAAGACTCAGCCGATGCTTTTTAGCATGCCGCCAGAAAATCTGTAGTGTATACTTTGTCTGCGACTCACTCATAAATCTCTAGGCTTTTCATTATCAATCTTTTTTACCCAAAAAGAAAACAACCCCGGTCGCCCCAGGGTTGTTCCTTTTGGCAGAGATTACCAGCTACGGCGCATGCCGCCACCGAAACCTCCACGGCTACCGCCGTTGCCCCCTCGATTGAAACCCCCTTCGCGACGCGGAGGGCGAGCTTCCATCGGACGAGCCTCGTTGACCGTAAGCTTACGGCCTTCGAAGTCTTTGCCGTTCCACATCTCGATTGCGGCTTGCGCCTCCTCGTCTGTGGACATCTCGACAAAGCCAAAACCCTTGGAGCGACCCGACATCTTATCCATGATGATCGTAGCCGACTCGACGGTTCCTACCTGTGCGAATGCATCGCGCAAGGCATCATCGGTGGTGCTGTAAGGCAATCCACCCACATACAATTTTTTGGCCATTCTAGTCCTTATACTTGCTAGCCTTTAAATGTAAGGCGACCTTCTCTTTGTTCTTACTCACGAGGGACCGGTGGTCCTTGGCACACCTTAGCCGATTAGCTCGTATAAGGGGGGTGAAAACAAACTCGAGAAAACTCTTACAAGGGGTATTATACTCCTTGTGAAAGCAAAAGTCAAGCACTACTCCGAGCGCTTTTCCGCCTCCTGAAGCAAAGAAATATAGCCTTTCCGCACCGTCTCTTTCCAGTCGAGTCCCAGCGCATCAGCGAGCTCATCTATCCGTCGCTTACCGGCCTCAATCTCCACAAAGCGCATACCTTTGAGCGTGTCGAGCTCCACCGAGGCCCCGCGCAGTTTCCAGTGCTCACGGAATTTGCGGTATTTGATACGCTCCCCATAGCCAAGCAGTTTTAAAATTTTAAATGCCGTATCCAGACTACTAATCTGCATCTCGTGCTCATTGCGTATTTTGTAACGACCATCCTCTTGGCGCGGTTTGGTTTTGAGCGTGAGCATATAACTATGGCCGTCCCAGGCCCGCAGGCGCAAATTGTATCCTTTGGCACGTAGGTCTTGGCGCGGCGTATCATAAAACCACGACTGCTCAACGCCCTTCCATTCAAGACGCGCACCGAGTTTCTTGAGGCGAGCGCGCACCTCCGTAAAATCTCTAACTCTAAATTTTATTTCTATTTCTTTCATGAAAATATATACTCCCTCGCGTGTATACGGCAAGGTGAATCGTCGCAGAACCTATATACTAAGAGATTCGTTTAAATGATTTCTTCCCTTTTTGCAGCACGGCACCTGACGGGACAGAAAAACCTTCATCCACAACCACCGCGTCATTTACTTTTACTCCACCTTCTTTGAGAATCCGACGCGCATCCGTTTTACTTTTTACCAGTCCTGTCTCTACGAGCACATCGACAATAGCATACGAAGAAACGTGCACCGTTTCTATATCAGTCGGGAGTTCTTTTTTTTGAAATGTACTCCGAAAATACTCCTCTCCCGCACGCGCGCCCTCCGCTCCCCAGTACATTTTGGTAATCTCATGAGCAAGGTGGATCTTGGTATCTCGCGGATTTACCGAACCTGCCGTAAGTGCCTGCTCTATCTCGATAACTTCTTGCATCGGCACACGTGTGCAATGCACAAAATATGATACCATCTCCGTGTCTCGCATACTCATAACCTTACCAAACATTTCTTTTGGTTCATCAAAAAGATTAATGGTATTCCCCCAACTCGAGCTCATCTTGCGCCCGTCAGTCCCCATAATCAAATGCATCGTCATGATATCCTGCGGGGCCTGATCGTAGTGCTCCTGCAAGGTACGGCCGGCAAGAAGATTGAACCACTGATCCGTACCGCCGAGCTCAAGGTCGGCTTTTACTACTACTGAATCGTATCCCTGCATGAGTGGATAGAGCAGTTCGCGCAGAGATATGCGCTTACCCGCCTCCAGACGATCTTTGATGTTTTTGCGCGCGACAAACTCCGCCAGAGAAAAGGCATTGGCCTGATCTGCTATTTCTTTGTACCCCAATGGCTCCAGCCACTCGGCATTATAGCGGATCTCGGTGCGCTCAATGTCTAGAATTTTTTTATACTGATCAAGATACGTTTTGAGATTCTCCTCCACCGCGGACCGCTCCAGCATCGGCCGCTCGGCGGATTTATCGCTTGTGTCGCCGATCACACCCGTAAAATTGCCGACAATGAAGACGATCTGGTGCCCCAGCTCTTGGAAATCTCGCAACTTCAAAAGTGGCACGGATCTCCCCAGATGGATATTGGGGCTTGTGGGATCGATACCGAGCTTAATGCGCAGTTTTTCACCGGATACCAAACGCTTCTCCAGATGTGCACGATCAAGCACTTCGGCTACCCCACGGGAAAGCAGTTCTTTGATTGTTTCTTTATCAGAAGCACCCTGCATAGCACCATTTAGTCTAGCCCATTATATGAAAATCGCAACTCGGTGTATGCATAGTGTACCATGACAAGCATGGTTTGATATACTAGAAGCATATGACAAAGGGAACGGAACATTTTGATGTAGAAGTCGATCGCAATAATATTATCCACGCCCGCATTGGCGGAGACCTGCATCATGACACCATGCCAGCATTTATGGTCTGGGCACACAAATTACGCACTACCGTCAGAGACGTATACAATCGCAAAGGCGGCAAGGTACGCGCAATCATCGATATATCAGAGTTAACCTCATACGACATGGAAATCTTGGCGGCGCTTGCTGAACTCATGAAAGACAATGAGCCCTATGTCCTTAAATCCGCGGCATTCGGTGGCAACCCTTACATAATACTCGCCCAAGATATTTTACTCGCTCTCTCCGGACGCACCAATCTCAAAGCTTTCAAAACCGAAGCAGAGGCTTTGGAGTGGATCGTATCGGCTTAAGTATATTTTGTAGAAAGAAAAGACGGCTTCAACGAAGCCGTTTGTTTTTATCCTGAACGAAGAGCTCGCGGTCTATGAACATCGTATACTAACCCAAAAAGTTCAAAGAACTGTATCGCCCACTTACCTGCATCAAGATGCCACCATTTCCAGCCAAGGTATGCAGAAGACGGATTGAGGTGATGAGCTTCATGAAACCCTTCGCCTACGACATCAAGGAGAATAACAAGCGGGCTATTCCTTCCGGGGATAACTCCGCGGGCGGCTTTTCGCCCCCACATATGGCAAACCGAGTTTACTGACCAAGTCACATGAAATACGTACACAATACGGGCAAATCCCGCTAAAAGCAGTCCGTCCCAGCCGGCGATAAGACCCGGGACAAGAAATCCCGAAAGAAAAATTGGCGTATGCCATTTTTGCTCCCAAAGAATCACATCATGATATGGATCGTTGTCTGGCAAAGAAGCATATTTGGCCGGACGACCGAACGTATACACCAATGCAATCACATGTGCCCACAGAAAACCACGAACCCCACCGTGGTACGGCCAATAGTACGAATATGGATCATGCTCTGTATCCCCAAACTCATGATGGGATCTATGGTTTAATACCCAAGTGAATGCATTTTGTCCTGCGACACCACCCCAGTATACAAGTGCATACTCCAACAGTTTTGAGTCTGTCCTGAAACTCTGGTGAGTAAGCATACGATGATACGCCACTGAAACGCCAATACCGGTGAGTAACGTATAGATGCCCGTAAGTATGATACTCTCCCAGGAAAACCCAAACGATGCGCCATACCAAATAGCTACCGCCGCTCCAACATGTAGAAGCGCAATCCCGAGCAACGTCCAAGGTTGCAATATCCGACCGTGAGCTACCCGAGCTTGTCCCCGCCCGATGGATACATTCGTACTCATAACTCCCTCCTCATTGTAGAGACATTAGAAAAGAACACTGCTCTTAGTGTAGCAAAAATATATCCTTGAGAAAAAATGTATGAACCTTACGACCGAAGTCCGTATCCTTTGCGAAAGAGATGCCAGTTGAGACCTAAGAGCACAACAATACACACGACAAGAATCCCAAAACTCGCCACGATGCTCACATCGGAGAAACCAAGAAATCCATAGCGAAACCCGTTGATCATGTAGAGGATGGGATTGAGCTTGGACATACTCTGCCAAAACGGCGGCAGTGCCTCTATAGAGTAAAAAATGCCGCCCAGATACGTGAGTGGCGTGAGTACAAAGGTAGGAAATAAAGTAATACCATCAAAGTTCTTTGCGTAGAGACCGTTTAAAAGCCCTGCCAGTGAAAACAATATTGCGGTCAGGAGAATAAACGAGAGCACAAAAAATATATTATTAATCACGAGATGCGTAAAAAATAGTGAAACGAGAAGTGTGATAGTCCCCACCAACAACCCGCGCACAACTCCTCCCGTAATATACCCTGCAATCAGCACCCAAAATGGCATGGGAGATACGAGGAGCTCTTCGATACTACGCTGAAACTTTGAAAAGTAAAATGATCCGACTACATTGGAAAATGAACTGGTGATAACTGCCATCATGACCAACCCCGGCACGATAAATTGCATATACGAAAATCCGTGTATCGGCGCGATTTGCGACCCGATAAATGACCCAAAAATAGCGTAATACAGCACCGTGGTAATTACCGGAGGTATGAGCGTCTGGCTCCAAATACGCATAAACCGGCCGACTTCATTACGTACCATAGTTGAGAATGCAATAAATATTTTTCTGCTTTCCATGATTACTCCCTTGTATCACCGCTAATAAGACTCAAGAAAATTTCCTCCAGACGATTTGACTTGTTACGCATAGACTGAATAGTGACACCCGCCTGCGCAAGCTGGACAATAAAATCATTGAGTCGTGCGCCGTCTTTTAAGGTTACCTCCAGCGTTGTCGGGTCAACCTGGTGAATATCACAGTGCGTGAGCGTGCCCAAAATAACATCCGATATCGGATCCTTGAGATAAAAAAGAAAACTCTCATTCTCTAAGGTAGAGAGAAGATCACGCATTGAGCCATGCTCTATGATCTCGCCTTTATTGATAATCGCCACATTCTTGCAAAGCTGTTCTGCCTCTTCCAAATAATGCGTCGTGAGAATTATAGTCACCCCTTCATTATTAATCTTGGTAAGAAACTCCCACATGCCTCTACGGAGTTCAATATCCACACCCGCAGTCGGCTCGTCTAAAATGAGGAGTCGCGGACGGTGAATAAGTGCCCGTGCGATCATGAGTCTACGCTTCATGCCTCCGGAGAGCACACGCGATTGCGCATCGCGTTTCTCCCACAACCCCAACTGCTTGAGCAATACTTCGGCATCACGTATTGCCTGTGCGCGCGGGATTCCATAATACCCTGCCTGACTCACTACAATATTCTCTACCTTTTCGAAGATATTAAAATTAAACTCCTGTGGGACTACCCCGATATGCACTCGCGTACGATCCGGCACGACATCGAGATCATCCCCAAATATCCGCACCGCGCCGGCAGTTTTGTTTACCAAACCGGTGACAATGCCAATAATCGTCGTCTTGCCCGCGCCATTTGGTCCGAGCAACGCAAAAAAATCGCCCTCGGCCACCGAGAGACTTACGCCCCGCAAAGCCTGGACACCAGTCGCATAGGTTTTTTTAAGATCTTGGATTGATAGCGCTTCCATTAAAGATATTTTTGTATTACTCCTCATCGATACTTTTTATACCTGAACAACAATATGATACATACAACACCTATACACTATAGCCATAATTATCATCACCGTACAAGCGACTATGCCCAGCAGAATCATGTCCACAAGATTTCCACAGTAATAAAAACTAAGATCTTATGAAAGAGATGCGTTGACTATCCCGTCTTATTTAGTTAGAATGCGCCGGTACTACACGTAAATTATTCTCTTTCTCTGATCCACCGTTCGTTTCTCTAAACATATTCTAACGGACAACAGTCTAGATCGTTTAATGTCTGATACAGCAATTTACGTTTTCGTCCTTTGTTTCAAACTTTAGCACAAAAATTTCAAGCTCTTTCTCTCTGTGTCATTGGAAGAGGCGCTCTATGCCTCTGTGCGTCTTGAGACGTTAATTATCTCTTAAGAATTGAACTAGCCATGAAACGCCTACTGGTTGCTTTTTCGTTATCTTTATTATTCATCTCTACACTAAGCGTATATCCAAAGACTCTTCTTGCAGAAGATTCTTTAGTGTCCTTAGGCACAGAAAATACATCTACGACCCCGTCTATGCAAGAGATCGTGGACGAAAATATCTTATCAGAAGGAGCGGCTGAAACTCCTCTTGAGGAGAGCTTGCTACCCGTTGAGGCAGGAGAAGCAAATGTCATCGAGACTACCCAAAATAACCCGATTCTCGAGTCTGGAACCCAAGAACTACCAACGCAAAACGTATCGGACATAGATGCAACCCTTATGTCCGATATAATTAGTGCACGGACCTCCCTCGATAAATCTACCTCAACAGAAGAGGCGCTACAAAATACCCAAAATACAGACACCGGAGAAGCAACTAGCGAGACCACTCATCTAAGTAATTTTTCGCAAGCCCAAGAACTCGAGACCCAAGTAGAGTCAAATAGCCAATGTGCAAGCTGTGAAAAAGACTCCCGGGGAAATAGCATTGAGATTGTGGTAGATGAAAACGTAACCATAGATTTTAATCAGGTCATACCAATATGCGTCGGCGACCAGGACCTCTGCCAATTTTTTACCTATGAGAAAAACGGCACAACAGCAAATACCTGGAATGCTATTTTTGATCTCGGTGGAAAGCGCCTCGTAGTAAAAAACGGTGCCTCCATTAAAACTACCCAAATCCCGACTGGCACCAATAACCGCCACGCCCCGGGTATCATTATCAAAACCACCTGCTCCATATTTGTCGAGGAAGGAGCACTGATAGAAGTACAATCTCTCAACCAACCCGCAGGAGATATTCTCATCAAAGGCGGAAGTGATGTGGTCATTCATGGCTTCATACTCAACACCGTCGGCGGCACTATGCAGACACCCGGACAGATTACCATCGTATCCTGTTGCAACAATATTATTACCGGTGCAAAATCACGCATTATGGTAACCGGCGCCGACTATGGCGGGCGCAACATAGATATTCTGGCGCGAAATAATATCGAACTCCACGGTCTCATAGAATCCAACTACCGTAGCGGCGCTACTTCTACCGTCAACGTGATATCTTTTAACGGAACGGTGCTGGTAGATGGCGCCAATCGCTTCCCTGATGAAATAGAGAATACACGTATCCCCCGCACCAGCGGTATATTCGTATATGCTAAGCATGATCCACTGCCTGGACAGATTACTATTCGTGCCAAAGGAGATATCACTGTCCTTGGAAATATAATTTTAGATAAGCACAGCCCCAACTTTGGCGCCATCGCAGTAAAAACTGCCTCTAATAGCTCCAAAAGCGGCACGATCGACGTGCGCTCTCTCGAAGGGAGCATCACCGCACGTGATCGCGCGTTTGATAACGCAAATAGATATAGCACCAAGGGGTCCATCACCTTATTTGCCAAAAATGATATATCATTTTCCGTAACGGACAATAGAAACGACGGCGCCACTACTACTGAAAAAATTATAGTCAATTCCGAAGCATATGATGTACGCACAATCGGTGGCAATAATATCATCCGATCATACAGCGGAGCCTTGCGTATTAGCGAGCATGCAACTCTAAGCACAGAGAACAAAAACGGCATTGATGGCAAAAACATACTTACCTCCTGCAAGGGAATCGTAAACAATGGCAGGATACAGTTCCCCGATCTTGATACGGGCGATGATATGGGAGTTTGCGATCCGTCCGCACCACTCGCAAACACAGACACGACACAGAAAATACTTTTGGCAAAAATAAGCTCCTATGCCCATGGTGCACTGCGATGTCTCTTAGACGAGCATGAACCGCCAGAAAACCATGCGCCCGTGATCACCATCCTTGGCGACAATCCTCTTACCATAATTCAAGGGAATACATTTACCGACCCGGGTGCTACCGCCTTTGATCAAGAAGACGGCAATATCACCGCGCGCATTGTAGTTGGGGGTAGTAGTATCACCCCAGCCACCATACCAGGTACTTACGTCATTACCTACAATGTACGCGACACCCAAGGACTGCCTGCACCGGAAGCAACACGCACAGTATTAGTCATTACTCCCAAACCACAATGCTCCGACGGCATCGACAATGATGGTGATGGGAAGATAGACCAAGCGGATCCAGCGTGTCATACGGATAACAACCCAGAAAACGATACTTCATACAATCCGGATATCAATGATGAGAATATGGCTCCTATTATTAAACTCCTCGGCCTTAACCCATTTGAAATAGAGAACGGCACTCCCTTTGTTGACCCGGGTGCGACAGCCCAAGACCAAGAGGACGGCAATATCACCGCGCGCATTGTAGTCTCGGGAGATGTTATTACCTCATCCAGTACGCCAGGGACATACACGATTGTCTACAATGTGAAAGACTCAAAAAATGTCCCTGCGCCCGAGGTACGACGCACGGTTATTGTCAAACAAACTGTTCCGCCGCCTCCCAAACCACAATGCTCCGATGGCATCGACAATGATGGTGATGGGAAGATAGACCAAGCGGATCCGGCGTGTCATACGGATGAGAATCCGGACAATACGACTTCTTACAACCCCGCCATTAATGACGAGAACTCAAAACCGCTCATTAGCCTTCTCGGGAACAACCCATTCTTCATTACGTTTGGTGCGACATTTACCGACCCGGGTGCTACCGCCTTTGATAAAGAAGATGGGAATATCACCGCGCGTATTGTAATCGCTGGAAATGCGATCACTAATACATCCCCCGTCGGAACATACACCATCACCTACAACGTCAAAGACTCGAAGGGCGCCTCTGCCCCCGAAGCAAAACGTACAGTGGTAATTTCTCCCGTACACCCGCAATGCTCAGATGATGCGGACAATGACAGAGACGATTTGACCGATAGCATGGATCCCGCATGCCACACTGATGGAGACCCAACCAATGATACCTCCTATGATCCAACCGACCCTGACGAAAATATGCCCCCAACTCTCACGCTCAATGGGGAGAACCCCATCACTATAGTAATCGGCGGTCCTTTCACCGATCCGGGTGCGACAGCCCAAGACCAAGAGGACGGCAACATCACGGCACACATTGTAGTCTCGGGTGATAAAATTGCGTCTACAACTCCCGCAGGATCATACACAATCAAATATGATGTCAAAGACTCCAAGGGCGCCTCTGCCCCTCAAATATCTCGTACCGTCATCGTGCAACAGCCGGCTTCCCATCCACAATGCTCCGATGGCATCGACAATGATACTGACACAAAAATAGACAAGGCTGACCCAGCATGTCACACGGACGGAGACCCAGCCAATGAGACTTCATACAACCCAGATGATACCAACGAAAACGCCACGCCTACAATTACTGTACTAGGGAATAACCCCTATGAGATAAGAACTGGCGATGCCTTCTCCGATCCGGGTGCTACCGCCTTTGATCAAGAAGATGGGAATATCACCGCGCACATTGTAGTATCGGGAGATGTGATCACCTCGTCTACTGCGGTGGGGGCATATGGCATTGTCTACAATGTGAAGGATTCTACAGGCAAGTCCGCTCCGGAAGCAAAACGCATCGTTACTATAACGCCCAAAAACAATCCTCCGAGCAATGGCGGCGGTGGAGGTGGAGGTGGAGGGAGTAGCGGGTCATCGAGCAATAGTATTGTTGGCGGTGGCGGCATACTTCAGCAAACTAATATCGTCATCACCAATGAGCGTGCTGTGTCTCTCTCCGACACGTCTGCACTCATCACCTGGACCACTAATATCCCCGGCACGAGTATGGTGGTGTATGGTACAAGTACGCGAGCTCTTGCCGATGGCTCACGAATCAATTTTGGCTACACCAATACTACAGATAAGCGCGCCGCTCTTATAAAAGATCACAGCATTGTCATCGATGGACTGATCCCAAAAATACCGTATTACTTCCGTCCCATTTCCGAAGAATGGTCATCAAAAGCAATCGGCAAAGAAGTTACCATCTCTGAGGCCCCGAAAGAATGCAACTATCTCCTTGAGTATCTTAAATATGGCGCAAACAATAATCCCGTCGAGGTACGAAAGCTCCAAGTATTCCTGCGCAACTTCGAGGGATTTTCCAATCTAGGAATAACCGGCTTTTTTGATCTCACCACCTTCAATGCCGTATCACAATTCCAGCAAAAATATTTTGATCTGGTGCTCGCACCCTGGGGCCACGACAAGCCGACCGGATACGTCTACATCACCACCAAGAAACGAGTAAATGAAATATACTGTGCACGTGAATTTGCGCTTACCGATGCACAGAAGCAAGAAATCCAAATATTCAAAGCGTATCCCGCCTCACTCAATGTCTCACCCCGACCACAACCTACGCGAGTCACCCCACCGAGCGTACCGCAAAAAAATACGACTCCTACTCAACCGCAAACGATAGCTTCAGATACCCAACAAAACATCTCGACATCATCCACTCCGCATACCGACCAGTCATCTACAACTCCAACTACATCCGTACCTACTGATACAGAACCACCGCCTGGACAGATCAACTCTCCCCCACTTAATCTTGATGAGACACCCGTAGGTCTAGAACAAAAAAGCGGATTCCAAAATCTGCTCGCCTCGGTATTCACTGCTCCTGCCTCATCCGGCGCAACACTAGAATGTATTATCGCGCTTCTGATTGTGCTCGCACTCATCATCCTCATGGAGATCATCTGGCGAAAACCTATGCACCATATATCCGACAAAATATTTTTCTGGATTATTGGTGTGTTTATAGCCATACCGGTAGCGCTCATATTACATCTTGGCTGTATCGTCTTACCACTCGCCGCAATACTCATACTCCTCTCTGTACTGTATGCAATCAACAAAAAAGAGGAAGCTCGATAAAAAATTAAACCTCTCTGATACACTAAAATGACCCCTGGCATAGGGGTCATTTTCTCTATACGAGACCTATAAATAGCGCTATGCTATGCCTATGTCTGATTTTAGCAAAGAAGAGCTTACCGTATTACGTCGCCTGAACACCCCACGAAAAATCCAAGACTTTCTCAATACCCTTGCGATTAATTTTGAAGAGAAAGGCGAGACCTGCATGTCGCCACGTCGCGTGCTCCGTGAACATACCGCGCATTGCATGGAGGGTGCTATGTTTGCGGCGGCGGTGTTACGC
>CAYGFT010000013.1:0-21329 GCA_964349275.1 uncultured Candidatus Saccharibacteria bacterium
CCTCCAAACTTGTCGCCGCATTGTCGTTTCTTCAATATTTTCCGCGCGACGAGTATCTCTTGCCGGGATATCGAACGGTATTTGATGCGGTGATGGTCGCGTCTCGGGCCTTGTTTGGGCGACCGCCGGTTGAGATCTCCGCGTCTCTGCTCACAAACCTCCAGTGGGCTGTGGGTCGGCATGAGCTGGAGTTTGGCGTCACGCCGGTGCCGCTGGCATTGATGCTCCTGGGGTTGGGAGCGTGGATATTTTGGCTGGTGCAGGGCCGGACGTGGCGCATGCCGTCAGTGCGCACAGGCCTCTATGGAGTCGGTATCGCGCTTGCTCTATCTTTGCCCATAATTCTCAATGTATACAATCCTTCTTGGAATAATTTTTTAAAAAGTATCCCGTTTGTCAAAAGCAGTAGCTTGCTGGTTCGTTGGTTCGCGGCGTATATACCGATTGCTATTCTTGCAGGGGTGCTCGCACTTGCTTCGTTTGAGCGAGCCAAAAGGTATGCAGTTCTTGTCGCCGGCGTTTTGGTAGTGGGGGCTATTGGCTACCAAGCGTTTCAGGATACAGCATACTACAAGACCGAGTCATACAGCGGTGCATGGATTGATCAAGCATATTGGCGCGTGCGTGATGGGGGAGAGACTCCTCTGATCGCGGGGGTTGGTCTCTATGACTCTATGACGCAGATAAACCCGCGGCCCGGGCAGAACGATATGCTGGTGACCGGCGCCTCCCAGCTTGCCTGTTACAACGCTATCTTTGGCTATAAGCTTGAATATTTGCCGATTGGCGCGCTTCGTCCCGGATCGGCGTTTGCGGAAGCAGATGGACGTTTTAATTTTAAAAATCCGGTGTGTTATGTGTACCCGGATGAAAATAACTGCCGGCCAGGGGATCAGTTTGCTACTAGTCAGCGCGCGGAGCTGGAGGCTTTTTTGAAATACCAGCCGTTTGCTTTCAAAAAATCGAACATGCAAATAGTCGCTGACGTGATAAATATTATTGCGCTTTTTGTCCTCTGTTCGGGCCTTGTGTTTAGTGGGCGAATCTCCAAGTGGCGCCTAAAAGGGGGCTCCTTGCAGGGTAGGCGTTAACTATTGACGAATATTGTAATCGGTGCTACCTTGTAAAAAGTCGCTTTTTTCTAACGTGTTTTACTTTTATATCATATCTCGCCAAGATATAGGGCGACGAGGGGGGCATATATGCAACCTTTCTATTAGCGGGCTAAATGCACGCTTTCCGTCTCTTTTCTTGCTGGTCTTGTGGTCATTCTCCGGCTAACACACGCACCGGTCGGATGACTGCCTCGGCTCTCTTATGAGGGCACAACCCCCTAGGTAATTCTTACTTGTCTTCGGACAATTCATAAGAAAACCCCGGGGGTTTTCTGCTTTTTGGCGCGCGCGTGCTAAGATATTGCTATGCATCGGGCGATTTTGCTACTCAAAAAAATACCCAAAGGAATGGTCGCTACTTACAAGGAGATTGCTCGGGTTTGCGATACCTCGCCGCGGGCGGTTGGCTCTATCATGGGGAGCAATACGGATCCTATCAACTATCCATGCTACAAGGTGGTTGCCGCGTCCGGCGAGCTGGGTGGGTACTCGGCGCGTGGCGGATGCAAGAAAAAAGCGATGCTTCTCCGGGCGGATGGCATCGAGATAGTAGATGGTAGGGTAGATCCAAAATATTTTTATACGTTTCCAAGTATATCGTACAGACAAAAAGGCAGATGATCCACAAGATTGTACAATTTACGGTGCGGGAGGGTAAGCTCGATAGTGCCGAGTCCGCGATTCGCGCCTTTGTCTCGGCAGTCAAAACCAATGAGCCTGACACTATTATTTATGCCGCATTTAAAAAACCCGACGGGTATTCATTCGTGCATGTCATGTCGTTTCAGGATGAGGAGGCGGAGCGCCAGCATCGCTTGAGTGCGTATGCCAAAAAATTTACTACAGAGCTCTATCCACTATGTGTCGAGTCGCCGTCATTTGTGGATCTCGCACTTATCGGATCAAACACGGAGCGTATTAGTTAAATATATATATGGACAAACGAGTAGCGGCAATCATCATAAAAGAGGGTAAGGTCTTGCTTATGCGACGCGTCAAAGGCGGGCATGAGTATTTTACCTTCCCCGGAGGGAGGATCGAGGAGTATGAGACGGCCGAGGAGGCGGTGATCCGCGAGCTCAAAGAAGGGGCGAGCATCACGATTGTGCCGGCAGGAGTTTTGCTCCATTTTGAAAATATACCGATGGAGATTGAGGAGTCATTTTTCTTGGTGGCTGATTTTTCCGGTGAGCCGGTGTTGGGTGGCCCAGAGAAGGAGCACATGAACGAGCAAAACCAATACGAGCTTGTCTGGAAACGATTTGATGAGGTGGCGCAAATGGGCAATCTCTATCCCGATGAGGCACGCCGTGCGGTGGTCAAGCTTATCCGCGAGCGCTATTTTAGCGACAAACGGAGTTAGAAGATATGGCGACATAGCAGAAAAAGAAAAAACCGCTTCGGTATGAGGCGGTGATTTGTTTTCTGGGTGTGTCTGCGAGGGCGATTAGGCGGCTTTTTGGGCAGTGTTTATTACGGTTTGCTCAAAAAGTAATTCCAGCCGTATTCCTGGGTGATCTTGGACAAACGTTGTGGCTATATGCTCAATACTTTTGGCAATTCGCAGGAGAGCCTCATGGGCTTGCTTGTCATGGATGGTAAGTGTGAAATCGGTTTTTAATCTGTTACCGCCTTGAACGAGTATTTTGACGGAGCCGAAACAGGTGAAGTGCCTGAGCTCTTGGAGCATGAGCTTGAGGGTCGCAAGCTTTACGACAAGGTCGTATTTTGCGTATGGATCAGAAGCAGTTTCTTCGTTTTCTATTTTTAAAGAAACACTGCTTTTTGCCACCCGTTTGTTGAGCGTTTCTTGCAGAGTAATGTTTATCATACAGTCCTCCTCTTTTGGATAGTAAAGTGCTAATTGCTCACCAATCTAGCATGAATCTAGCATGCACGCGCTTATTGTCAAACACGGTTAGCGGCGGAGTTGTTCGACGGTTTCTGCAAGCATTTGGCAATAAAGATTGAATCCGATTTGATTGATGCGGCCGGACTGGTCGCGACCAAGGATATTGCCGGCACCGCGTATCTCGAGATCGCGCATGGCAATATCCTGCCCCGAGCCCAGATACTGGGTACGAAATAATGCATCCAGCCGTTGCTCAGCTTTTTCTTTGAGGTGACGCGCGGGATACAAAAAATATGCGTATGATTGTGTGGTGCCTCTGCCGATGCGGCCCCGGAGCTGATGCGCTTGCGAGAGGCCGATGCGGGAGGCGTCTTGCACGATGAGGGTATTGGCATTGGAAATATCAAGACCGTTTTCAATGATGGTAGTAGATACTAAAATATCCACCTGGTGTTCGCGAAATGCGTGCATAATAGCAATAATTGCTTCTTCGCTCATGCGTCCGTGGATGGCGGCGATGCGGGCATGCGGGAGCATTTTTTGCAGATTTTTTATGGCGAGCGGGATCTTATGAATATGATTGCACAAAAAATACACCTGTCCCTTGCGGTCGAGCTCGGTCTCAAGTGCCGACTTGATGCTTGCAGTGCCGTAGGGAAGCACGAACGTTTTTGGAGCTACGCGCGCGGGTGGGGGCGTGGAGATAGTACTCATCTCGCGCAGGCGTGAGAGAGCGAGATTGAGCGTACGAGGTATAGGGGTGGCCGAAAGCGAGAGGACATCAATCCCATGCTGAATATTTTTGAGATGTTCTTTCTGTTTGACTCCAAAGCGTTGCTCCTCATCAAGCACCAGGAGTCCGAGATGTTTAAATACTACATCTTTGGAGAGTGCGCGGTGTGTGGCGATAACAATGTCGATGGATCCTGCGGCAAGTTTTTTGAGCGTTTCGCGCTGTGCGGGTTTGCTGTCCAGGCGCGAGAGGCGAGCTACGGTCACCGGAAAATTTTTGAGCCGCTCGCGGAATGTCTCATAGTGCTGGTCGCAGAGAATAGTAGTGGGGCAGATGATAGCGACTTGCCGACTACCCAGGGCGGCACGAAATGCGGCGCGTACCGCCATCTCCGTTTTGCCAAATCCTACATCGGCCAAGAGGAGCCGATCCATGGGTTGGCGTTTGGTCATATCCGCAAGTATCTCCTCTGACGCGGTGGTTTGGTCCGGGGTCTCATTATGGGCAAATCCTGCCGCAAGTTGATCCTCAAGCTCTGGTATTGGCTCATAGGGTGGACGCTCCACGAGAGCTCGCTCGGCATAAAGGCGTAGAAGATCTTGGGCGAGTTTGATGACATCCTCGCGCACTCGTTTTTTGGTGTGTTCCCATGCGGGTGTACCAAGGCGATGCAGAGATGGAGTGCGAAATCCTATATATGCAGATATTTTTTCAGCGAGCTCTTCGGGTACATAGAGCATGTCGGCCTGGGCGTCTTTGCCTTGGGGTGCGGCGTACTCGAGAGCGAGATAGGGTTTGTCGTTTTTGGTGATGATGCCGCGATAAATCCCGATGCCGTGATCCGTGTGCACTACAAAATCTCCGGCGCGGAGCCACTCGAGTTTGGATTTTTTGAGGAGCCGGATAGCCTCGGGACTCTTTTGCTCCTCTTTGCTCTCGATCTTGGGGAGTTCGATGAGGGACTCGATGGTGTTTCCTACAAACTCAATCCGCCAGGGGTGCCGGGTGTTGATGGGGAATATCGTGATGGTGCCGCCGGTCCGGGTAAGCTCGCCCGGGTGTTCCAAGGTAATCACCGTGACGTATCCGATATCATGCAGTTCGCGGAGAAACTCGGAGAGTTTATGGGCGCTTCTTTGAGCGATCACTAGCGTTTTGTCGCGCCAGAGGCGGTTGGTGATGCGGGCCTGGGCGATTTCTCTCTGGTGTTCTTCATACCAAACGACGGGCTTTTCCAGAAACTGGGGGGTAAGTCCGACAATAAGCAATGAGTTGTCCGTATCAGGTGTGATGGACATCGTATAAATTGTATTCTATCGTTAAACGAGAAGCGTATTTTTTTCAAGCATACTCGGTTTTTGCGAAAGGAGCGTATACGTATGTTGCCTGGTTGTTGGGTAAGTGGTTTTGGGGGACTGGCGGTCGTGGGGTTCGTGTTTCTCGTGATGGCGAGTATCATGGTGATATGCGCTCAGATAGAAAAACACCCCGTGGGTAGGAATGTCTTTTACTTTATAGTTATAGCGCTATTCCCCACGCTCGCTGGTTTTGGTATGTGGTGGATGCGCCTCTCTCGTATGCTAGCAGAGTGGTGGCGAGGATTCTACCGGTACCGGTTTAGTTAAACTCATTCATGGCGCGCTGTGCGTCTTCGGACACAAACGTCTCTATCGCGGAGACGGATTTTTTTGCGATTTTTTTGAACAAAAGTTTCTCGGCAGGGGAGAAGGTCGAGGTGACGATTTTGATAACTTCGGATTTGTTTTGACTTTTTTTGACGTGTGCGGGTTTGGCAATGCCGATGCGTATACGGGCAAAGTCCTCGGTCTTGAGCGCGCGCATTACGGATTCAATGCCCTTGTGCCCGCCGGATCCACGGTTCTGCACTATTTTCATTCTGCCGACAGGTAGGTCCAGGTCGTCGTGGATGATGAGGAGCGTTTGAGTGATATCTTTTTTGGCGAGTTTGAGTGATTTGAAAATATCGCCGGATTTGTTGACGTAGGTCTCGGGGCGCACCAAAAGTACGTGCTGTTTTGCGATTTTGCCCTCAGCAATGAGTGCATTCATATACTTGTCGAAAGTAAATGCCGGGAAGTCATAGGTTTTGGCGGCGAGCTCCACGATGTCCCTGCCGGCGTTGTGCCGAGTGTGCTCGTATTCGGCGCCGGTGTTGCCAATACCTACTATAATAGCGTCATATTTTTTGGTAGCCATGGATTCTATGATACCAGCCTTTTGCTTGTTGTACCAAATAAAAATTATTATATTTTTATTTGGTACATGATTGTGCCAACTTGATTTTTGGCAAAATGTGGTGTACTCTTAAGAAAAAATGGAGGAAAACATAGAAAAATCAACGATTGAAGATGTCAAAGGCTCGGTATCACCCCCGAGTTTTTTCGCTGGGTGGGCCTTGGAGATCTGGGAATTTGCGCGGGTTATTATCATCTCGCTTCTCATCGTCCTCCCGATTCGTTTTTTTATTGCACAGCCCTTTGTAGTCAAAGGTGCCTCGATGGAACCCAATTTTTATACCGGGCAGTATCTGATTATAGATGAGGCAAGTTATTATTTTCGCAGTCCCGAGCGCGGGGAGGTGATTGTATTTCGGTATCCGCAGGATCCGGCAGAGTTTTTTATTAAGCGGATTATCGGTCTTCCCGGTGAACGAGTGGAGGTGACCGGAGGCAAGGTGCGCATTGTAAACAAAAAGTATCCGGAGGGCATGATACTCAATGAGTCATATTTGCCGTCAGGGAGGGAGACACTTCCGGATATCGCGCTTGATCTCGGGCCCACTCAATATTTTGTATTGGGGGACAATCGGCTGGAGAGTTCCGACTCGCGCCGCTGGGGGCCGCTCGATCGCAGTTTTTTTATAGGGAGAGCCCTTGTGCGCCTGTGGCCGCCGACTACCGCGCAGTTTTTGGAAGGGGCAACTTACTAAGTCTTTACCTATATTAAGTAACAGCCGCTCGTACTATGAGTAAAAAACAAGCACGCGAAGCGATTCAGACTCCCAAGGGAACACACGACATACTTCCCAACGATTTTCCTTATTGGGATAAGATTGTAAAAATCGGAGAGAGTCTCGCCGAGTTTTACGGATTCCAGCGCATTGAGACGCCACATTTTGAAAAGACGGATCTCTTTACGCGTACACTAGGGGACACAAGTGATGTGGTGGAAAAACAGATGTATAGTTTTCGCACAAGAGGTGGCGATACGCTCACGCTTCGGCCGGAGGGTACGGCGCCCGTTGCCCGGGCATTTATTGAGCATGGCATGAGTCAGTGGCCTCAACCGGTCAAACTGTTTTACCATGGATCATTTTTCCGTCATGAAAATCCCCAGCGCGGGAGATTTCGCGAGTTCGGGCAGTTTGGATTTGAGCTGATCGGAGACGAAGATCCAGTGTCGGATGCTTTCATTATCCGGATATTTTATACCATGCTCGAGGAGGTAGGATTTAAAAATATCGCGGTGCACATTAATACGATGGGAGATGACGAGTCTCGCGCGTCGTTTAAAAAAGAACTTACCGCATTCTACCGCAAAAAAATTAATTCATTGTGCAAAGATTGCAAGCGACGCCTCAAGGAAAATCCCCTACGTCTCTTGGATTGCAAGGAGCAATCTTGTGTGGAGCTCAAAGAGCATGCGCCGCAGATTCTCAAATATTTGAGTGATGCCTCCAAAAAACAGTTCAAGATTTTGCTTGAATACCTAGACGAAGGGAAGATCCCATATTTCTTGAATCCGCACCTGGTGCGTGGGTTTGACTATTATACCGGTGCGGTATTTGAGATTTTTATCAACTGCGAGGATGGATCGGTACCCGAGACTGCTGAAGAGTCTACTACGCAAGGTAAGCCAGTGCCCATCGCTATGGCTTCCGGCGGCAGGTATGACAATCTGATTTACCACTTGGGCGGCAAGCGCACATCAGCCGTGGGTGGGGGGTTTGGCATTGATCGTGTAGTGCAGGAGATGAAGACCCAAGGTGTCCAGCCGCTCACTACGCCCGAGCCGCGGCTTTTCCTGGTACAACTTGGGCCAGCCGCCAAAAAGAAACTCTACGCGCTTCTGGAGGGATTTCGCAAGGCAGGTATACCGGTGGCCGAATCGCTCACTAGAGATTCTATCAAAACACAGCTCAAGATTGCTTCCAAGATTGGCGTTGATTATGCGCTTATTCTTGGGCAAAAGGAGGCTCTGGAGGGGACGGTCATTATTCGCGAGATGACCACGGGAGCCCAGGAGACGGTGTTTATGGACAAGGTGATCGAAGAGATCAAGACCAGATTAAAGAACAAAAAACGCTAATTCTATGGACTGTATCTTTTGCAGTATCGCCAGACGCGAGAGTCCGGCTGATATTGTCGCGGAGACCCCAAATATGATAGTGTTTAAATCTATAAAGCCGAGCGCCCCGGTGCACCTTTTGGTGGTACCCAAGCGCCATATAGCTTCGGTGGCTGATTTCCTGGACGAGGATACGGAACTTGCCGGAGAAGTGGTGCAGACGGCTCGCCGAGTTGCAGGAGCGCAAGGTCTGGAAGGCTATAAATTGGTATTTAATGTAGGTCGAAAAGGAGGGCAGGCCATTGATCATGTGCATCTTCACTTGTTAGGGGGATGGCAGGGTAATGCCGAAGAATAAAAGTAATAAAAGGAGAATAGGGGCATGGTTGAAGTAAGACGAAAAGAAAAAGAGTCCGTGGGAATGTTGCTCAGACGCTTTGTACGCCGCGTACAATACAGCGGTATTTTGGTACGTGCTCGGTCATTGCGATATCGCAGACCAGAGGAGTCCAAGCGCGAGAAGAAAGATCAGGCAATCAAACGAATCGCCTGGGCAAAAAACATGGAACATCTGCGCAAACTCGGCAAGATAGAATAGCTCATGCCATAGGGTTCGGCCAAGAAATCCACAATAATAATCTCAAAAAAATATGTTAAAACAAACCTTGGAGGCCGATCTTAAAGAAGCTATGAAAGCGGGGAACGATGTCGTTCGCTCGACCATTCGCTTGCTTCTTTCGGCGGTGCGCAACAAAGAAATCGACATCCGCAAAAAAGATATTGGTCTTTCTGATGAGGAGATCATCGAAGTTATCAATACAGAGGTGAAACGCCGCAGGGACGCTATTGAGGGTTTCCAAAAAGGTGGGCGCCCCGAGCTTGCCGCCGCGGAGGAAGCCGAACTTCTCATACTCCAAAAATATTTGCCGCCGGAGCTTCCTGATGAAGAGCTTATTCGCGTAGTGCAAAATGGCATACGCGAGACCAATGCCAAGTCAGAGAAAGATTTTGCTGCGGTGATGAAAGTGATTATGCCCATACTCAAAGGCAAGGCCTCGGGCGATCGAATCTCTGCGATCGTCAAACGCGAACTCTCTGGCAATGCTTGAGGTTGTAAACCGCACGCGCGCACGTATCCCATCGGTGGATATCACTAGAATATATCGTTTCGTCTTCCCGAGTGGTAAGATGGAATTAAGCGTTGCGTTTGTGGGAGATGCGGTCATGCGCACGGCAAACAAACGTTATCGGGGCAAGGATAAGACAACGGATGTTTTGTCATTTACCCTGGAAAAACAATTAGGCGAGATTTTGATCAGTATACCGAAAGCGCGTGCTGATGCGCGTGCCGAGCATGTACCGCTCAAAAAAAAGCTTGAGCAACTCCTCATCCACGGGATGTTGCATATTACCGGGTATGATCACGAGCGTAGCGCACTGGATGCCCGCCGTATGCAGGCACGTGAGCGCCGTATCGCTCAAAAACTTTAACTATTCATGCAAAGACGCATTATCACTGGTCTGGACGTCGGCACCTCTTCGGTGCAGGTCGTCGTGGCCGACCAAAAAAGCGAAGGGGGTCTTGAGATCCTAGGGTTTGGTCGCGCCGCGTCAGAGGGAATGCGTCGAGGAAGTGTGGTAGACGCACAGGACGTCGCTTCGAGTATTCGTCGCGCGGTGGAGGATGCGGAGCGAAGTACCGGTGTTCCTATCGAGCATGCCTACGTAGGATTTAGTGGAATGGGGTTGGGGATTACTGCTACCAAAGGTGTTGTGGCTGTTTCGCGTGCAGATGGCGAGATTAGTGACGCCGATGTGGAGCGGGTACTTGCTAATGCGCGCGCCGCACTCCCTCAGTTGCCGAATCGGGAGGTGATTCACGAGGTGCCGTCGCGATATGCCGTAGACAAAGAGTCAAATATCAAAAATCCTGTTGGTATGATCGGTAATCGTCTGGAGGCGCAGGTCCTCTTTGTTACGGCGTTTACGCCTCACCTTAAATCTTTGGTAAAAAGTGTAGAGCTTGCAGGGCTTGCGGTGGATGACGTGGTTGCCTCTCCTTTGGCGGCGGCTCGCGCTGTGCTTTCCAAACATCAAAAAGAAATTGGGGTTATGATGCTCGATCTGGGAAGCGGATCGGCGTCTGTTTCTATATTCGAGGAGGGAGGACTCGTATCTACCGGTGTTTTTCCGGTAGGTTCTGCACATGTATCACATGATATTGCGATTGGGTTTCAAACTCCATTAGAGGTTGCCGAGCGTATCAAGCTTGAGCATGGCACGCTCGCCGTCCAGTCAGTAGGGAAACGCGATATAGTGCGTCTGGCTGATTATGGAGAACATGAGGCGGCTACAATCTCCCGGCGAGATCTTGCTGAGATTATCGAGGCGAGATTTAAAGATATCTTTGAACTAGTAGACAAGCACCTCAAGAAAATCGGTCGATCTGGACTTTTGCCTTCAGGGGTGGTGATTACGGGGGGAGGAGCAGGTCTTCCCGGTCTTGCTGATTTTGCAAAACACGAGTTGCGCTTACCCGCAATTGTCGGCACCCCAGTAGGTATATCTGGCTCACATGAGAATATTCAAGACCCCTCTTGGTCGGTGGCTTTAGGGCTCTGTCTTATGGGATACGATGAGGCAAAGACGGGGAGCTCTAAGGCGGCAAGCGCTTGGCAAAAGATGCTTAAGCATTTAGGGGACTGGGTGCGTCCATTTATACCATAAGACACAAGTATCTTATGGCTAGTATGTGCTTGGGGGGGGGTAACCCTCTTTTTTGTGTACAGGAGGAGCACAGCTTATCCACATGTAATAAACACCATTGGGTCATTGTATGAGACAATGTGTGATGCTTTGAATTGACTGCCTTGGAGTGTGATAGTAGGATAGAGACACATTCATTCGGTTTTTTACAGAAACACATATTTAACGACCATTTATGCCTAGTGTCAAACCAGCAGTCGAGGCGTTTGCGCGCATTAAAGTTGTAGGATGCGGCGGCTCGGGAGGGAACGTGCTCGATCATATGATCCGCTCTAAGGTTCAGGGTGTTGATTTTATCGCGGTCAATACAGACGCGCAGGATTTGCATCACAATCTTGCTCCCAAGAAGATTCATGTAGGCAAAAACCTTACACGGGGTCTCGGTGCGGGTATGAACCCCGAGCTTGGTCGGCAGGCCGCCGAGGAGACGATTGAAGAGATTAAGGATGCGCTTAAAGGAGCGGATATGGTATTTGTAGCGTGTGGTATGGGTGGCGGCACGGGTACGGGAGTCGCTCCAGTAGTGGCGGATGCCGCGCGTAGTCAAGGGGCGCTTGCGGTAGGGGTTGTTACTAAGCCATTTTCTTTTGAGGGAGCACAGCGTATGCGTATTGCGGATGAGGGTCTACAGCGCTTGCGCGAATCGGTGGATGCGGTAGTCGTTATTCCCAATGATCGCTTGCTCTCGGTGGTAGAAAAGGGGACGACATTCCGTGATGCTTTTGGTGTGTGTGACGAGGTATTGCGCCAAGCTGTCCAGGGAATCTCCGATTTGATCACTATGCCTGGTATCGTTAACGTGGATTTCGCCGATGTCAAAGCCATTATGCAGGGCGCGGGATCAGCTCTGATGGGTATTGGTAGGGGGTCGGGCGAGAATCGCGCGGTGGATGCCGCCAAAGAAGCTATCAATTCACCCCTTTTGGATGTGGCTATTGATGGAGCAAAGGGAGTCCTTTTTGCAATTCACGGCGGTTCGGATATGTCTATGTGGGAGGTGCAGGAGGCGGCTCGGGTGATTACCGAGTCGGTAGACAAAGACGCTAAGATTATCTTCGGAGCCATTGAAGACGATAAGCTCAAAAAAGGCGAGTTAAAGATTACGGTTATTGCTTCAGGATTCCCCGAAAATATTCGCTCAACCTCCGGCGCTCCATTATTCTTCGCGGACAAAGATGCCGCTACAAATATGTTTGAAAAGAAAAAGACTGTTCCCGAGGCTGTTCCTTCAATGATGCCTAAGCCTATTGCTATGCCGGTATCGACTCAACAAATCAATGTAAAACAAGAGGAGCAGGAAGCTGATCTCGGCTGGGATGACACGATACCAGCGTTTCTCCGTAGAAAAAAATAAGATACCCAGCGACAAAAGAAAAATACCCCGTATTGCGGGGCATTTTTCATAGGTGCGTGTGTGTCTATAAGCCGGGTTCTGTATCCGCCATAGGCGGACGGTAGCTATCTGTCTAGCCCCTTGATTGCTCTTGGGGTCGAGCCCCCGCCGAAGCAGGGTTGCACCGGATAAGTGTTTTCCTCTCGTATCAGTTACCTGATACGACTGTGAGCTCTTACCTCACTCTTTTCACCCTTACCCCGCCGTGAAGCGGGGCGGTATTGTCTCTGTGGCACTATCTCGTACTCCGCGTGAAGCGGAGATGGGCGGCCGTTAGCCGTTATCTCTGTCCCGCTTTTAACGGGACGGTGCCCGGACTTTCCTCCCTCTGTATACAACAGACGGTAGCTACCCGACATACATGCCAGCAAACTGTACTATACTTTAAAGGAAAAATCAACCCATGCGGTGTCTGAGATGGTTTCAAAAAGAATAATACATATAAGCTAATCCTCCAATACGTCTATCTTGAGTTTTTTGATTTGCTGTACGACATTACCGGTGCCGGACTCCATAGATCGCAAAAAAAGTTCTACCTGGTCCAGACGATAAACTCGATAATTATTTATTGGATGTCGGTAGGCGATGAGTTTGCCTTTTTTATCCCAGTTACGCAGAGTCAAGGGAGTAACGCCAAGCATCTTCGAGGCTTCTTTTATAGTGAGGTAACGCCGTTCCATAGGTAGTAATGTTTATGTATCCTTAGTAGGCAGTATGGCAGAATATGTCTTTTGGTACAAAGACAGGGGTGAGTATAAATTGTGGATTTCCACGATAGTTTTTTGTAGGACGCATGTTATAATGCCTGCAATAAAAGACTTTTCGTATATCAGCTAAGACATAAATCTCATGCAATTTTTTAAGTCTATTCTGCGTCGGGAGACGGTTACAGATGCCGCGGGACAGGAGGTTACCGAAGAGGTCGAGATGTCGGTGGAGGTTAGCGAGAGTCCGGTGTGGGAGACTATCGCTCGATGGTCACTCTATCTTATTGTATTTTTTACTCCTTTTTGGTTTTTGCCATTTACTATTGCGCCGCTTGATATCAATAAAGCTTTTCTCGCCTCGATTCTTGCGATTGTTGGCTTTATCGCTTGGCTTGGTAGGTCTGTCTACTCAGGGCGAGTTGTGTTTCCCAAGACAATGTTGGGAGTCGCGCTGGTAGTCTGGCTTATGGTGCTCTTGGTTTCATCGATATTTTCGGTGAGCCCTTCAGTAAGCCTGTGGGCGGATGAGGTGAGTACGTTTTTCAATAGTGCGATGCTTATTTTGGTAGCACTTTTAGCAGCCGCCACCCTTCAGAAGGGATCTGATTTCGCGACGACGTATCTTCTCTTGTTTGCTAGTGGAGCTTTAGTGGTACTTTTCGAGCTTATTCAGATGGTGTTTGGGTTCAACATGCTTCCTTGGGCCTTTGCGCAAGGACGATCATTCAATCTTATCGGATCTTGGAATAGCTTAGGGATATTCTTTGGGTTTCTACTGGTCACGGCGGTGCCCTTTTTGGAAGATGCGCGAACCATGCTTTCCCGTGCTTTATTCGGAGCTTCGGCTGTTGTGGCCCTTATATTTGTGGCCCTTATCAATTTTTCCTATGTATGGATTGCAGTGGGTCTTGTCTCGCTCGTGCTCCTTGCGTATAGTTTTTCACGCACTGGAGGCAAAAAATTTGCCAGTGCTTTGGTTCTATTGCTTGTCTCCGTGCTCTTGTATCTGGCAACGAGCCAGGTTAGTGTACTTCTCTCGCGCGCGGACGGATCGAGTATCTTCGACATTCCACTGGATGCTACACCCAATCTTTCTACTACGGTACAGCTGGGCAAAAATGCGCTCAAGGATCATGCAATGCTCGGGTACGGTCCCGGCACGTTTGAATACATTTGGGAGCGCTTCAAGGATCGAAGCTTCAACGATACGGCATTTTGGTCGTTTCGGTTTGCCAACGGTTCATCTTTGGTCGCTACACTACTTGCTACTACAGGCATCTTGGGCCTCCTTTCGTTCCTGGGAGTTCTTGTGATGTTTCTTGTGTTGGGCATGCGTGTTTTGGGTAATTCCCAGGGAGATACAGATAGAGTATTCGGTCTTGCCAGCTTCTCGGGCAGTCTCTTTCTCCTTTCTTCTTGGTTTTTCTACCCCGTCACCTCTTCGATTGCGATTCTAACTTTTTTGAGTATGGGTATACTTATTGCGCATGCCGCGCGATTTGAGGTCATTGGGCGGGCAAGCGTGCCAATTCTTTCCGACTCGGTGAAAGGATTTGTCTCTGCGCTTTTGATTATTCTTCTGATGGTGTGTGGCGTGGTCGGGCTCTATATTTCTGGTGAAAAATATTTGGCATCGGTGTTTTATGGTAAAGGCCTTCTCGCGCTCCAGAGTGGCAATGTAAATACTGCAGAAATCCAGTTTGCTCGAGCAGTCAGCTTTGATAGCGGCAAGGACCAGTACTATCGCTCTCTTGCCCAGGTTTCATTTGCCAAACTTCAGCGTACCCTTGAAAATAGCGGCAAAAAAGCGCCCGAGGATGTTCGCAACGAGTCCTACATCACGCTTTCCAGTGCGATCTCCAATGCCAAAGCCGCGACCACTGCCAATCCGACAGATGCTATAAACTGGCAACTTTTGGGGCAAATCCATGAGGCGGTAATGTCCTTTGTGGATGGTGCGGGAGATGTGGCGATTGATGCCTACAAAAAAGCAATCGAGCGCGCGCCGACCAGCCCTGTACTCCATGACGATATTGCGCGTGTCTACATTATCCAAGGGAACTATGTAGAGGCAAACATACATTTGGAAGAGGCGGCCAAGCTCAAGCCGGATTATACGGTGGCACACTTCCGTATGGCACAGATTGCCGCGCTCAAGGGCAATGTCAAAGAGGCGACACGCAACGCTGAGAACGCAGCGCTTACCGCCCCTAGTGATGTTGGTGTGCTCTTTCAGCTGGGGCTTCTTTACTACCAGCAAAATCGCATTGATGAAGCAGGTTTGATACTTGAGCGGGTAGTAGCACTAAATAAAAACTATTCCAATGCACGCTATTTCCTTGGTCTTGCGTATGCCAACAAAAAACAGATACCCAAAGCTATCGCAGAGTTTGAGGAGGTGTTGAAGCTAAATCCTGGCAATAAAGAGGTGGAGACGATCCTTGCCAATCTCCGTGCCGGTAAAGATCCGCTTGCTACGATCTCTCCTCCTGCTCCTACTCCTGACAAACGAGGTAATCCACCCATTCGTGAAGACGTGGTTCCTCCGAGCAAAAGGTCTCAATAGTAAAATTCCCCGCTATCGCGGGGGGTTTTATTTTTCGTGCCTACTCGGGTATGATACAGGTATCGTTTTTACTGATTTTGGCGCGCGATCTCTAGGCACTGGTTGTGCAGGTAACGAATATTTCGCCCCGTGAAAAAGATTTTTGAGCTTTTCCATCGTGAACTCCGAGGAGTGCATCAGGCGGCACTCCTTCTTGCTCTTGCGACTATTGGGAGCAATCTCTTGGGCTTGGTGCGTGATCGGTTTTTAGCTTCAGCATTTGGAGCGGGGAGTACGCTCGATATGTATTATGCGGCGTTTCGTATACCGGATTTTCTCTATGCAGTGTCGCTTTTTTTTGCGGCCTCTACTGCAATCATCCCCGTCCTCTACGAAAAGCTCAATGGGGACGATCACGACGCCAAGCTTCTGATGAATGGGTTATTCACCGTCTTTCTCTTTCTGATGTCAGGGATACTCGTTGCCGCATTTTTTTTGACGCCGTATATTACACGTCTCATGTTGCCTGGTTTTGACGCGGCAAGTATCGCAGAAGTTACCCTGCTTTCTCGGGTGCTCCTACTCTCGCCTCTCTTCCTTGGTCTTTCCAATTTAGTATCGAGTGTCATACAGTCATATAAGCGTTTTTTTATCTATGCGTTGAGTCCCTTGTGCTACAACTTCGGTATTATTGTAGGTGTGGTATTTTTGGCGCCACGTTTTGGGCTCATAGGTCTTGTCTGGGGAGTGGTATTGGGAGCGCTTGGGCACTTTTTGATACAGATACCAAGTCTCTATGCGCTTGGGTTTATGCCAAAAATTGTTTTGCGGTTTCCGCGTGATACCCGCTATATCCTCAAACTCTCTCTGCCGCGTACGCTGGGGCTTGCAGCAAATCAGCTGACATTTATTGCCGCAACCTCGGTAGCATCCTTGGTGGGGGCGGGATCAATTGCAATATTTAACCTTGCATACAACCTGCAGTCCGTCCCGATGGGAGTTATCGGTCTTTCCTATAGTGTTGCGGCATTTCCTACGATGGCGGAGTTGATTGTACGCAAGGAGAAAAAAGTTTTTTTTGAGCACTTAACTGCGGCCTCGCGACATATTGTGTTTTGGACACTCCCGATGTCGGTACTTTTTATCGTATTGCGTGCGCAAATCGTGCGTACTATTTTGGGTGCGGGCAGGTTTGACTGGGGAGATACACGCCTGACTGCGGCGAGTCTCGCACTCTTCTCGCTCGGTATCGTAGCCCAAAGTCTCTCCCTCCTTTTTATCCGCGCGTTTTATGCGGTAGGCAAGACCAAATTGCCCGTGCTTCTTACGGTATTCTCCTCGGTGATTACCATCGGAGCATCCTGGGTATTTGTCCGGGTACTGCAAAGTTCGAGTGAGGCTGCTTGGGTATTCTCGGAGCTCTTACGTGTGCCGGAGGTACCACGACTTGCGGTGCTCGGACTCCCACTCGCGTTTGCCTTGGGGAATATCATTCAGATGGTTCTGCTTGCTTCGAGTTTTGGGCGGGCTGAAGAAGAGTTTCGCAACCATGGCGTCATGCGATCCCTGTGGGATATTGTGGTCGCGAGTTTTCTTTTGGGGTTGGTGAGCTACCAGGCGCTTTCGGTGTTTGATAATATATTTGATATCAGTCATTCTTTGGGTATATTTTTGCAGGGGCTATCCGCGGGTCTTGTGGGTATAGCGTGTGCAAGTGTATTTTTGTATGTGCGTAAAAATCAGGAGTTCCTGGACGTTTGGCAGGCGGCGCACCAGCGATTTTGGCGGAGCGCGGCGCCTATCCCCGAGCCAGAGCATTTACCCTAAGAGAGGACTCTATGCGGCAAAGATATCATACACGTAGTATAGTTTTGGATCTTGTGGTTGTTGCTTTGAGTGTGTACCTTGCGTATGCGGCTTTGCAGTATGCGTGGTTTGATGCGTTACTTGGGTATCTGGGTATGTATCGCCTCATAGGCATTTTTGTGGCAGGCATATGTTTTGTCTCGGTGTTTACCATTGCCCCTGCCACGGTAGCGCTTGTAGAGTTTGCCTCGCATGGATTGTGGGAGACGGCATTGGTAGGTGCACTTGGGTCTCTAGTAGGAGACTATATTATATTTCGCTTCATGCGTGATAATATCTCCCGCCATTTGGTGGCTTTAGCGCGTCGTTTGAGCGTGCTCCGGTCTGGCTCAGGGCAAGCGGCGGCTTGGGGGCGCGCGACCTTATCGTTTCTCGGCGCGGTCATTGTCATTTTGCCGTTCCCCGATGAGATTGGCCTTGCGCTCATGGGTCTCTCGCAAATGCGGACGATATATTTTTTGCCGCTTTCGTTTGCATTAAATTTTTTAGGGATCTTATTCATTGCACTCGCATCGGGGTTTCTGTCTAGGTAGGTATAAATAACAACAAAACTGCTTCCACGGAGGCGGATGCTTTTTTGGTGTATCTTTGACAAATATCCTGTCAATCGGCACAATCAAGGATACTATGCAGGAGAATCAAATACGCAATTTCGTCATTATCGCCCATATCGATCACGGCAAATCAACTTTGGCCGATCGTTTGCTGGAGGCTACGAAGACCATTGAGGCACGCAAAATGAAGCCCCAGCTTTTAGATACCATGGATCTGGAGCGTGAGCGCGGTATCACGATTAAGATGCAGCCGGTACGCATGGCGTATGCGGTGGATGGTAAGCCATATACATTAAATCTTATTGATACCCCTGGGCATATAGATTTTTCATATGAAGTTTCGCGCGCGCTCGCCGCAGTGGAGGGGGCGCTTCTTTTGGTGGATGCAACCCAAGGCGTGCAGGCGCAAACGCTTACCAATCTCTATATCGCAGAGCAACAGGGTCTCGTTATTATTCCGGTGGTCAATAAGATTGATAGTGCAGAAGCGCGCCGAGAAGAAACGGTGGCAGAGTTTGTGGAGCTTTTGAGTGTCAGTCCAGATTCGATTCTTCAGGTGTCCGGCAAGACCGGTGCGGGAGTGCCGGATTTGTTGCATGCGATTGCTGAGCGCGTGCCCCCACCCGCTAAAAATCCGGAGTCCGATTGCTCCCAGTTTCGGGCGCTGATATTTGATTCCCAATACGAGATGCATCGCGGGATTATCGCATTTGTACGGGTGATGTCTGCAAGTATCCAAAGAGGCGACAAGGTCCGACTTCTGGCAACGGGTGCTACTTTTGAAGTCAAAGAGGTGGGCACCTTTACGCCCGCACTTCAGCCTGCCACGGTGCTCTGTGCTGGTGAGATTGGATATGTAGTGACTGCTATCAAAAATCCGGAAGATGTAAAGATTGGTGATACGCTTGCCAAGGTTTCCGAGCTTGATCGGTATCCAGTGGCGCAACTTCCTGGCTACAAAGAGCCGCGGCCAATGGTCTGGGCAAGTTTTTTTCCAGAGGGCGAGGACCAGTTTGAGGCTTTGCGTGAAGCTTTGGGGCGTCTCAAGCTCAACGATGCGGCTCTGACGTTTGAAGTAGAGTCTTCGCCGGTTATGGGGCGGAGTTTTAAATGCGGTTTTCTGGGCATGTTGCATCTGGAAATTGTAGCAGAGCGGGTACGTCGTGAGTTTGATCTCGAGGTTATCACGACGAGTCCATCAGTAGCATATACTGTCGTATACAAAGATGGCAGTGAGGAGATTATCTCTTCTCCCTCGAAGTTTCCTACGCGGGACAAGATAGCCGAGGTCTTGGAGCCATGGCTCAAAGTCGAGCTCATACTGCCGGCACGGTATCTTGGCGAGGTGTTGACCCTGATTGACGCACATGAAGGGCGAGTGGTTGCTACGGATTCCTTTGGTGGCAGTTCACGACTTGAGGGGCACGCCTCAAGCGAGCGTATCCGACTTGGCGCAGAGATTCCGCTCCGAGAGGTGGTTTCTGATTTTTTTGATTCGCTCAAAAGTGTGAGCTCGGGGTATGCTTCCATGTCCTATGAGGACCTGGGTCTGCGTCACGCCGAAGTGGAGCGTATGGATGTTTTGGTCGCGGATGATCCGATTCCAGCGTTTGCGCGTATTCTCTCTCGGGCAAAACTTCAGAGTGCCGCGCGTTCAAGTGTTGCCGCGCTCAAAGAAATCTTGCCGCGCCAGTTATTTACCATCAAGATCCAGGCCATGGCTGAAGGGCGCATTATCGCCTCCGAGCACATTGCCGCACTCAAAAAGGACGTCACGGGGTATCTCTACGGTGGCGATCGTAGTCGCAAGATGAAACTTTGGCAAAAACAAAAGCGTGGCAAAGAACGTCTCAAAGAAACGGGCAAAGTACATATACCGCCAGACGTGTATCT
Source organism: uncultured Candidatus Saccharibacteria bacterium (assembly GCA_964349275.1). Taxonomy (GTDB): domain Bacteria; phylum Patescibacteriota; class Minisyncoccia; order Ryanbacterales; family 2-02-FULL-48-12; genus 2-02-FULL-48-12. The sequence continues at coordinate 19,733 of CAYGFT010000013.1, forward strand.
TAAAATGCTCAAAAAATAGCAGTGCCGTTGGCGGTACTGCTTTAAGGGTGGGCTGTTTTTTGGTAAGCTCTAAAGCAAGGGGTAGAGCGTGAATAACACCATGCTCAAAGCCACCAGGATACTCACTACAGTCCAGATTGCGGTAATAATTTTTTTATGTCGTTTGCTTGGCATAGGGTATGCCGCCAGTATACTCCTTTATGCGTGATTTTCAAGAGAAACGAAGAGTTCGAGAGTTTTTCGCCTCACGTACTATTATCGTGGTACTATTTTTCCTGGTTGTCGGTATGGGGCTTGCAACGTTTCGTGCACTTATGCAAAGCTGGGAGGTAGAGCGTGAGCGCCAAGCCGTTGCCGACAGAGTCGAAGAGCTTATCCGCAAAAAAGGGAGTCTCTCTGACAAACTCGACGAACTGCATACGGGTAAAGGGATTGAGCGCGAGGCACGCGAAAAACTCAATCTCCGTCGGCCAGGGGAGGAGCTGGTGATTATCCAAGATCACAAAAAATCCGATACCAAAGAAGATACGGCAAGCTCGTCGGAGTCGGCGCTCAAAAACTTTTTGTATAAGGCGCTCCATGTATTCGGGCGGGAGGCATCTGAAGATTAAATATGAACAAAAAAACAAAACTTTTTTATGGAGTGGGTCTACTCGCGCTTGTCGTGATTATAGTTTTTTGGATGGGTCTTTTCCCGTTGATGATTATAGACGGTAAGATTGTCTGGTATTACGAGTTCTCAAGAACCGTGCGTGCCCTTGAAAAGTTTGAGTCCGCAACCCGTACCGCCGCGGGCAAGGGTGGTATCTCCAGTGACGAGGCGCATGAAATCCGCCGCTCCACAGTGGAGTCGATTATTGCCGATCGCGCGGCTGATCGCTATATCCGCCAATATTTTTCCTATGATGATATCTTGGCGCGAGCGCGAGATACGGTAGACAAAGCCATCCAGTCTGCCGATCAAAATGTATTGCCCAAAGCGGTGGAGCGTCTATACGGTATGACGCTTGCCGAGTACAAGGAGGTGGTGCTCATGCCCCCAGCACTCAAAGAGGAGCTTGCCAAAGAGATTGAGGCTAAACACCAAAATTTTCAGGAGATATTTTTATCAGAGTTGCGAAATACCAAAGTGCGGATGTTTCTCCTGCCATTTCGTTGGCAGGATGGCCACGTAGTAGATAAATAAGTAGCACATAATGAGTGCGGGTGTGGTTCAATGGGCAAAACATGAACGGCTTCATGTTTTGCGGGTTGCTACAATAATTTAGATTATGTAATATAGCAACCCTGGGATGAATGTAAGCTTTTTATTTTGCGGGATTAGTACAGTGGTAGTACGATAGCTTCCCAAGCTATAGACGCCAGTTCGATCCTGGTATCCCGCTCAAAGAAAGAATAGTACAGTGGGTAAAACATGAATGGCTTCATGTTTTGCGGGCTACTTCTTTAAATGGAATTTATCTACAAAAGTGGCCCTGGGATGTACGATAGCTTCCCAAGCTATAGACGCAAGTTCCCTGCCTGCCGGTGGCAGGGATTCTAGTATCCCGCTCCGCAATAAAAAATTCTGAAAGTTTGATTGCGGAGTGCCTTTACG
>CAYGFT010000014.1:0-20723 GCA_964349275.1 uncultured Candidatus Saccharibacteria bacterium
ATACTATATGCTATTGACAAAATATGTCATAAAGATTGTAATGCAAAAAACCTTGAAGGGGGTACCTATGAGTTATAGGGACCAGATTAGGTCGGCCATGGAGAAGATACAACTAGAGGATTTTGATGAGGCGAAAGTCACCTTCTCGGTCCGTCTCAAGAGCGCCCTACTAGAAGAAGGCATATTCACCGTAGGAGCGCTGTTCGAAAAATATCAGAAGCCATCAGAACTACTTTTGATCAAAAACATTGGCCGGAAGACCATTCGAGAATTTATTGAGGTTTTAAGGGAACTTGAAGGTCGTCACGGGATTCTTTTTGAATGGCCGAAAGACGAAAATTTCTGAGTACATAATCACAATATCGTCATCCTCCTCCACACCTTACCAACCGAGGTTTAACTTTTTCAGAGTTTATCACCTCACCTCCCACTCCAGGTTTTCCTGGAGTGCTTTTGTTACGCGTTCCATAACGGCATCAACCTCACTATCCTTGAGTGTGCGGTCCGGGGATTGGAATACCAGATGAAATGCGAGACTCTGTTTGCCATCAGGAAGCTCGCTCCCCTCATAAATATCAAAAAGATCCGAGTCCACGAGGAGCTCGCCGCCGGTATTTTCTATCACATCGGTCACTTCCTCCACACGCACATCAAGCGGTACCAGTATAGCAAGGTCACGCATTACGCTCGGATATTTGGATATCACCGCAAATTCTTTTTCTTTGCTAATATAGGAAGTCAGCTTGTCAAAATCCATCTCACAAGCGGCAACCACGGCTTTGATGCCAAAATTTTCCAAAACCATCGGATGCACTTCGCCCAAAACACCAATCAGATCATCCCCGGCGCGAATCGCCGAGCGACGAAATGGATGGTATGGCGTATGCGCATCAATAGTCTCTGCATCATCAAACCAAACCTCCACGCCCATACGCTCGAAATATGTAGAGAGCGCGCCCTTGAGCTCATAGAAAAGGTTTGCATCTTTGGAGGATACACGTTCAGCTAACACCAAACCAAAACTATTTTTTTCTGTATATCCCTCTTTGTTTGTAGCTGGATGATAGGTCCTCCCCATCTCAAACATGCGCACATTTGGCTCGTACTTGAGATTTTCGCGAATGTTGTGCAAAAGCCCTGGCAAAAGATACCGGCGCAAATACGCAAACTCTCGGCGCGTTGGATTTTCAAGCTCGAGATATTTTTCCGGTGATTCGTTGTACACCGCAATCTCCGACTCTCCGATAAATGAATAATTATAGGCTTCACGAAATCCCAAACCAACAACAACATCTTTGGTCTCGTCCAACCAGACTTGTGCGAGCTCAATCTCCGGCGGCACAAGCTCGCCCAGAGGGTGTTTGGCCACGATATGCTCAAGCCCATAAAGTCTTCCAATCTCCTCTATTACATCCTCCTCCATCCGCACGTCCACTCTATAGGTAGGCACGAGCACGGTCATGACGCCACGCACGAGTTTTACCTCAAATCCCAAGCGCTTAAGAATAGCAAGCATCTCACTATCTTTTATGTCTTCACCTAAAACCGAACGCGCATAATCCGCACGCACTAGTATACGCGCCGGCAATCTTCGCTTGGGGTAGATATCAATAAGTGTTTTGAGCACCTCACCGCCCGCAATGTCGGCGATAAGTGTCGCAACACGCTCCATAGCCTCGCTCGCAAGATTGGGATCCATACCTACCGAGAATCGCGTGGAAGCATCGGTCTTGAGCTTGATGCCTTGAGAGGTCATGCGAATAGTCGGCCCATCAAAAGTTGCCGCCTCAAGCACAATGTCATGAGTTGTAGTGGAAATTTCGGCAGATGCTCCACCCTTGATGCCCGCGATTGCCAATGCATCTTTGGCATCCGCAATCACCATCACGGACGTATCGAGCATATACGTGACACCATCGAGCGCGTGGATTTTTTCACCATCACGCGCCATACGCACAACGATTTTGGAACTAGCTATTTTTTTAAGGTCGAAAGCGTGGAGCGGCTGTCCGGTATCCAGCATGACATAGTTGGTCGCGTCCACGATATTGTTGATCGAGCGAATGCCGCATACTTCGAGACGGTCTTTGAGCCATTTGGGTGAGTCTTTGACTTTGACTCCACGAATTACTCGTGCGGTGTAGCGTGGGCAAAGTGAAGTTTTGACCTCTACTCTAAGGACATCTTTGGTGCGTACCTGTGATTCTTTGAGTCTAGAAGGTGCGTCTTTGATTTGTACCCCAAGTATCGCCGCAATCTCACGGGCAAGACCGTCGTGTCCAGAGGCGTCCGCGATACGATTGGGTAAGATCTTTACGTCGAGCATAAAATCCTTGCCGTGTTTTTCGATGGACTCCACCTCAAAGGCCCGCATATTCAAAGTCTCCGCGAGTTTGGCGGGCTTGGGCAGTTTGGGAATATATGCTTTGAGCCAGTTGTAGGAAAATTTCATAAATTAAAATTGCCTCAAAAAGCGAATATCATTTTGGTAAAACATACGGATGTCCGGGATTTTGTACTTCATCATGGCCACGCGGTCTATCCCAAACCCAAAGGCAAACCCCTGCCAGTCTTTGGGGTTGAGTCCCGCAGACCCAAATACTTTGGGGTGTACCATGCCAGCACCTGCAATCTCCACCCAGCCCGTATGCTTGCATACCGAGCACCCATGTCCCCCGCATTGCATACAGCTCATATCTACCTCTACCCCTGGCTCGACAAAGGGAAAATAACTCGGCCGCAGACGCACCTTCATCTCTCTACCAAATAACTTACCCAAAAATGTCTGCATGACTTGTTTGAAGTTAGCAAGTGAAATATCCCGCCCGACCATCAAGCCTTCGAGCTGATAAAATTGTATCTCGTGCGAAGCATCAGTCGCCTCATAACGAAATACCCTACCTGGCGCAATAATCCGAAATGGCGGCGTGTGCTTTTGGATATAGCGAACTTGCACTGGCGAGGTATGCGTCCTAAGCAGTAATCGCCCTCCCTTTACTCCACGCTTTGCATTTTGCGCTTTGAGTTCATGTTTTGGATTCTTAATCCAAAACGTGTCCCACATATCTCTTGCCGGATGATCCGCGGGAATATTGAGCGCATCAAAATTGTAAAACTCGGTCTCTACCTCCGGACCCTCGGCAACTGCAAATCCCATAGAGGCAAATATCCGCTCGATATCGCGGCGGATGATAGTCAGAGGATGCAGTCCTCCTCTGTACTGTTTTTTGCCCGGGCGTGTGATATCAATACGCTCCAGTTTGAGCTTCTCTTCGTACTCCGTGCGCTTGAGCGAGGCCTCACGCTCGGCGAGTAGTAACTCCAGAAGTTTACGAGTCTCATTGGCCTCGGCCCCCATGGTACGGCGCTTGTCCTCGGGCAGATCTTTGAGTGTTTTTAAAACCTGGGTGAGCTTGCCCGCGCGACCCAAATACGCGACCTCTACGTCACGAAGGGCTTTCAGAGACCCGGCTTGTTTGATGGCGCGTTCGGCTTCTCGGCGCAAATCTTCAAGTGCATACATACAGTCTATCGTACCCAAAAAACACTTTCGTGGCAAAGATTTTTATTTATAAGCACCTTGCGTAAAAAATAAATTATATGTACAATGTGTAAGTTCTTGAGAAAATATCGCGGGGTGGAGGAGTGGGTGAAGTCTCCAGTGGAGAGTTCACCGTGAGGCTATTGAAGCCTATTCTCCCATTCCAAGAAAATAATGTATCGCGGGGTGGAGGAGCAGTATCCCGCTTTCAGCGGGACTCATACAATTCATGTTTACAGTTTACATACTTTACAGTGATACATACGACAAAGTTTATATCGGCCACACAAACGATATGGACCGCAGAATCAATGAACATAATGAGACAGGAACCGGCTATACAGCACACTTCCGGCCGTGGCGCATATTGTTTCAAGAGACATTTGAAAAACGAGTAGAAGCAATGAAAATCGAAAAGTATTTGAAGTCGTTAAAAAATAAGGAACGGATATACCAATACATCGCGGGGTGGAGGAGCAGTACCTCGTGAGGCTCATAACCTCAAGGCGCCGGTGCAATTCCGGCCCCCGCAACAAATAAGAAAAATCCCAGGACATGTATCTCGGGATTTTTCTTTTAACGAGGAACGGAAATTGCAGGATATTCTAAAAATATGGACTGCTTCATTTTTTAGAAACCCCGGTTTTGGGGGAGGAGCTCGCCTGTTACGAGCACCGGCGAGGGACGCCGCGATCGACGGAGGAGAAAAATTTCCGCCCCCGCAAAACGTTCTCTATAGGTTGTTTTTTGATATAATAAATACATGGAAAAAATGCCGATTCACATCATCGAAGATACAGGGGAAATGAACCTCGACTTAAAAGGATACAGAGATGACAGGATGGAGAAACCATATGACGCTTCACCCGATTGGTTTAAAGATCACAGTGCAAAAACACCGGGAGGAAGCGTGATTATTGGAACGATGCATGGTAAAGACGACGAGCTCCAGGAAGTGAAAGATCATATTTTACCCACCGTACTATCTGAAACCAAAGAGTTGCTTGATAAAGGTAGGGAAGTCATTTTTCTTGCTGAAGGGGCTGTGCATGGCCCAGAAGGTTCTGAACAAGATCTTATTGCTTCTGAATTAGATAAAATTAGCAATAGGACAATCAAACATGATACCTGGGATGACGAAAATGTAGAATTTTGTTCTTATGACGAAGATGGAAAAAACTTAGGTGTCAATTTTGATTCTCCAATGATGGAAAAGTTAGTTGCCAAATTTAAAGATAAAGAAAAAGTTGAAGCGGCGCTCTATGCGGTAATGCGAGCACAAGATTACACATTTCCCATTTCCAAAGACGCGAAAGAATATCTTGAAAATACTATAGGAGTAGATAGCAACGATTTGGAAAAATTAGCAGACCTTACGTTTAATGCGCCTAAAGAAAAAGAAGGAATCATGGCAAAGATATGCCAAACATGGAATCGTTTACGGCAAGAAAATTTACTAAGAAAGATAAAAACTATTGAAAAACACGGCGACATTACAATTGTCACGCCTGGAGCCTCTCATGCATATTCTTTAAAATATATTCTTGAAGAAGGTAATTACTAAAAATCAATTGGATTGCAAAAGAGAAGCATAATTTAAAAGAAAAAATCCTCTACCTTTAACGGTAGAGGATCAAACCCAGCTACAACAGCCCCCGCCTAGAAAGCATCTCTTGTATGCCCGAACGCGGGCATGTCCGGATGAAGTAGCCTTTTTTTGTACCCTGATTCACCAGGATACCATCTTCTTCTGTACCTCCCAAGTCTCTCACCAGATAAATCTTCCCACGCACCACCACCCAGCGTGTATACGGGAAGAGGGCATGAAGCCGTTCCTGCTCTGCCAAATCGGACTTCGACGAGACAAGAAACAGAATATCCTGATCAGACATCCGAACTGCCTCCGCACGAAGATCGCCAAGCTTATAAGAATCTTCGATCTCTGCTACGCGTCTCCCTGCCTGATTATAGAGAAAACCCTTTATAGGAGGGACACTTATGTTCGATAGATACAATAAGGCCATCACAGTACTCCTTTCTTGGTTGATTGTCGTTGTAAATTCTACCAACTTTATACTATATATTTTATATTTTGTCAAATATATGCCCCCCCCGAGGACAGAGTTCATTTCTCCCACTCTTCCAGTCAACCAAAAAAATTATTACCATATAGTCATGACTACCAAAACAAAGTTCATACTCATAACACTTGTATTTGCGATACCTGCGTTTCTGCTCGGGCATATCATCTGGCCGCCAGCACCCGGCCCCGGTCCCACAGCCGCCCAACTCCCATTTTTTATGCTCATGTCTGCCATAGAGTCACTATCCCTTGGTGTGGGCGTTGCATTTATCACGCTTGGTCTCCCCTACCTTAAAAACGTACCCGCCGAGTACCGGAGGCGCGCCAACTGGTCATTTGTTGCTATATCCTGGGCGCTCATCTCCTGGTGGCCACACGACAATCTCCACATCCACATTGGCGAGGATTTCCAAAAACTCCTCTACATCGAGTATGGATTTCATTTTACGCTCATTGTCGCCAGCTTTATCCTTGCCGCATCACTCTATACGCTCCTGAAAGAAAAAAGTGGCGGATACAATCCCCTGCCGTTTCAGAAAACACAACAGTAATATTTATACTACCAACTCTTCCGTCGGCTCACGCAAACTTGCGATTGCAAAATAGGCAAGCATAGCCGCCATCAGCGTACAAAGACGCGCAACAGCGGTCGCCCAATCATAGGTCAGACTTAACTCATCCATGGTTCCTGCAAGTGCGAGTACCAAGAGCGAGATGCCAGATAAGAGCTCGAAGCGAAGATGTGGGTCTGCTAGGCTTTTCTGCGACGCAAATGTCCGAAGCGATCGGAGAACACCACAGAGCACTATCCCAAATAACGGCGTAAACATGACCGTATATACCGTACGTGCCGTGTGATTTAAAACTGCCTGCACACTAAAATAAGTTACTTGAATGGACGTGAACCCATAGCGAAACAGCGCAATCCAAAATACCAAAGCGGCAATCGCATATATCCACATCACCATATTGAGCACACGCATAGAATGGAACAGCCTGCCCACCAGATGCCAGCAACCGATGACCAAAGTAAGACCCAATATGGCTTGAGCAATATAAAGCATCCCGTACGCTACGCCCATCCAAACCAGCCAGACAAATAAATGATTGAGCCCCGTAAAAAATAAAATCCCGCCGATAGAGAGCCATAGGAGCGAGAAACTTTGCGAAACTGACGAATGCAATTTGTAGTCTTGATTTTTGGTGTAGACCCAAAACTGGACCGCGCCGAAAACAGCTATCAGCCAGGAGATGATCATCGTAAGTAAAAGTCCTGAGAGCATAATAGGCTATTATTACTTTAGTGTAGCATAAAAAAGCGTCATTTTTTGCGAACAAACAAGCTATGCATCTTATCTTGAAACCAACACAGAAAAGCTCTATACTGTAGTGTAAATAAGATAGGGCTACGTAGCTCAGCGGTTAGAGCAGGGCTTTCATAAGGCCAAGGTCGGTGGTTCGATTCCACCCGTAGCCACTCGATTCGCCCTCGTAAACTCGGGCTCACTCGCGGCAAGCCATCCTAGGCAAATCGAGTGTCCCGAGCGCAGTCGAGGGACTTATACTATGGCAACCAAAAAAGAGAGGCTCGAGACTCTCAAACAAGAACTTGAACAAAATACAACACTCCCGCTTTCCCAGACGGCCAACCTTGTCTTTGGTGAGGGATCGGAGGATGCCCAAGTTTTATTTATCGGGGAAGCTCCCGGATTTCATGAGGACAAACAAGGCCGCCCGTTTGTCGGACTTGCCGGGCAACTTCTCAATAAACTTTTGGCCGAAATAAGCTGGCCACGAGAATCAGTCTATATTACGAATATCGTCAAGCGCCGCCCCCCGGAAAACCGCGACCCCCTGCCCGAAGAGATTGAGGCCTACAAGCCATACTTGGCGCACCAAATAAAAATACTAGAGCCCAAACTTATCGCGACACTTGGCCGGTTCTCCATGAATTATTTTTTGCCCGAGGCAAAAATCTCACGCGATCACGGAAGACTCATGAAAGCAGGCATGTGGTTTGTCTATCCCCTCTATCACCCGGCGGCGGCTCTCCGTGCTACTGCAGTACTCGAGGACTTGCGCAAAGATTTTCAGCGCCTGCCGGAGATAGTTGAGCGGCTCTCGAATCCCGAGATACCCCAAGCTATAAAAGAACAAAAACCGGGTGCAAGCCAGACCTCATTGTTCTAACTTGAAAAATCCAGATAAGGTGCTAGAATAGTGAAGTTCATTTGATAGTGCATATGCACAAATATATTGCGGGCGTAGCTCAGCTGGTTAGAGCGCCGGCCTGTCACGCTGGAGGTCGTGGGTTCAAGTCCCATCGCCCGCGCTAAGAAAATATCTCCCTATGGGAGATATTTTGGCATAAAGAGAACAATTCAACTCCCATGCCTCTGAGAGTACATAATCCGCATACAAGTTGCCCCTAGTCCTACCGCAAACTTTTCAGCGACCGGTGTTGCGACTAAAAATCTCTCGGGTATCAGGAGAGGGCTATACTTTATGGGCATCCTACTCTCTCCTCCTTCTTGTGCGATATGGCGCTCGTGAGAAAGAGCTCTTTTAAACTCAGAGAAATCTTCCTCATCCATCTGTTCTGCAACTGCCAACGCATCATCGGCAAGAGGGCTTAGCTGTCGCAACCCCTCTTCTAGACTCTCAAGACAAGCCACGTTATTAAGAAAGTACACATAATGGCTTATCTCAAAATCATCTTTGTTGACACCAGAACCAAACAAATGAGAAGAAGGATACCAAATTTCACTCTCCAGTTTCTCAAGTTTTTGATATAAAGTAAGCCCCTTTTGAAGCTCCCTTAAAGAAGATACGCCCATACCTCCTCCTCCTTGCAAAGTACGTTACTGGAAGTCTAGCCAGCCCTCCCCCAAAATGCAATATTCTTGGAACCGACCCTGCCAAAAGAAAAAACGGCATGCAGATATGCCGTTTTGATTTTAGGAGGTAAATACATGACGATAGGCGTACAGAAGCACGGCCTCTATACAGCAACGCCGATACCCCATAACAGCAAGATTGGTCCGCAAACGATCCTGATCACCTTTTTGGGATGGAGTCCCTCCGCCACCAAATATCGTACTCAAGAGCGCACGCACCTTGTCCGAACGCTCCCGCTTGATAAACATCTCTATCATTTCCGCAAGGTGCTGATGATCTTCAAGCGTACCTATACGACTTTCCCGGCGATGTATCTGAAAGAAAAATGACACCACATCCTGACGGAATCTATCGGCCGAAGACCCAGAAACTCCGCCACGCTCTTCTACACTCTTGAGAAACAATGTATCCGGCTGACGTTTTTCTTTTTTACCAGCGCCGGCATCCATCTCCACCTCCACTTTGTTTGTGTACGCTCCTGCGTGATCGAGGTACCGACCGAAAAGCTCTGCCCGATACTCAACCGCTGTCTCTAGTCCGAGTATCGCCGTTACCAGATCCATTTCTACTGCCTTGCGATAGTGCTCCTCGGCTATCCCAGGTTTGGTTTGCTTTGTCCGATCTTGCGCCTCTTCTCCGAGAAGATCCTTGAGATGCTGTTTGGCATCAGCGCCCACCACCGAGGCATCATCACTCTTGATGCAGGCATGGGCCGAAGCAAGTATGTCCCTGATACCCACGCACGAGCTTTGTTGCATTGCGAGTCCATGCATACGTACCGAGAGTCTCGGCAATATGCCTATGTGGCCCTCCTCCTGAGCTCCCCCGGGCTCGAACAATTGCCTACGGGTTGCAGTAAGAACTATGCCTTTTCGCAAAACCTGCTCTCCCGCATGCAAACGAGCTTTTCCCCAAAGATTATTCTCTACTATGGGGCACTTATCATTCATCCGCGAGGCACAAGAGAGAAGTGCTAGCGTCTCTTCAACATGAGGCATAAAATGTGCATCACTCTGTGTACGCTCCCGCGCACGCTTTTGAAACAAGCGCCGTTCGGCCAGCCAAGAAAGCGGCGCCCGAATCCCTACCGAATACAGCCGATCACGAAGTTCTGTATGCTGATTGGTAAGCCCCATGGGATTGGTATTGCCCACATGGACAAACACGCAGTCCATGTTTGCCCATGATATATGATCAGCAAGCGGCACCGCCCCCTCCATTACTGCTTGCGCGATAAGGCTCACGAACTCCGGCGGTTGTTTATCAAGATCTGCTACAAACATGCCACCGTTTGCCGCAAATAGTGCGTTATACCACTCCTGTGGAAGTGTACCACCTTGTGCTGGAGGCGGGAGCTTGCCTTCACAATGGACAATCCCACGCCCCGCCCGGAGCAAAAATGGCCGCCGCTCGACAGGAACAGAGCGCCAATCGCCTGCGCGGGCAATCAGCATATCTGCGCAATCCGCACAGGGCTCTCCCTCAAAGTAGCCAAACCGATCATGCCAAACTCCTTGCTCTTCCTCAGGGACAAGATACAACCAATGGCAGTGATGCCTACAGCGAAGTTTTTTCTCGGCATCTCCCATCTCTCCCACTGCATAGTAAGCTCCCTTGGCCATCAAGCGTGCCAGATACCTCACAAATGAGGTCTTCCCGCATCCATGACCACCCCAAAGACATAGGATTTGTTTTTTGGCATCCCCTCCGCTCATCGCATCCATAAAATACCTGCCGACATCGGCAAGTTCCGCCTCCCAGTCAAAAAACTCCTCCCTGAACATTGGATAGTACTTGTATGAGCTATCCCTATCAGCAAACAATCGCCGCGTATATGGATCATCTACTTCTGCGAGTGCCGTGAGCGGTTTCCCGTCGGGCGTTTTTGAAAAAAAGCGCCAGACCGCCGCATGCCCGCGGAGTGCTGGAGTGTTATCTCCTGTGCGCATGCAGTAATCATACAGTGCGCCTACGGTTTTGGCCTCTGCAAGATCCACAGGAGCTAAAACTCCATTTTGAGACTTGCCACTATCAGATACCGCAACGATCACATCGTGCTCTGCCATACATCTATCCTCCTTATTATCAAAGTGTGTCATCGGCGTTATAGCAGAAATCCCCACGCACTACAAGGAGCGGTGGTTTTCAAAAGCCAACGTACACTATTTTTGGGAGGCCTCGAATGCTTTGCCAAGTGCAAAGAGCGTCCCCTCATCAAACATACGCCCCATAAGCTGAAGACCGATAGGAAGTTTTTCTTTGGAGAATCCGGCTGGAATGGAGATCGCCGGAATCCCTGCTAAATTTGCAGGCACCGTATAGATGTCCTCAAGATACATCGAAAGCGGGTCGCTTGTTTTTTCCCCAAAACGAAACGCAGTAGTGGGCGTAGTCGGCGAGATAATTGCATCTACCCGCTCAAATGCGCTCTCAAAATCTTTGCGGATAAGCGCACGCACTTTTTGAGCTTTGGTATAATATGCATCATAGTAACCCGCCGAGAGCACATAACTCCCCAAAATAATTCTGCGCCGCGCCTCCGGACCAAATCCATGCTCACGTGTTTTGGCGTATACATCAAAAAGTTTTTCTGCCGGCTCGGAGAGACCATACCGCATGCCATCAAACCGCGCAAGATTGGCAGAGACCTCGGCAGGCATAAGCACATAATAGACATTCAAAGCATACTCCGTATGTGGTAAGCTAACCTCTTCGATCGCAACTCCCTGAGTTTGAAATATCTGGATGGCCGCCTCAATTTTTTGTTTTATTTCTGGATCGAGACCCCCTACAAAATACTCTTTGGGAACACCCAGGCGCATTTCTGCCAATGGCTTCGTTTCTTTTTTATATACTCGCTCGCTAGTGGTAGAATCCAGCGGATCACGTCCACGGATAGCATCAAACACTATTTCTGCATCCTCTACACTTCGAGTAATCGGCCCGATCTGATCCAACGAAGAGGCCATAGCAATAAGACCACTTCGGGATACGGATCCATATGTGGGCTTCAATCCCACCACACCGCACAAAGCGGCAGGCTGACGGATAGATCCTCCCGTATCAGACCCCAGAGCCACAAGACACTCGCCTGCGGCGACCGCGGCGGCAGACCCACCCGAAGAGCCACCCGGCACACGTGACAAATCATGCGGATTTTTAGTGGCGCCAAATGCGGAGTTTTCCGTGGAAGAACCCATAGCAAACTCATCCATATTGGTGCGACCCACAAATACCACCCCTTCTTTTTTGAGACGATCAATAACCGTAGCATCATATGATGCGCGATATGTCTCCAGCATACGAGAAGCGGCGGAAACATGCTTACCTTTTATAAGAATGTTATCCTTTACCGCAAGTGGTATACCTGCGAGTAAGGGAAGTCTATCCCCCTCGGCAATACGTGTATCAAGAGCTGATGCTTGCAGAAGCACGTCATCTCCAAACACCTCAAGATACGCGTGAATATCAGTATCACGGCTCTTGATGGTACTCAATACACTCTCTGTCAGATCCTTGGCAGAGATTTGCTTCTCGGTCAAAAGCCTATGCGCCTCTTTGATAGTGAGATTATTTAATTCCATACGGAGCGCACCTTAACGTATCCCCGCTCAGATGCAGGTGCGGCACCCAAAAGATCTTTGGCATCCGACCCCGGGACATGCACCTCCGCCGCATCATCCCGCATAACATTTTTGGTACCCGTGACACTCGCCAATGGAGCAACGGTATCGGTATCCACGCTCTCTAGTTTTTTTACATAATCAAGAATACGCCCTATATCTCCCTGGAATTTTTGCTCTTCATCCTGGGTAAGATGTATGCGCGAGAGCTCGGCAAGTTTTGCAATAATTTCACGAGAAATCATATCCTCCACCTTATACCAAAAAACGGCAGGAGTAAACTGCCGCCCATCCCACCAAACCCACGCCAGACTAGCGCCCGGGAGTAGGCTCTACGATATCAAGTTTGATGTTGCTGATACGCACAATCGTGCCTGATGGATCTTTGGCTTGTACGCTAACCATGTATGAACCGACACGGGTACGTGAGCTGATACTTACCCGAAAACGCAGAGGGACATCGGCACCATACTCTTCGGACACCAGCGTGTCATCCGGCTCAAAAACGGGGGTAATGTCTTGTACCGTGATACGCGGATCAATCGAGGTAATACTTGCGACTGAAAACTGAACTGCTTCGTGGAACCCACCCGACGGGCGCACGTTGAACCGTATCGGACCAGAAAAACTCAATCCCGCTTCGGGGAAAGGTTGTAGCATAGTAATAATCTTAAAATCCGAGCTGATGGTAAAGTCGCCCTGCACACAAGCACCCACAGATACCGAGGTCTCCTCCGACATAGCCGAGCCTGCAACGCCAAACGCCTCTACTTTGTAGACATATACTCCGGGCACTGCTACATCTCTATCGGTAAATGTCTCCATATTTTCTCCAAGCGTAGCCACCACTACAAATGAAGGATCTGCCGCACGACGCCGATACACGCGAAACCCATCCTCATTGTATGCATTGTCCGTCCAATGAATAACAGTACGCGTATCATCCAGACTACATATATACAAAGCAGTGGTATTGCTTGGTGGGTTTGGCACGGGACGCTCCAAAGAAAATTGGACTCGCTGTTCGAGCTTATCACTTGCGGTGAGCGCAAAACTCATAGAGCTCACCCAGCTCGATAATATATTGTTAGCGCTATTTGCAAATCTCCCCATGACACGCCTAGGCTCATTACTATGCAGTACCGCAAAACTCACTCGCACCGCAAGCGTGTGTGGCCCAGTCTCAAGCGCCAAAGGATCCACTATGAGTCGCTTAACAGTCGCATAGCCCATCTCCTCATAGATAACCCGAAAAGCTGACTGCGTGGATCCTTGGGTACGAAATAGTACTGGCACTCCGTCTACTAAGACCTCGAGACCAATATTTTGATGGAGATTATTGCATACCCCCGTGATCTGCCCGACAACCACATCAAACGCAAGTGAGACCGTGTCCCGCTGTTCTATGTTGAGATTTTGGATACTAACATCTTTCAGTTGCGAGTTTAGAGCTTTAATTGGATCATTCGATGTCCGGATATCCGGAACGAGATACAAAACCTGAGAAGAAAATGGATTACGATACAATGGGCATGTAAGCGTATACGTAAGCGCTTGTGGAGTATTCAAATTGGGGATAATAAGTTGTTCAGTCCCGACAAAAGACTTGTTGCCAGACCAGGCGCCAGAAGCAACGCAAGATGATCGCTCTCCAGTGATGGACCATTCGGCAGTATACCTTGATCCCTCTGATGCTCCTTTTACAAAAAATGTATCTCTCGCATGCCCATCCCCCGCGCCGTTATTGGGCACGATATCAAAAGACGGGGTAGCGGCAATAGCATACGCCCCTACTCCGAGAGCCGCGGCTACCACACACCCAAAAGTGATACTACGAGGCGTTTTCATGTTTGCGCTGGATTCTCCTTACTGTATATAAAAGCACTACCATAAAAATACCGATACCCAGGAGTACAAGCCGCAACGACGACTGCCTTGGACCATTGGTGGTCTCTGCCACTACAAGAGGTGTGCCAGAGATTATTGCAGAGCTTAATACCTTGCCATCACTTACAATCTGCACTATAAGCTCCGGGCTCGTGCATCCATCTGTGATAAGCGATATTTTTTTGACTTGCATGTCGAGTATATGCGTCTCCCCAAGCGCTAATTTTTTTTGTCCGCATATCTTCCCCTGACTTGAACGGGCCTCCACCACAAGATCAGCTCCCGAAAGTGGACTACCCTCGATCCTGCTCTCCTCACTCGTAGGAAGCTCCTGCCAAAATAAATCAGGAGATGCATAATACGAAACGGTAAGATCAATCTGTGATTTACTACCATCTAAATAAGTTTCTTTATCTACTGACCAGGAGCTGATGCGCGCGGCCTCACCTTGTACCGTCCACCGGAGTGGTACAAGAGGAGACAGACGGTCATCCGCATGCTCAACGCTCACCATTTGTACTGCCGCCTCATACACCTGCGGTTTTATTTTTGCAGGGAGCGTAAGAGAAATTTCCCGCTCCTCTCCCGGAGCAAAATTATATACCTCCCCCTGTACCGTTTCTGGATCATGCAAATAATAGCCGAATGCAGCAAACTCATTGATGCGAAAACGCACCTGCCCCGCGACACGAGTGGGTGCAGTGTTTTTTATGGTGCAGAGCACCGTAGGAGAAATACCGGCTGGATACGGCGGAGCCTCTTGCGGATCAAAGAATGTAGTCCGTGAGCCAATTGTATGTACCATCTTGCATTTTTTTTGGGAAAAATCCAAAAAGCGCCCATCACCTACAATCTTGAGCTCATTCATAGCGCCCCCAAGAACCGTGCCATCTGGTGCCACTGCTTGAAACAACACCGCATACGTTCCTGAATCAAGATGACTGGAAAGATAAAAAGAAAAATCGATCTGCTTTTCTTGCTGGGGCGATATTTTGAGAGATGCATGCTCCTCGGTCCAGATATGAACCGGGGCACCGATCAAAAGTGTATCGTCTTCCATAATCTCCTTCCCTGGAGCTTGGACAATGATACGCGGCACCAACTCAAGCGGTATGTCCGATATATTACGAACTCGCAAAGAAGCCTCCACCGACCCATCACGCCACGTGGGCAAAAAATCAGCGCTAACAATTTTTTGTTGTGGTAGCACATCGGCAAAAAGAGATACCGGATACGCGCCGAAAAACAAAAAAAGGGCTATGCATATTGCGATGCTCCCCCGATAGGGAAATATATTCTGTACACTCATCGATCTGGACTTAGCGTAGAATGCACATCTGCCTCTTGTATATCAGCCTGATAGCCGAACAATCCCTCATTATGGGTAAACAAGTAAGTCAAAAAGAGCATGACGACCAAAACGAAAACCACAAGACTCGTATCCCGTTCTGAAGCAGACTGTTTAGGAGTAATACGTATATCCTTCACCAGTCCAGTATATCACACTGACCGTGAGTAGCTGTTGCGTTATCCACAAACATAGAGCACCCAGAAATCTATCTTTGGGGAGTCGGATTGACCACATCCAGCCTGATATCTACCCGAGTAACTTCAAAAAATCTGACTCCGTAATAATTGGCACCGCCAGCTTTTTTGCTTTCCCATATTTGGATCCGGGAGACTCGCCCACCACCACATAGCTTGTTTTTTTGGATACCGACTCGGAAACAGCACCCCCCAAACGCCGCACCGCATCTTTCGCCTCATCCCGACTCATCGACTTCATTTCACCCGTGAACACAAATGATTTGCCGGCGAGTCTACTGCT
The DNA here is from genome assembly GCA_964349275.1 of uncultured Candidatus Saccharibacteria bacterium. Lineage (GTDB taxonomy): Bacteria > Patescibacteriota > Minisyncoccia > Ryanbacterales > 2-02-FULL-48-12 > 2-02-FULL-48-12. Next base: position 15,861 of record CAYGFT010000014.1, read on the forward strand.
ATGTAGTCGCTCCTCTACCACAATCTCTACACCCGCACTCTCCAGACGTTCCAAGAATGAGAGATGGCGCGTATCATGAAACCAATCATAAATACTAGAAGCAACTTTTGGCCCAATATCCGAAGCCTGCTGCAAAACTTCCAAAGAAAGATTTTTATAGATTTTTGCAAAATCTTTTATAGAAAGTCTGCCCGCCTTCAATGGGAACCGTTCCCGCAAGCTCAGCGCAGTCTCTTCCCCCACGTGAAGAATCCCCAAACTATACAAAAACCGTGCGAACTCTATTTTTCTACGGGCTTGTACTGCCTGCACGAGGTTTGCGGCTGACTTCTCCCCAAATCGCTCCAAAGGTACGAGATCACCTTCTTTGAGTAGAAACAAATCTGCCGCATCTTGTATAAGACTCTGATCAAGTAATGCATCGATAATTTTTGGGCCGAGTCCATCGATATTAAAGGCTTTACGGGAAACAAAATGGTACAACCCTTCTCGTTTGAGTGCCGGACATTGCGCATTAGTACATCGATACGCCACCTCGCCGATGATCCGGGCAATTTTTTTGCCGCACACCGGACAATGCGTCGGCATGCGAAATGATTTTTCTTTGCCCGTGCGCAAATCTTTGAGTACCAAACGCACATCCGGAATAACATCACCGGCTCTTCCCACTACCACCGTATCCCCTATTTTTATCCCCAGACGTTTAATTTCATCATCGTTGTGCAGTGTTGCGCGACTTATCGTAACACCGCCAACCTCTACCGGATCCAAATGCGCTACCGGTGTAAGCACTCCCGTACGCCCAACCTGCACCTGGATATCCAAAACTTTTGTAGTCACCTCTTCCGGCGCGAACTTAAAGGCTATCGCCCCCCGGGGTGTTTTGCCGATAGTACCGAGGCGCTCAAATGTCTGTATATCATCCACGGTTACCACAACGCCATCAATATGATACGTCAGGCGCTCCCGCTTTTTGGCTATTGCTTCACGAAACCGTATAACGGCGTCCACAGAATCCAGAGATTTTGCCTCACGGTCAGACCGGAACCCGATCACTTCCAAAATCGCATGTTTCTCGCTATGGAGCGTCTGCCCGAGATCTGTGATCAAGTCATACGCAAAAAAATCTAAGGTACGATCAGCAGTCATACGCGGATCAAGCTGACGGATGGACCCTGCGGCAAGATTGCGCGGATTGGCGTAAGGCTTCTCTCCTTTACGGGCCTGTGCGGCATTGATGCGTTCAAAATTTTTTTTGGTGATAATAGCCTCTCCCCGGACCTCGATGCGCCCGGTGCGTACGAAATCTTCCAGACGCGGTATTTTTTTGCGGATATCCAAAGGTACACGCTCTATTTCGAGCGTAAGCGGGATAGACTCAATGGTGCGCAAATTCTGCGTCACATCTTCCCCAACTTTGCCGTCACCCCGCGTAGATCCCTCGACAAACACGCCTCGCTCATAGATGAGGCTCATCGCAAGACCGTCAAATTTTAACTCTCCAAAAAATGCCAGTTCTCTGCCGCCAGTGAGTTTTTGTATGCGGCGCGCCCACTCGGTAAACTCTTCGGGAGAGAACACATCCTCCAGAGAAAGCATGAGACGCTCGTGTCGAACTTTTTGGAATGCATCAAGCGGCACCCCTCCCACCCGCTGTGTCGGCGAATCGGGCGTCACCAGATCCGGAAATGCGTCCTCTAATTTTTTGAGTTCATGTTTGAGCGAGTCAAGTGCGGCATCAGACAACTCCTGGTGATCAAGCACGTGATAGAGGTAGCGATGATGATTGATGGTTTTGCGGAGTTTTGCGATTCGCTCTGTAGCTTCCTGTTTGGTCATAGCAGAAATTAAGAATCAATATCCCAGACACGCATTTCTTGAAATGATTTTGTTCCCACAATATCAGTATTCTCGCCAAACACTGTGATAACCGTTTGTGGATCGGGATGAGGAAACATATTACGCGATACTTGGACTCGATAGTGATGCCCATCATAACTCATATCAAAGACGCTCGTAACGGAGATGAGATTACCCAACCCATCCACCACCGGACCGGAGATCGTTGTATTTACCTGTTGCCCCGCACAATCGATTGTCTCGGGAACGGCACTGGCAAATGAGTCTTTACGAAAACGCCACAAGAGCGCACATTCTGCTCCCGCATCTGCAACGTTAAACGCCTGTGAAGCTTGCACGGTCTCGCGTCCAATATTTATCTCACCATAGGCAATTGCGTACATCCCCACGCTCACGGAAAGAGCGGCGGTTACAAAAAGTATCGCAAACAACAGTGCAAAACCTCGATTGTGCATGGAAGTAGTCATGTATCGGCTATGTATCTATACGACGCTGAGACACCGTAGTCTCCAGGTTGAGGTCGATTGTATTCCCCGCGCGCACCGGTAGAAATGCATGGATGAGTATAGTAACTTTAGGTTGATATTGATCATTCGCGGCAACACCCGTCGCATAAAACATGAGACGATCCACCTGCAGGAGCGGATCGGTAACCGCTATAAAATTGCCATTATTGACCGAACGCATGATTTTGGCGCCACTCATCTGATAGACGATCAGTCGCCCGAGTGGAGAGCCCGCCGTTGGGAATGACTGATAGGCAAACGTGCTGACTCCTGCGCCAAAATTACAATTGTCGGCTATTTCCAAACCATCCAAATCGCCGTTGCTATTTGCATCCGCAATGGAAAAACCGGGCGGATCAGACAACGGAGCGGCAAAACAACGATAATTCTTCCCGACTAAAACACTTTTACTCATGGAGTCCAGAGCAAAACGCATATTATCCTGAAGATTCTGAAATGCGGTCGCATGCTCCTGCGCCTGGGAAAGCGTGAGTAGCATGCCAGTACTAATAAAAATTGCTATCGAAAATACCGCCAAAGCAACTAACATCTCCAGGAGGCTAAACCCCCCATTTTTAGGCAATTGCCGTATTTTCTGATATATGAGATGCATATGATTACCTCCAATTGGTTAGATATCCTGACATTTGCATGGTCTTTGGAGAAAGCCTATCCTGCCAAGAGACCGTAACAGTGTACTTAATCTGCATATCCGTATCGAGCAACCCACTGGGAAACGGCGCCTGCTCCAAATGAATCCTACGTACAAATGTAGTGGCAATATTACTCCCCCCTACTCCCACATAATTATAAAATCCTGTGGCAGTGTCAAAATCAAGTGGTATACCTGTATATGGCTGGAGACTTGGCGCGTCGCAGTGGATACGCGTGCAGGCGATCTCTCGATCGCATCCCGCTACCGGTATACCTCCTCCCGCCTGACAAAGATTGTTATCCCAGGGAGGCGGGTCAGGCGGCCCGGCAGGATCCGCTAAAATAATATGCACATTTCTATCACGGGCATTGCGCAACAGCTCATATCCCTCCTGCATCAGATGCGCCGCAACAAGTTTATCGCGATTAGGAGTAATACTCTTCAAGCTCTGAGATGCAAGTATTACCGGTCCCGTGAGCGCAAGCACCAGGACAGAGATTGCCACCAATGATTCTATCAAAGAAAAGCCCTTATCCGACGGATATTTTTTAAAATGCGCATACATACTTTTTTTGTGAACAAAAACCATACTATTGTTTTGCCACCCCTATTTGCCCGGTAGACCACACATGAATCGTTCGTATAAAGCTATTATTAAATGCATTCAGACGTACGGCAAAGTGATTTTGAGCTGATGCCACAAGTGGACTATTGACCCATACTTCCAGCGTGGGATCAGGCCTCCGAAAAAGTACACTCAACTGGTTGAGTGAGGTAGGCACGCCCGCGCTATCAAACGACGAAAGATCTCCGATTGCCAACATCTCCGAAAATGTAAACGTTTCGATCTCCTCACCCGCATCATAGTGGCCGTTTTTTGTAGCTCCCACGTCATGGAATAGATAATAGGCCCGAGGCATAGTCACCTTGTCAAAATATACACCATAGCCATCAGGGAAACTGCCCGGTCCAACATAGGACTCTGCCGCAGCCACAATAGATCTATTTTCAGCCTCACGAAATGTCAGAGATATTTTTTGAGCGGCTTGCGTTGCAGAGAATCCATTACGCAGAGTGGAGGAATTGAACAAAAACCCAACCATAACAAGCATCAAAACACCGATACTCACCACGAGCTCTATAAGCGTATATCCCTTGGCTGTCTGCATATATTTTATAGGGAAAAATTATACGAAAACCAAAATCCCGCACCTCTCTCTAGAATACACGAAAGGCACGCGAAATTGAATGGATTATAAGATCAAGAGATCAGCGGCCCGGAGTCGGATTGACTACATCGAGCTTAATATCCATCACCTTATCCGCGAGTACGTCATCTTCGTCATGTACCCGAATCTTGAGGATATATCTCCCCGGTACGGTATCGGAGGTAATACGGGTACGGAAGGAGAGACGGAAAGTGGGGTCATTGTAGTTGGCAGGAGTAATGACGCTTGTGGTGTTAAAATCCGTACCAAATCCGGTGGTAATACCAGTGCCTGAGCTTCCATCTACATTACGGATAGGAGCATCTACCGAGAATCGAAGATTACTGGCAAACGGTGGGACAGGAGTGGTACGAAACTTAATGGGGCTCGAGAAGATAAATCCAGGATTCGGGAATGGTTGGATCATGGTGATGATACTGAAATCGGAGGTGATGGAAAAATCGCCAGCAACCGTGCAGGAGCCTGCACCAGTGCAGGCATTGCCTACCGGACAAGAGTTAGCAGGCCCCCAATCCAGACACAGATCTGCATCAAAGTTGCCACACGTTCGGTATGAAGTAGCGGCGACGCACTCACGGATACCAGAGGGAGAACAGTCATCAACACAGAGCAC
>CAYGFT010000015.1:0-19400 GCA_964349275.1 uncultured Candidatus Saccharibacteria bacterium
TATTGCCGTTTTGGTCGTAGGTGAATACACTTGTACCTGCTTTGGTAGCGGCATGGGGATGCCGAGGATCGGTGTATTCATAAGCGCCGACGTCTGATTTGGAGAGCATGTTGCCGGTGGGAGAGTACGCAAAATCAGTGACGACTGGAGTAGCGCCTGCGGTAATGGTGGATTTGGTCAAGCGACTTACGGCGTCGTACTCAAAGGTCGCGTCTTTGGGGAGCGCAGTGCCAATATCGAGAATGCGCGTGATGTTTCCTACTGCATCATATGAGTAGCTGGTGCTTACCGAGCCGTCCGAGGTAGAGCGCGAGGTGAGCAGGTATTGCTTGTCCGGGTCATAGACAAATGTAGAGATGAGACCATTGTCTGTCAAAACCGGTTTGCCGCTCGTGCCGTAGTATATCTCGGATTTTTTGACGCCGCCCACATAGACTCCGCGGATTTGGTGCGATGGGCCGTAGGTATAGGAGACGATTTTGGCATCGGGATACTTGATACTCAAAAGGTGTCCGGTGTCGGCATAGGTATACTCGGTCGTATAGGTCGCGGGTGTGTAGGTCATGGCAAAGGCCGTGCTCGCGCTCGGTGCGGATCCGGAAGACGCGGGAGCGGATGCGGATGTGGAAGATTGCATCACGGCCTTTTGGTAGAGCGCCGCATCATCGAGATACACCGTGGTGGCGTTGAGTCCGATACTCACTTTGAAAGAATCAAAGCTCTTGCCGTAGAGCGCGAGATCCACCGCAGGGATGGTGAGCGTGTACCAGCGACCCGCAACCAATTTTTTCTGGCTAGTGAGATCCGCTACGCTAAAGTATGGGGTGAGCGTGAGGGTCTTTGAGAGCGTAGTGCCTTTGTAGAAAAGCAAAGAGGTATTGGCGGCGTAAAGCGCACTGGAGCTCGTGCGGATAGCGAGTTTGATATTTTGGAGATCGTCTACTTTGACTGGGGACGCGGCTTTAAGATGCAGTCTCCCCGGGTTGGCACTTGTGGTAAATGCAATAGCGGTGCCACTCACTGCAGTCGGCGAGGTAAGTGTGAGTCCAGCGATACCCGAGTGTGTCCCCTGCGTCCAGCCACCACGAAGCGCGTCGTCATATATCGGAGCCGGTATAGGTGCGAGCGGGCCAGGGACGGTAAATTTGATGTCGTCAAAAAATGCCTGCTTGCCCGTACGGCCATATTTGATATCAAGACGAGTAACTTTTTTGTAGGTAGCAGTGGTAAGGAGCGCCATCGGGATGTTGTAGGTGTACCAGGTGCGGGCAGTAAGGATACTATCGGTCTCACTCACCGTATTCATCGAGACGGTTTTGATAAGTACAATACTCCCCGTGGAGCTAGGGCCATAGGAGAGGACTTGGACATTGCTCGGGCGCGTGCCGGTGTCAAACGTGGCGAATCGCAAAGATACTCCATCGGTCTCAGTACTGGTGAGCGGAGTAGCACGGCTAAACCGTATGATGCCGCCGGATTTAAAATTGGCCTCAATGACTGCAGTGCCGTTACCCGCGAGTGCTGTCGAACTCGGATTGTAAGAGTTGAGATTGACCTGTGCGGGAGTCCATGGAGATCTGACCACGTCATCATAGATAATGATGTCGTTTTCTACCACGGGAGGAGCGGGCGGATTGGTGCGGGCTATGACCGCAGGCGCAGATGCGGGAGAGAGTCCGGCAGAGTTTTCTGCTTTGACGGTGATGGCATAATCGGTATCCGGCGTGAGGCTCGAGAGTGTGAACGCGAGAGAGGCGTCCGGAGTATTTTGCACCGTGACGCTCGCGCCTGCCCCGGCTGAAACCTGGTATCTCGTGACGGGAGAGCCACCGTCGGTTGCAGGAGCCGCCCAAGAGACACGAATCTGGGTATCGGAGAGTACGGAAGCCGCAACAGTTTGCGGAGCGCTCGGGACACTCGGCACCGGAGCACTCGAGAGAGCTCCCTCGATAGTGCGCGTGTCGCGTGCGACATTACCGCGCTTGTCATAGGAGTAGGCACGCATAAAATCTTTGGTGGTAAGAGACGTGAGCTTGCCGATGCCATTTGCCGCGGTGTCGTATACATATACGCTCTCGGTGGTGGCAGAAGTCGCAGGATCATCGGTCGTGAGCATGCGGTTGAGCGAGTCGTAGGTCGAGACCACCGACTTACCATCGGGATATACTTGCCTAGTGCGGTTGCCCGCGTCATCATACTCAAAACTGTATGCTGGCACCTCGGGAGCCGATGCCTTGCGCATAAGCTCGGAGCGCGTCATACGTCCAAGCGAGTCATAAGAGATCGCACGGGTACTCCCCTCGGCGTCTGTGATATTGGCAAGGCGCCCTAAGGCGTCATACGTATACTGCGTGATGCCGACGGGCTCGGTCACACGCACGAGATTCCCGAAAGCATCGAAGGTATGCGTGAGCTGATTGCCGCGCGCATCGGTCGTGATCTCGGTGCCTAAGCCGTAGGATTTGCTAAAGTTGCCGACAGATTTTTGGACAGCGATAGGGCGATCCAACGTGTCATAGGCGGTGATAGTCGCCTGGGTATCGGGTTGGGAGATGGCGCCATGCGCGTAGCTCACCGAGGCGGATGCAACGTAGGATCTCGTCATGCGCCCTGCTCCATCGTATACCGTGGTGCTGACCGCAAACTTAATACCCGAATACGAGCCTGCCTCGGCAGGCGGGATATCGGCTTGGGTGCGAGACTGCACTTGGGCGCCACGACCATTGGAGTATTCATACGATATGCGCGCACCACTTGGGCCGTATGCAGTGGCTGTGTGTACACGCGGCATACTCGTATCATCGTAGGTGTGCATCTCGAGTAAAGTAAGTACACCTGTTGCGGGACTGGAGGCGGATTTGGATTTGACCCGTCCCAAGCCGTCGTACTTGGTCTCGGATTTTACGCCGTTGGGATCGGTCGCGAGCACCACAGCCCCAAAACGCGGATCATGGGTGTATGAGGTAATTTGATTTTTGTCATTGGTAACTTGCGCAGGGTAGAGACCGCTCGCGTCATAGGTAAACTGGGTGAGTGCACCACGGGGGTTGGTCTCGGAAGATACGAGGCCAAGTGTATTGTAAGTGCGCGTGGTAGCGATATAGCGATTGCCTACGTCCAGCCAGTCTTCGGACTTGGTGGCGTTGCCTTTGGCGGCAGACCCGAGCGCTAGACCGTCGTAGTAGGTGCGGTTTTCGGCGATTTTGGTGCCGGAAAAATTGCGCAAAGTTTTGGTAACGGGAAGACCAATGAGATTGCCCACGCCCGTAGCATATGTGTAGTCGGTAGTACGCTTGTCGGACGCGGCATCACTAAATACTCCAGTCGTGGGACTTGCCAAAACCTCACCCCACTGGGTCTCGGTCGTAAGGTTGCCGGTAGTAGTATCGTAGGCGTATGAGACCGCTTTGTCTTTGTGTACTGACGAGTCGGAGGGGTTGAACAAAATCTCAGTCTTAGAGCCAGCACGCGTAAATATGCGGGCACTCGAAAGCGCGGTCTCGTCCCATCTGGCAAGCGTGCGTGCCAAGAGCTGTCCCGCAGTGTTGAGGGTATCGGTGCGATACTCGCGGCCGATGCGCCCCTTGGAGTCGGCGGTCTCTCCTGTGGCAGTATCTACACCATTACCTTGGTGAAAATAATGCAAAGTTTTGCGTCCGCGGACTTGGTCGGTCTCGGTGACCTTGGCAAATCCGCCAAACTTACGATCTTGCGGATTATTGAAATAGTAGTGCCCGCCTGCATACTCGTAGGTCGTAGTATCAGATCCTCCCATGCCATCGCTCGTGACTACGCGCTCCAAGGTTTGCACGACTATCGGCAAGTTGGGATTTAAAATATTGCTACTTTGGTCGGGATTGGCGGCATCACGATACTGCGTACTCGGCTTGTAGGTAAACGCGGAAGATCCGCCATCGGAAAACGTGGCAGAGGTCATGTAGTCGGCAGGTTTGGACTGGTTGATATAACCTTGACCGGTAGTTTCGGTATAGAGCGGCCCGATGATATCGATCATGCCATCGGCGTTGGCATCCGTGAGACGCACGCGAGTAGTAGCGCCGGCATTGCTGAAGACATCATTGGAAGTGGCAGGCATATTTTCCCATTCGGGGGCGCGTACCCAGCCCTTGCCTTGCCCGAGGTAGACCTCCTGCTTTGGAGTATTTGCCTCATTGACCAAAGTGAAAGCTGACCGCACGATATCTACCAGCCCGTCGCCGTTGATATCGACAAGACGCACACCAGAGTCCGACTCTCTTGGCGCACTGTATGAACCGTAACTTACAATGGTGGGATCCGTGGCATAGAGCTCCTGCGGGATCATATAGGTACGATCATCCTGGAACCACTCGCCGTTGCTGACCGCCACATAGTCGTCGCCATTTACTCGCAGGCGAATCCCATCAGCAAGCCCGTCGCCGTTGGCGTCTCCAATACGAAACCCGGAGTCCTCACGCGCGGGACCGGATGATTGCATAAACTCATCGGTAAAGGCAAGCGAGCCGAGCTCCAGTAAGTTGCCTCGCCCCAAAACCCAGCCGCTCCCCGTGTTGTCATAGGCGATCCCCTTGCGGTCACTAAAACCAGTCGAGTAGACGAGATCGGAGAGACCGTCACCATTGTAGTCCAGGAGTCGCGTACTGCCGTCTATATTACCCAGTGCAAACGGGTACGGCGCGATCCATCCGGTAAGTTGCGACCAGGTATTGGTAAGCTTGTTAAAAGAATATGCAGAAGTTTCAATCGGCACCGTATCGTTTTGCCTTCTCGCCTGCACCATCTCCGATATCCCGTCACCGTTGAGATCCGCAACTTGCCAGCCGTAATCCTGCCAGTCATTGTTACCATCGCGGTAAAAAAGCTGTGCCGGAGTGCTGTTTTGATCGTAAGCGGCGGGCGGACCGTCAAACCGCCATGAGGCATTCCATAACATCCCCTTAAAATTGCCGCATGTAGATCCCGATGCGCAACGCTGGGAATAAAATGCATCGGGATAAGCGTCCCCGCTAATATCTACATAGTAGGGAGCCCAGTTGGGTAACGTCGGCAATGGTTGCGGCATCATCTGCTCAATACTGTGATACGCAAGTGCAAAATCGCGGTTTTGCGTCCACCCGGGAGCTGATTTTTGATAGGTAAACGTAGTCGGTGGCAGAGTCTTGGAGACGCCGTCGGCATCGATCACCGTCTCTGAGAGAGCGGCGAGCATACTGCGCGCCTTGTTGTCGCCAGGCACATAGCCAAGATGATAGCTCCGCAAAGCCTCGAGACCATTTTTGATAGTAATATCGGCGATGCGCCGATCGGTGCGCAATTTGAAACCTGCATAGTATTGATCAATACTGTCGGGTCGGGTCTCCAGTGAAAAATCTATAGAAAATATGTGCCCCACTCCAGTGCTTACGTTGGCACCATACGAAATATTTTTGGGATATCTATTGTCATACGCGTCCCCAGACCATGAATAATCATAATCCACCACATTGCTGTTGGTATCTGTGACCCTGTCGAGCATCCATTTGTATGCAATCGTATTATCAGTCGGATGATTGACGCGCGCTGTACTTGCTAGACCAAATTGGTACAGGGTTGCCGACTTGTCGCGCATACTCCAGCTGTTGTCGGCGTTGAATATATAGTCACGAAATGACCCATCCTCAAGCTCTGCTCGGTACTCACCGTGTATACTGTCGGTAAGCGTGATGGGTTTTAGCTCGCCGTCGATTGATGAAGCAAAAACCTCCTTGCCCGCTTGATAGAGATGGTTGGCGCCGTATTTGTTGACGCGATATATGTATGGGATAGAGAGCGACCAGCCATACCCTACCAAAGAATCGTTTTTGTGATCTTCGCTGGAGTAGACGAGCGCCACTTCAGGAGTAAGCCCGTCTCTCCCTGGCGGAAGCTGGAAGGGATAGCGCATATTAAGCGAGCCAAATGCCTGACTAGGCTCCACGACAAGATTGGTGGCTCTTGCAGGAGACTGCGTATACATCGGACGCACCACCGACTCGCTGGATGCGGCCGCCATTGATACGGCACCCAAAGCTTCGGGAGCGGCAAGGGAGCTGGACTTTGCTGTGGTATCAGCGGGTACGCTTTGCGTATCAGAGACAGGCGCATCAGGGGTGCTCGCCTGCAAAGAACTCTCTGCAAATGCCGCGGCTTGCTGGGTATCGCCGGTGGCGGGCAAAAGCTCCTCGGCATATGCCGCCGGCGCCACGCCCGAAGATAGTATCGAGATGCTAATAAGGGTAGCAATAACTCTCCGCCCAAAACTGGATTTTTGTGAGAATATCATTAAATATAAGGGTTTTTTATCTTTTATGGCACGCGAGAGGGTGCCAAACTTGCCCATATCCTACCACCAAAATGCTGTATGTCAAATACTAACCACCACGCTATCCGTGAGGTAGCCTTCCGGAAGTCCGACTTCCGGAAGAGGTCATTTCGGAAAAAAAAGGAGCCTGCGTCGCTCCTTGAAAAACACGCCTTCTAGTGGACCGTACCCATGACCACTTCGGTAATCTCGATGGTCTGGGTTAGATGAAAGGCAAATGAACTCTGCGGGTAACTGCGTGCAAACGTCCCCGCCGCGGCAAATGCTCGTTTGAGAATATTCTCTACGGTATCAAAATGGGCCTTATCATAAGCCTCCACCCACCCATCAGAGTGTGCTTTGCCATGGTGAGCACCAATATGCACATCTGCCGTGCATACACACTCTGAAATACCTTTGAGAATGGTCTGCACGCCATCCACCGCATGGCGCTGAATAGTTTTACCTTCCAGGCTCCCTATATACATCGGATCCGACACTACGATTGTACTGTTTGGCCTAAATGAAAACTTGATAGCGTGCCGCAATTTCTGATGCATGGCCGTTCGTAGCGTAATCATACCGTCCCCCTTGTGAAAGATCTCTCTACTACTCACTCAAGGATATAAAGCCACTCATATCCTCCCAAAAAATCACCTAGAAATCAAACTACACCGGCGCTACACAAAAAGCAACAAAAAAGCCCGAGGTGGGCTTTACCAAAAGAAGGAGAAGCGATAAAACGCAAACTGGTCAACACCGCCGGGGGCGCAGGTCATCAAACATACGATACTCGAGAATATTTTTGTATGGAGAATTTCTGACGAGCCAGTAGTTGGTGAAAAACACCAGACCCTGCACGCTTAGATAATACTCCAGCACCGCCTCATGAATCTCGCGCACCAAATCTCTATCGGTGCTCTTAATCACAAAACTGCCTGCTGTGCGAGGATCGTGTCCGATGCGCATGTGATACGCTCGCACCTCGTTCGGTGAGGTCACAATATTGGCGGCGAGCAAAGGCTCAGGGATGTTTTTGATGGCGCGTGTCGCAAGATACGCGCCCGGACCTATAGTGTAGAGCTCATTGACGTACCTACGAGCATCTTCGGGTGCATCGGGAAACTCCCGATGACAATCAATGGTGGTAAATGCCGACATCTCGTGTTGCGTGATCAGTCGATCAAATAAAGCTTGGAACCCCTCCCAAGAAATATCCGGACTCACGCGCACTACTTGCACCATTTGCGATCCCTCCTTGTAATGAAAAAGAATCCTATGATGAAGATATATCTATGCGTGTTTCGTGTCAACAATCATAAAATCAAAAACCCCCCATCTCGGGAGATTTTTTTGGAAACAAACGGCGTATATTATTTTACCTCTGGCTCGATAAGAGGCGCCTGTACGGCTGATGCTTCTGCTTTTTTGGCTTCGTTGGGGTTGATGAAACTCAAGGAAAGCTTGTGCTCATCGGAGTTGAGTACCAAAATCTGGAAGTGATACGTAGAGCTAATCTGCAAAGCATCGCGCATATCTTTTTCGGAAGCGAACTCCGAAACATGCACCAAACCCGAGAGGGTATTGTCTACCTGCACAAACGCTCCAAAACGATTGATCTTGGTGATGCGACCCTGGACGATATCGCCTTTTTTGTATTTTTCAGCAAACTCCTTCCAAGGATCGGGCTTGAGCGCCTTTACGGAAAGAGAGATTTTACCCGCCTCGATATTGATGATTTTGGCACGTACCTGATCGCCGACTTTAAAAAGATCACCGGGATTTTCCACGAGGCCCCAGTCGAGCTCAGAGATATGTGCAAGACCCTCGAGACCATCCTCAATCTTTATAAACACCCCAAAATCCACGACACCCGTCACCTCACCCTCAATCTCGGCGCCGACGACATAGTGACCCAAAATCTCTTTGAGCTCCTCGGACTCGATATTTTTCTCGGAGAAGATGAGCTTGTTTTCTTTGGGATCAATATCCAAAATAGTAACTTCCAGGCTTTTCCCTACGAATTTTTGGAGTTCATTTAAAATCTTCATCTTGTCGCCGCCCTCTACGCGCGGGTAGTGCTTGGCAGTTAGCTGGGAAACCGGCAAAAATCCGGGTACGCCCTGCCAGACAATGACGAGTCCGCCCTTGTTGGCAGAAGTCACCTTGAGATTGAGCGGGGTCTTATTTTTCATGTGCTCCCCGGCATCAGCCCACATCTTGTCTTGACCCGCTTCCTGGAGCGAGAGCTCTACGTAGCCCTTTTCGTTTTCTAGGTCAACAACTTTCGCGGCAATCGCATCCCCAGGTGCGAGGTTTTTGATTATTTCGCGTGCGTTGTAGTATTCGCGGCCGTAGACGATACCGGTACCATATACCCCAAGATCTACATATAGATAGACCCCCTTGCGAACGATAACATGACCGTCTATCAAATCACCGAGCTTGGGAGCGGCGGCGACTTGGATGTTTTTAAACAAGGCCTCCATGAGACGCCGCGAGGCTTCGCGCTTGGAAGCATCCAGGAGCGCAATACTGCCCGACTCGTCTTCGTCGCCTTCCATGAGTTCTTTTTCTTCCAGTTTATCCATGGAGACTAGTATACAAAACCACCCAAAAAAAGGCAATACGGGGACCGGTGTTTGGTGATAAGTAATAAGTAGTATCTGGTGCGTATTGAGAATACATGATAGCAACATATAAAAGCCCCCGTCAGCAATATTGCCATACAATAAAGCATAATAGTCGTCAACCCTACCACACTCTCCCATTTTCGGGTAAAATCTACCTATGGTTATCACCTATCATGGCTTGTCGTGCTTTAAGTTGCAGTCCGGCGAGACTGTTTTGGTCATTGATCCGTTTAGCAAAAACTCTGGATTGACCCCGCCGCGCTTCCAGGCCGACGTGGTCGTCTCTACCAATCAGAACGAAAATCACGCCAATATCGAGACGATTGCCGGCGATCCTTTTCAGATCGTCAACCCGGGAGAGTATGAGATAAAAGGCATCTACGTACAAGGCATCACCACGAGAAACGGCAATACAGACGCCAACACCGCCTACATTATAGAGTGGGATGGTATGCGTCTCTGCCACCTCGGCAATATCCGTAAAAAAGATATTACGGAAGAACTCAAAGAAGCCATCGGCACACCGGACGTCTTGTTTGTACCGGTGGGCGGGGCGGATGCACTCGACCCAGAAGAGGCGGCGGCTTTAGCAAATCAAATAGAGCCACGAGTGGTCATCCCGATGCATTATAAAATCAAAGGTCTCGACATCTCACTTAAAGGACCAGAGAAGTTTATAAAGGAGCTTGGCGTAGACGAGCCCAAACCCGAAGACCGTTTTACGTTTAAGAAAAAAGATCTGCCGCAGGACGCTACCAAGCTCATCGTCCTTGAGCCACCAACGAAATAACAGAGCATATAACCACAAGCGGATTTATGGCACTTATTGAATTTATTGAGCATTTACAGCAAAAACCCGAGCCGGTGCGCCGACGCATTATGGCAGTTTCGGTCACAAGTATTATGGCGATTATTATATTCTTCTGGGTACTCACGCTCCAATATAACCTCGATGTACGGCCCCAAGACCAAGGTACAACCTCCAAAGCGGATATCTCACCATTTACGCTTTTGGGAGAGTCAATCATGCAAAATGTCAACGATCTTGGCAAAAAATTGTTCAACAAATAATCCATGAAAAAAAATACTGACAAAGAAGTGGCCCAAGTGGCAATCGTAAACGTCGCCCCCCGGGAAATTGCCGAGGAGATGCGTGAGTCGTACCTCGACTATGCAATGTCCGTCATTATCGGCCGCGCGCTCCCCGATGTGCGCGACGGTCTCAAGCCGGTGCACCGCCGTATACTTTACGCCATGCATGAGCTTGGCATCACACACAGCGCCAAACATCGCAAATCGGCAAGCGTAGTTGGTGAAGTACTTGGTAAATACCACCCACACGGAGATGTTGCCGTGTATGACGCCATGGTGCGCCTTGCACAGGATTTTTCCACACGCTATCTCCTGGTAGAAGGACAAGGCAACTTTGGATCAATCGATGGGGACTCGGCCGCCGCTATGCGCTATACCGAAGCCCGCATGTCCAAGATGGCCTCCTACATGCTCAAGGACATAGAAAAAGAAACGGTAGACTTCATCCCAAACTACGATGGCACCAAAGAGGAGCCTGTGGTGCTCCCCGCCGCCGTCCCCCAGCTTTTGCTCAATGGATCGCTTGGTATTGCTGTCGGTATGGCGACCAATATCCCGCCGCATAATCTTTTGGAGCTTGCAGACGCCACCAACCATATCATCGAACACCCGGACGCATCCACCGAAGATCTCATGGAGTTTGTACACGGACCGGATTTCCCAACGGGCGGACTTATTTTTAACAAGAAGGATATTTTGCATGCCTACGCCACCGGCAAAGGGTCTATGCTCACCAGAGGCGAAGCCGAGATTGTAGAGACCAAGCACGGCGCGGGGCAGATTGTCATTACCTCGATCCCTTACCAAGTCAACAAGACTACACTCCTGGAGACCATCGCCGAGCTAGTGCACGAGAAAAAAGTAGAAGGCATCAAAGATCTCCGCGACGAATCCGACAAAGACGGTCTGCGCATTGCGATTGATCTGAAATCCGGCGCCTACCCGCAGAAGATCCTCAATGCGCTCTACAAACACACCGATCTGGAGCGCACGTACCACCTCAATATGCTCGCACTTGTCGATGGTATACAGCCGCAAATCCTCTCGCTCAAAGCGGTTCTCGAGGAGTTCATCAAACACCGGCGTGTCGTCATTGAAAAACGTACACGCTATGATCTGCGCAAAGCCGAGGAGCGCGCACATATTCTCGAGGGTCTCAAAAAAGCGCTGGACCATATTGACGCAATCATCAAAACCATCAAATCCAGCCCCGACAAAGATGCCGCGCACAAAAATCTCGTCAAAAATTTTAAACTCTCTGATCTGCAGGCGAGCGCCATCTTGGAAATGCGCCTCTCGACACTCGCCGGACTCGAACGCAAAAAAATAGAAGATGAGCTCAAAGAAAAGCTTCTGCTTATTGCCGAGCTCAAGGGTATTCTTGCGAACCCCAAAAAAATCCTCCAGATTATCAAAGCTGATCTTGCTGAACTCAAAGCAACCTTCCCCGAGGGGCGCCGCACTCGCGTAGTCTCGGGTGCCGCCAAAACCATCTCCCAGGAGGATTTGGTACCTGAAGAGGAAGCGGTCATCGTGCTCACTCAAGATGGCTACGTCAAACGCATCAACCCCGACGAGTACCGCACCCAAAAACGCGGCGGCAAAGGCACTATCGGCGTAACCACCAAAGAAGAAGATGTCGTAGACCAATTCATGAGCGTGCGTACTCATGATGACATCCTCTTTTTCTCGTCTTTAGGCAAAGCCTACCAGACCAAGGCCTACGATATTCCAGAGGGTAAACGCGCCTCCAAAGGAAAATCAATCGCCAACTTCCTCATGCTCGGCGGCGAAGAGCATGTCACCTCCATGCTTGCAGTCCCCAAAAAAGAAAAGCTTAAAACCTCAGCTCTGGCAATGATTACCCGAGACGGCATCATCAAAAAAACTTTGGCACAATTTTTTGTGGATGTGCGCCGGTCGGGCATTATCGCTATCAAACTTCAAAAAGGTGATGTGCTTGGCTGGGTTAAACTGGTAGAGCCCAAAGATGAGCTGATACTTGCCACTAAAAGCGGTATGGCAATTCGATTTACCGAGTCAGACGCACGCCCCATGGGACGCGCCTCCTCGGGAGTACGCGCGATGCGTCTCAAAAAAGGAGACACCATCGTAGGCGCAGGCGTAGTAGCCAAAGATGTCAAAGACCTCTCGCTCCTGGTCGTCTCCCAATATGGATTTGGCAAAAAAACAGCTATCAAAGAGTATAAAGTCCAAAATCGCGGCGGATCCGGCATCAAGACCATGAATGTTACCCCAAAAACGGGACATCTGGTGGCCGCCCGAGTAGTAACCCCGGAGGAGCAGGATATGATCGCCATCTCCAAGAAAGGGCAAGCTATTCGTACCGAACTTAAACAAATCCCTTCTCTAGGAAGAGCCACACAGGGCGTACGCATTATGAAAGTAGACTCGGGAGATGAAGTGGCGTCAGTGACATCACTCTAAACTAGAGCTTCGGGTATACGCTTACAAATATAAAAACTACGCATCTCTGTGTAGTTTTTATATTTGTGCCCCCATCTTTCCTTTTACGTTTTTTCTATTTCGCGTACACTTAGAGTATGGCTTTTGTAGATCCTCACAAAACCGCAGACGCCCTGGAACTTATGCCCGGCATGCAGGTAGCAGACTTTGGCTGTGGCTCGGGGCACTGGGCTATGGCTCTTGCACGAAAAATCGGTAACTCTGGCAAAGTATTTGCAGTGGATATTTTACCCCAAGCTCTGGAGGCAACCCGATCGCAAGCTAAACTCCAAAACATCCACAACATTGAGACCGTCTGGGCGGACCTGGAGACGCCGCAAGCAACCAAACTCAAGGATGGCATACTTGATGTAGTAATGCTTTCCAATATCCTTGCCCAAGCCGACCAGCGCGAGGCTGTAGTAAGCGAGGCATACCGCATACTCAAACCAAATGGACGCTCTATTGTAGTAGAATGGGATATGACGGACAAAAAATCAGGCCATCCCCTCCAACCCACAATCTCCCGGAGAGACATGGAGCACCTGTTTACCCAAGCCGGCTTTACCTTTCAAAAAGAATTTAGCGCAGGGTCGTACCACTACGGCCTCGTATTTAAAAAGTAACCTGCCATGCAAAAACTCCAAATCGCTATCTATATCGGCACGATTTTTATCGTTCTTATCATTATTCTCATTTTTTGGGGCGTGATCCCTGGGCTGAGCGTCAGCCGCGGTGTTACCACTCACCTCACCCTTTGGGGCACCATATCAGATAGTGCCCTCAAAACTGTCATACATGACTATCAAACACTCGATAAAAGCATCAGTATCACCTATGTAAAAAAAGATTCCGATACATATGAACAGCAACTCGTAGATGCACTCGCCTCCGGCCAAGGCCCTGATATGTGGATGATGCCACCCAGCTGGATAGATCGCCACTACGGCAAAATCTCTCTCATGCCAACTGTACTCATGACCGAGCGCGAGTTTTTGGATACTTACGCAGGCATGACGACGGATGCTTTTTTCCAAAGTCAAAAAATAGTCGCCTTACCGCTCACTATAGACCCCTTGGTCCTTTTCTGGAACAAAGATTTTTTTGCCAGCGAAGCCATCCCCCTCCCTCCCAAAACATGGAATGAGTTTCTGGATATGAGCGAACGACTCACCAGGCGCTCATCGGACGAGACCATTACTCGCGCGGGTACGGCCATGGGGCTCGCCTCCAATATCCCGGAGGCCAAGGATATTATTAGCCTTATTACTCTCCAAGGAGGCAATAGCATTGTAGACCTCAAAACCCATCGAACCACGCTCGGAGAAGGACGTATCATCAATGATCTCAAAGTCAATCCAGCCGAATCGGCACTGCGGTTTTATACCGATTTTGCCCGCAGGTCCAAAAAATCCTATACCTGGAACAATACCTTCCCCGATCCAGTGACCGCATTTGCCCGCGAACAGACTGCCATGTTTGTAGGATACGCAAGCAACTACGATAAAATTCAAAAAATCAACTCACACCTCAATATCGGTGTCTCACCCGTGCCTCAGTTTGAAAACTCCTCACTTATCATAGGGCACGCCCGCACTATCGGCGTCACCGTAGCAAATGCTTCACGCAACAAAACCGCCGCCTGGCAATTTATCAAGTATCTCACTTCAGCAAAAGGCAACAAAGCAATAGCCCAAAGTATCAATCTTGCTCCCACTCGGCGCGATCTTCTCGGACAAGGGGATCTTGACCCCGTGCTATCAGTAGTATATGAATCGGCTCTACGCGCCAAAACTTGGTACGATCCCAATGAGCAGGTAACCACACAAATTTTTGCCAATATGATAGAATCAACTTTAACAGGGACTGCGTTCTCATCGGCCATTTCCGAAGCAGAAAAACGGATATCCAATCTGATTATCCGAAAAAATCCCTGATGACGTTTTGCATCAAGCAATACATCTGTGGATCGTATTAAAAAAATAACTGCATACGTACTCGTATCATTTACCGGCCTTGGCATGTGTCTGGGCGCTTTTGCCTTTCTCCTGCAGACCGCCTCCCCACAAACCACCCTACGCCCACTCCAGGTCACTGGGCACATAATCTCCAAAATATCCGTACCACCATTCTCTACACTTGCTACATTTGCGGCAGACTCCCGCGGACAACCCCCCATCGTTCTCTGTGGCAACACGGATCAGCCCATGTGCAATCTTTGCGATCTTTATGTCCTGGTGCGAAAAATCATAGACTTTCTCCTCTTCCAGCTCGCCCTGCCCATAGCGGTCATTGTGGCACTCATCGGCGGTATTTTGATTTTAGTATCCGCGGGAGATACTAAAAAACTGGAGCAAGGTAAATCCGCCCTTACCAATGCCGTCGTTGGTATTATTATTGCGTTTGCGGCCTGGCTGCTTATTAATACCGTCCTTACTACACTCGCCTTCCGGGTACCGTTTACCTCAGGAGCACTCCCTTGGAATGAGATCCCCGTGTGCCAGGCGCCGATACAAACTGCCCCACCCACTGAAGATACCAGTGGACTCTGGTGTGTCAAAACACCCGAGCTCACCGATATCACCGGATCATGTAGTAAGATCAGCGAGAGTGCTTGTACCGACATGGGCGGCACACCCTGGCAAACTCGCCCTTCAAACTGCGCACTACTCCAGGGATACTGTAAAAATATGCCCACAGGAACATTTGGTGCCTGTGACCCAAGCGTAAACTGCGAGGCTTGTACTAATGCTGGCGGAGAGTGCACAGAAACAGCGCCCCCGAGTTGTGCTGGTACCTGCAAGCCAGTAGGGGCGGGGCCCTGCTCGGTCTCCTCCTTGAGCGGCGGGTGCATGGGTGGAAACGCCGCCAATGCCTCACAGATCTGCAATGGAGAGTCTGGAGGCTCTTCAATTGTTGGCAGTAAAGCAGATAAGACGATAACACCTTGCCCTACGGGCATAGTCGGTGCGCCGGATAGTAGCAAATGCTCTTTCTCATGGGGGCTGTTCCAAATCAATATAGCGGCAAATGATGTAAGCGGTCTCGGTTGCCCATCAGCTTTCCAAAAAACAGGTGGGGTCTACAAGATAATAAACCCAAGCTTATTTGCACAATGCGTACGGGAAGCCCAGAAAGAATCAGTAAATATCGCCAAAGCCTGCCAAATGTCCGGCAGTGGAAGCAATTTCGGCAAAGATTGGAAGATTATCTCTAAATCTTGCAATATACCCTGATTTCCTTGAGAGTCACTTCTGACGTATCATAGATATATACATGGAAGAAGAACCAAAAAATAAAGCGCCTCTTTACATCTTTCTCGTCCTACTTCTTGCAATCGGCGGGGGTTTTCTCTATTGGTATTTTCTACAAGAACCTATACCTCCCGGTCCAGGTAATGGCTCAACGGATGGACTTACCTCAAGTAGCGGCACCCTCCCCGGGACAAGCGGGAGCACGAGTACCGGCACCACAGGCGTACCCAACCCAATACCCACGGGAGAGGTGCTGTATATCAAAGCGCTCACTGGAGAGTCCGTACCAGTACGTGATTTTACAAAAAATCCCATTGCCACCACAGAAACGGGAGTCGTTATCGTGGATAGCTCCGATTATATCCTCATGCACTACACGCCAGATCAAAGCTTTCTCATTACTATTATCAATGACGATGTAGCATATGCACGCCAAAAAGCAGAAAGCGATCTCCTCTCTATTCTCGGCATATCAAAAGCACAGGCCTGTATTTTGCGCGTTTCTCTGACTATTCCCCGAGCTGTGAGCGAGACACTATCCGGCCAAGACTACCATTTAAGCTTCTGCCCCAATGGCAAACCATTTTTTCGATTTTAATTACTTACCATAACCTTCACCCTATGTTCTCTCCTGCCCATCTCTCTTATAAGTTTACCAAACACGTTATGCCACTTTTGGCAGTATCGCTGTCATTTCAGATATTATTTACTCTCTTGTTGCCTGTAAGCGTATCTATGGCGGCAACGAGTTGCGGAGACATAGGAGCAGAACGACCATGCGAGGCCCCGGATCCACTCTGTCAGGGGGTCCAGTATTGCCTACCGAGTGGCGAGTGGGGTCTCTGCTTGAATTCGCCGTCATGCACAGCGGCTCCAATAGCCCCAGACGGTACTCCCTCTGGGACTCCATCAGGAAGCCCTAGTGGAACTCCGAGCGGCACCCCTTCAGGCACTCCAAGTGGGACACCATCAGGTACTCCGAGCGGCACCCCCTCTGGGACTCCTAGCGGGTCAACCGGTGGTACATATGAAAACCCCATCCAGTCAAAGACATTCGCGGACTTGGTACAAAAAATAGCCAATGCTATCAGTGCTATCGGCATCCCCTTTGTCGCCATATTCATCGTCTGGGCCGGATTCCTCTTTGTGACCGCCCAGGGAGACGAGAAACGCCTCGAGCAGGCCAAAAAAACTCTGCAATGGGCGCTCATTGGTGGTGCTATCGTCATTGGGGCATATGCTCTGTCAGCCGCAGTAGTCAACTTTGCAAAAAGCCTATAAAAAAGGTAGTCTCCATCATAGAGAGTCGGCGTATACCACCGCACTCTTATATAATTAATACATACATATGAAGTTAAAATCTCTTGTTTTGGGCAGTACAGCCCTCTTCTTGGCACCAAGTCTTGTGGCCGCGCAAACCTTTGGAGACACGCTCTCCCGGGTATCTGATTTTTTGAATCAGATTATTCCATTCATCTTCCTTATCGCTACGATTGTATTTTTGTGGGGCGTACTCAAATATGTCACTGCCGGTGGGGATGAGGAAAAAGCCAAAGAAGGTCGCGCCATGATGCTCAATGGCATTATATTCCTTGCTGTTATGATCGCTGTCTGGGCGTTTGTAAACGTCGCTATAGATTTTGTCTTTGGAGAGGGAACAGACTTTAGCATCCCCGGGACAGACCGAGTCCCCCGCCAATAATCATGCCCTTGGTATGCGATATCTCTTTGCTATCCTTGCTACATACGCTCTCGCACCCCAGGCGCTCGCCCAGAGCGCAGATCCTGATTCCAAAACACTTGCCGACATTATTAAGGTCGTCTGGAACACACTCATCAGTCCAGCTATCACTTTTCTGTTTCTCGCCGCAACCGTGATATTTATCTGGGGTCTCGTGGAGTTCATTATGAATGCGGACAATGACGACGCCCGATCGCGTGGCAAGCGCCATATCGCCTGGGGAGTGTTTGGTATGTTTATCATGGTGGCAACCGGCGCTATATTGTTTCTCTTCCAAAACTTTTTTGAGTCTATCTGATGAGACAAATACACCCCCCCCGCAAAAAATAATCCACAGCATACCAAGCATTTTTGGCTAGACATGATAGTATATATTCATACACGTCATACAAACTAAAGGTTGAATTATTAACCTAATTACACACACTATGAAGACTCTTTCCAAGTATACAGCCATTCTCGGCGTGGCCCTCCTCCCTGCACTTGCACTTGCGGCAGGTAGTGAGACCACCCCAACTGGCGGACCAGGATTTGGCGCGACGATCGCCCGAATCGCAGGATTTCTCAACGATATTATCGTCTTCCTGTTTCTCGTAGCCACTGTGGTGTTTCTCTTTGGCGTCATCCGCTACGTCACCGCAGGTGGAGACGAGGAAAAGGTCAAAGAAGGTCGCAGTATGATGATCAATGGGGTCATTGCTCTTGCCGTCATGATCGCCTTGTGGGCATTTGTCAACGTCGCCCTTACCTTCTTCTTTGATGAAGGAACGGATATTGGTGTACCGGGTGCTGGCGAAATACCCCAATCTGGCTTTACGCCAAGCGACGGTACATAGATCTTATTTTTTGTAGCTCAACCGCAAACCCCCTTATGGTTACCCACAGGGGGTTTGTTGTTTTTTGACCACCATATTACAATGAAGGAAAATCAAGGTCACTTGTTATAAAATATTTGTAATATATCCTATTTATGAAGTTACGTAGTTCACTCTATACGCTCTTTGTGAGCGCCATCCTGTTACCGGCACTTGCACTTGCGGCAGGCAGTGAGGTCACCCCCACGGAGACAGGATTTGGCGCGACCATGCAACGAATCGCCAATTTCCTCAACGACATCATTGTATTTCTGTTTCTCATAGCGACAGTTATATTCCTATTTGGCGTCATCCGCTACGTCACCGCAGGTGGAGATGAGGACAAGGTCAAAGAAGGTCGCAGTATGATGATCAATGGGGTCATTGCTCTTGCCGTCATGATCGCCTTGTGGGCATTTGTCAACGTCGCCCTTACCTTCTTCTTTGATGAAGGAACGGATATTGGTGTACCGGGTGCTGGCGAAATACCCCAATCTGGCTTTACGCCAAGCGATCCCACTTAGTATTTACGACTCTTCTGCCGCAACCATCACCTCCTTACCCACAAGGAGGTTTTGGTTTTTTATGAAGAGGTTATAAGATATATACATGGCAAAGCTCGGCATTTTGAAAATAGGCTTCATGATGCATGTCCTCTTTGTTGCTACGTTCCTCCTCTCCATAGCCGTCATCACATCCTCATCCGCACAAGCCGCATCAGCAGGAGCGGACTTTAGTATCGAGAATGTGTTTACACGTCTCACCGAGGTCTTAAACCGTATTATTCCCTTTTTAGTACTCTTGGCTACGGTGCTCCTCCTTTATGGGATCGTCCGCTATGTAGGAGCTGGAGATGATGAGAGCAAAGTCGAGGAGGGACGGCGCCTTATTATCTATGGGATTATCGGCCTTGCCATATTGGTCACCGTCTGGGCGTTTGTAAATATCGTCATAGACTTCTTCTTTGAAGGCAGAGACTTTAATATACCCGGGAGCGAACGAGTCAACCCCATTTAGGAGGCCAGGCACCTTGTGCTATGA
>CAYGFT010000016.1:0-19266 GCA_964349275.1 uncultured Candidatus Saccharibacteria bacterium
GGCGTTCTTGGTAACTCCTAGAGGCTGTTCTCTACTGTCTGTTCTTTTTGGCTACAGCTTCACCCCTCTGTGCTTTTGGCATGGAGGGGTTTTTATTTGGGAACGCCGCTGTACCACTTGGCGGTCGGGTCGCTGAGTGAGATATGGTAGGGAAACTTATCCTTGACATAAGTTAATATTTGTACCATACTGTAGACAATTTAAGGGGTTTATCTGGCATAAAAAGCCTTATAAATCAATGTATCTTTACAACTCAACATCAAACACTTCTCTGAAAGGAGTTGGCATATGTGGCTCACTATACGGAAATTTGCACTACGGCATTATGTTCTGGTGACAGCGGTTTGGGTAGTTCTCTTTCTTAGCTCTGGCAATTTTGCACTCAAGGCATTTCTTGAGGCAAGAGGCGGTATACTAGATGATGCGCTCCCTATGGGAGACAGCATCCGCGAGATGGCAGATGAGGCGCGCGCTGAAAAGAATTTTAATGCTGCAGAAGCGGCATTTATTGTGCTAAAACTCCCGCCGGGAGATCCCGGTGGTGTAGGGCGTGTAGAAGAGTTTTCCAAAAAACTCAAGGATCTAGGGAGAACAGTCATCAGTCTTTCAACCGTCAAACGATATCAACTCACCCAAGACGAAGAGGTCTCCGGCATCTCCTACCTTTCTCCCCAACTTGCTCCTGCAAGTAATGCATGGAGAAAATTAGTGGAGGATGATCCGTCTGTATTTCGTGTGCTCGTAGGATCGGACTGGTCATGGACTGCGATGGGAGTCATTCTTGATCCGGGGTATCAAGAGATACCAGAAGCGTGGAAGATTACCGCATTTGTCGAGGGACATGAAGGATCGTATGGACTGTGGGATAGGATATTCAAAGCCGACATCAAGCCAGCATTTGAAGGGATGAGTGTGACGGGATGGGTCATGATTCGTTGGATGATTGATCAATGTCTCAACCGGGATATGATCTTTCTTCCGACTATCGGGATATGCATCTCGCTCCTCGTATTCGCACGTGTGTTGCGGTCTCTGCGTCAAGCAATGCTTGCGACGATGATATGTGTGGCAAGTGTTATTCAGTTTCAGCTGGCGCTCGTCTATCTCATCCACAGTCTTGTACCGATATTTTCCCTACGCGTGTACTCCCTGCTTGCGCTTGCCAATATTATTGTGCAAGGGACGAGCTTCGGGTTACATAAGTTTGGAACATTTCGCGAAGTGGGCTCTGCAACGAGTTTGGAGCGATTTGAACGTACCCTGTATGTAGATCGCACGATTGCACTCATCGGCAGTATCGGCATAATCACGTTTTTGCTTCTGCGCACCTACCAGGTATGGCAGTTGGAAGAGCTTGGGTATCAGGCGGCGATGGGAGTGGTGCTCGCATATGTGAGTGCTACGATATTTCTCCCGTGTGCCTACCTTACGCTCGAGCACTTTTGGAAACCGGAACGAACGACTGCTGTTGCAGAGATTCAGTTTGCATGGTACAGACGACTTGCCGACTGGGCGCTCCCCTCTCCAAAGACAGCATACGCAGTCATCTTCGCATCAGTGGCAATGATTATCATCGTGTTTGGCTATGGGTTTGTACGCGTAGGCACCAAACCGGTTGAATACGTAGAAAACACAGAAGTGGGAAAGACATTCCATTTTTTGCGTGATCGTGGATCAGCCACGGACATTTTTCCGTTTCTGGTCCGGCAAACCATAGAACAATCAAAACCCTTCTGGAGCGATATTCAGTTTCTCCATGACGCATGGGATTTTGAAAAGTCTCTGCGTGATGGCAGATTTACTGCTTGGCAGGAAGAGCATCGTATCTCTCCCGTAGAACTCTTTGGGGCAAGCTCGATACTGGTCAAGGTATCGGAAATATCCCAAGCGGAACTTGGCAAAGAGATGCCCGAGAACGCAGATCAGGCGGCAGATATATTTGAGATTATACTGCCGGATGGTATTGAGCGTGGTCTACGTCAATGGCTTTGGAATACACGTGTTATGCGTCTCAATCTTGGGGTCAATGGCAATGAGTCGCATGAGTTAGGTGCGATTCTGGAGACGGTTTTGCCCTATGCGGCAGAGCGGTATCCAAATCTCCGCGTGACTCCCTTTGGGAAGATTGCGACATTTCCCAATATTGACGCGTATATTGGGAATGGTGTAGCGCAAAATTTTGCCATGTCGTTTCTTCTGGTGGCAGTCATTACGGGCATATGGCTCAAGGTCCGCTACCAGATTTCACTAGGCAAAACGATGCTCTCGGGCGCCATACTCGCCTCTCCGTTTATCATAGGTACCGGAGCAATAGCGCTCTGTATGCTGATACTCGGCATGGATCTCTCTATGTCTACGGTGCCGATTGCAGATCTCGCAGTAAGTGCGGGCAACGACTTCTCTATATACATGGCGGCTTCTTTTTTCTCGTATCTTGCTATGGGAATGTGCAGAGAAGAGGCGCATCATCGGGCGGTGTATCATACAGGATCCATAGTGTTTACCGACTGTGTGCTCAATGCTTGTGCATTTGCACCACTTTTGGCTTCGCAGTTTGGACCGGTGCGTGAGCTTGGTTTCCTTATGGTTGTCATGCTTTTCGTGTGTTACTATGGAAGTGGATTCGTCGTGCCTTCACTACTAAACCAAGTAATGAAGGAACCTCTTTTACACCAAACCACTGGAGGTGGGTCATGAACATCCGGAAACTTTTGGTGGCGGTAGCGGCAGTGACGGGAGCGCTTGGAGCAATACCGGCGTTCGCTGATCAAATGACCGGGCAACAGCTTATGGAGGCTGTGGTAGAAAACTTGCGCGGTCCGCATGGGACTATGATGGTGGGAATTGGCAAAATCGTCTCACCTCGTATGCACTCCGACGTAACACTCGGAAGGAGTGTCGATGGAACAGAAGAAGGGGTGCATATAGATGTCCTCTCTGCAGTAAACGAAGTAGGCACTGGCGGACGAAGCGGACAGAAGTATCGTGTAATCCGACGTGAGAATGAAGTCTCTTCCCTTACCTACCTTCCGGGGCTGGGTCGTGGCAGAAAGCGCCCTTTTATACCTTTGGATCAAGTAATGGAGACTGATCAAGTCTACTATTTCTTTCCGATGGTAGGGAACCTCCGCTATGACTTTGAGTACACCTGTACAAAATGTGATACGGACGATCCCGTGATATCCGCAATACGTAAACAGACTCAAGCGGCAGAAATCGCGCCATTCCCCTCCTCTACTTGGTACCTCAAACGCATGGGATCCGTTTACGTTCCTACGCGCGTCGAGTACTATTTGGAAGCAAATGCTCCAAAGGCATTCGCTGTGCAAATATACGGAGGGTACCTAGAGGTAGAGGGAGCTCCCGGGTACCTTGCTCCTCAGGCAATAGAGACAGGAGAGACGAAGCTCACCTTTGAACGGTGGTTTGTCCATGCGCCGATTGACTGGATTCTATCCAGTAACAACCAGACCATCGGTACACAAACGCTCCCTGCGTATCCATAAGGGGAAAAAATAATTATGGACGTTAGTAGACCGTTACAAAGTAATTTGTAGCGGTTTTTTATTTGTATGCAAACGCTGGCTCAGTGATAGAACGTGTCTTTGGAGATATGGTCTCTTTGGCCAGTGAAAGGAGATTGGTATGGATCACCGGCGTACCTTTTTTGTAGTCAGGGTCTGTGAGATAAAATACATTGCCAAACCGAATGCGTGCCGTATTTTCTGTGTAGGAGATAAAAAGCGGTAAGATAGGAACTCCGGACATAGTTGCAAGATACGCCGCCCCGTCTCGTATCGGCAAGAGCTCCCCTGCACCCATGTTGCGTGTCCCCTCGGGGAACATTACGATTGTTTTGCCGGACTTGAGCGCGGCGAGCGCATCCACGAGACTTTTTTCTATGCCAATTTTTCGCGTAATTGTAATCACCCCGCCGAGTTTGTAGACCAAAGGTACGATGCCAAGCTTGGTGAGTATTGCGAGCGGGCGCGTTTTGAACTGCCGCGTCGCCAAAAAATGCACCGGAAATATCTCCCAAGTATACGGAAGCGCCATACCGATATGAAATGCATCCATGGCGTGGCGGTGATTGGAAACAATCAAAAAAGGTCCTTTGAGATTTTGGATACGTTCCTGTCGCTCAACAACGAGAGTTTTGCCCCCGAGACGCATAAGTCCGCGCATACAGAGGCGCAAAAAAGCTTGAAATACATATGCCATATAGTGTCCTAGTATATTTATCGACATCGGATGTCCATAGATGATAGTATATAAAAATGAAAAAAAGAGAAAGCGTATTGGGACCATTATCGGTAAAATCCCCTGATCACATATATCATATAATGAACCGTGGTGTAGATGGAAGATCTATCTTTTTAGATGACTACGATAGACTGAGATTTATACACGATCTATTTGAGTTTAATGATGAAAACCCCTCTTCAAATCTTCATTATTTTTTTGACAAACAAAAGCATTCTATGGACATCGGACGTCCATATATTCATCAGCAAGAAGAGCGAAAAACCCTAGTAGACATATTTGCTTTTTCTATCATGCCAAACCATTATCACATGCTTGTACAGCCAAAAACCGAAAATGCGCTGCCTCTTTTCATGAAAAAACTAAACATGGGATATGCGAAATATTTTAATGAAAAATACACACGCACTGGCGCATTATTCCAAGGCAAATATAAAGCAGTACTCATTGAGCGCGAAGCCCATTTTATCCACCTGCCTTATTATATACATCTCAATCCTCTTGATATGGATTTCCCGGAATGGCGTAAGCGTGTATTGCAAAACCCTAAAAAAGCTCTTAAGTTTTTAGAAGCATATCGATGGTCAAGCCATCCTGACTATCTTGGCAAGCACAATTTCCCTTCCGTTATAGAGAAACACTTGCTCCTTGATGTATTTGGGAACGAAAAGATATACGCGGAATCTTTTGCGAGCTGGCTGGGTGAGCTTGATTACAAAAAGTTCTACGACGATCAATCATTGCCCTTGCTTCTTGAGTGATGAATATGGACATCCGATGTCAATAGGTTAGGCGAGATTTTCAACATCGCGGACTTCACGCTCTATAGCATCCTCCAGGCGGTGAAGCTCATCAAGCATGCGCTCTTTTTTGGTAAGTTCTTCGCTAGAAAGTTGCCCATCTGCTGCATGTATCTCTAGCGTACGCAACTCGTCTAAAACACCATTGCGTATCGCACGAAACCCCTCGGTGGCGCGCTGACGAATCTCGAGAGCCTCTTTGGTAAGTATGGCTTTGCGAAGTCTTCGCACGCGTATTGTAAAATAGGCAAATAATACGATACTGACAACAACCACTCCACCAAGTATAAGCGCAAGCGTGACGTATTTAAACTGGATATTAGCAACCGTAATTCCGGTAACTACCGAACGTACCAAACGTGGGTTGGACCACTCAGAAGCTCTGCCATCTTGTACAACCTGGGCGCGCACCTCCCAATCCCCTGCTTCTAGAAATGTCTTTTCCGCTACCACCCACTCGCCGTTGGTATCGGCTTTGACCGTAAACTTAATCGGGCGCGTACCTTGTTTTTGGATGAGCACAAGTACCGGCATATTTGGTGTCCCTCGTCCCTCAATGTAGAGCACCTCCTCAAGGGTGTAGAAAATATCTGGACTAATAGAGATTGATGGCTGTAAAAGCTCAGCTGGTTCTTGGGCGTAGAGCAAAGTAGTACACGCAAAAAAACATGCCAAAGTGACAGTAGCGACAGAGAACTTTCGTATAAAAAAACGGGTTTGCATGTATTTATGGGTCGAGCTTTGCCACATCATGAATCTCCTCCTCAATTTTTGACTGAATAGTTTGCAACTTCTCAATGGATTCTTCCTGTGCTTGTGGCAACGTACCCTGTGCAATGCCTTTCTCCAGAATATCACTGCGAATTTCTGAAAATCCTTTTTGCACTGATTCGGTGAGCTCCTCAAGTTCTTTTTGCTTGAGTTTAGACTCTAGTTCATGTATCCGTTTTTGTCGGATACGGTTTTCCTCACGACGACGCATGGTACGTACCCGCACCGACCCATACACCAAGAGCGAGAGTCCCGCCATAAATAATAGCGAAAGATAGAGTGCCGCTGTAGAAAATTTTATCGTAAAATTGCCTATTTGAAATCCATTAATAACGGCACGAATAATCCGAGGGTTTGACCATGCGGAGGTAGCGCCATTTTCGACGACTTGTGCTCGAATCTCCCAATCTCCCTTCTCCAACATGAGACGTTCCGCAATGGTCCACTCGCCGTTAGCACTAGCTTGGGATGACAAACGTATGGGCTTCGCGCCGGACTTGCGAAGCTCTACCTTGACTGACGCATGCGGGCGAGCCAAACCCTCTACATACAAAATTTCATCCAGAGGATAAAATATATCCGGACTTATGGCAATCGTCGGTTCAGCAATATCGAGAGACACGGCAGGAGATTGTGCGCGCACGATCCCCACTGAGACAGCCATAGAAACTACAGTGACCACAAGTACCCGGAATGATATGTGTATGGTGGATCGATACATAGCTTAGGTATTATCTGGATGTTTGCTTTCTTTATCACGCAATGCGTCACGCAAATCCTGGAATGAAGGCGCTTTTGCAGTAGGCTCTTTTATAGGGACTCCTGAGGGCTGACCATCAGGCACACCCTTTGTTGGATTTGGATATGGAGCCGTATTAAGTATAGACGAGCCGTGTTTAACCTTCATTTGTTCCGTGAGTATTTGTGCTCTCTCTAATGTCTGCATCTGACGGTGAGCGTTCTCTACTCGATGAGAGATCGGAGCTGGCGTCATAAAAGACTGGGGAGATGCTGGTAGTGTTGGGCGGATGCCTACCAAGCGTTTGAGATCCTCTTTGATGGAGGCGTGAATATGCTTGTGATGTCGCCGCCAAAAAATGATAAGGAGCATGAGGATAAAGAGCGCAAGCAGGAGAAGCAGATTGAGAAACCTCCCCCATGGCACAAAAGTAAATATGAGATCAACTCCATCAGCAGAGATAAATTGGAAAAAATAGCCAATAATATTGAGTACCACCTCTTCATCCCGCCAGTTACCAGCATTGTCAAACGCCCGAACAATCACTGTATACCTCCCTGGTTTAAATGCAACGAACTGATGCGGACTGCTTACCTCAAAAAATAAAGATTCTTCCGTACCCGAATCAAGCGCAAGTGGCACGATCTTCATTTCAAAGTGGCTAAATCCTGAAAGTGAGTCGGTAGTAAAAAATCGTGCTACCGGACGCGTATTGGTAGTGCGCTCACTCGGAGAGACCTTGATATCAAAAACAGCGGGAGGTTTGGTATCTATATGTACCGTAAATGTCGAGGTGCCTCCCCAGACGCCGTTTTGGCGTGCCCGTACATGAAAGTACCAGATACCATCTTTATAGTCGTCGTACGATACCGACGCTTGCTTGCTGTCAATGCTGGCATCCGGTATACCATTGGGATCTTGATCAAACGCATAACTAAAGCCTTCTACACCTTCATTGTCGGTCCAGATAAATGTCGGACTGGGGTTTTTGTAGTATTTGGCCTGATCGGGATGTGTGGGGCTTGATATCTGCGGGCCCTGCGGCGGAATAGGAGAAAAAGTGTATCGCCCCAGCGTAGCTTGGTCAAGGATATTGGTGCCCGAACCATCATTGGCGAGTACCCGGGTAGCCCCTTGGAATGATATGTCCCCCGCGCCGGGTGCTACTACCCGAAAGGTCATAGTGAGTACTACACCGTCAGTAGTCTTGATACCAGGAGATGGCACGCCCCCCACAAAATACACTCTCCCCTCCCGGTTGGAAAATGTTGGCGTAGTCGCCCAGATTTGGATGATGGATTTGCCTACCGAGGGGTTGGCAATTTGAATCTTATCTTTGGGGAATTTAAGATCAACCTCAATCGTATTGACCGACACGTCCTGCGTATTGAGTAAGATTGAAACATCAAATGTGGACCCTACATAGAACGACCCCGATCCGGGACTCAAATACAAAGAAGCCCCACGAGCAGATGCCGAATGAGTAAATAAAAGGAATGACGCAAGTATGAATACTAACGCCAAAAAATGCGCGGTCACTTGCCGCATTTTTATGCGCATACATGTATTATACATGCTTTGCGTAGTGATAATTGGCTAGACTAGTGGATATGTTTTTTCTGGCGAGCTAAACACTATATACCAATCACAATGAGGAGAATACGGAGTGCGGCAAGGCCAACGGCAAGCGTAAAAACACTTTTCCAGTTTATTTTAGGGAATTGGGTGTTTGCTACTGTGGCAGTTTGGCGCTCTGCCGCGGGAGATTGCGCGAACATTGTAGTGCGTGCCTTACTACCCAAAGATGCAAGATACTCGCTCGCATTCTGTACACCTCCGGTTACCGCTTGGGTTATTTTTTCTGGAAGAGATTTGGGCTCCGTGCGTACTGCAAGTCCCGCTTCGGATTGCGAATCAAGCTGTGCTACTCTTTCCGTCCAAGCTGAAAAGAGAATACTCAAATCAACTACTGTGATGCCACCGTCGCTGTTAAAATCTGCGGGATTGTCTTTACGCGCCTGTTTGGGGTCGCTCAGAAAAAGGAAAATGCTAAAGTCCACGAGATCTACCTTGCCGTCACAGTTGAGATCCTGTCGCACACGCCCGGGACGGCATGGAAGCTCCTTGATGATCTCCTCGATCTTCTCCGGTGGTATGACTATATACGGTTTAAAGAATGGCAAAAGGTGTAGAGGTACGTTACCACCTCCTCCCCCACTAGTGCCGCCCGTACTCCCACCTCCACTGGATTCAGGATCAGTAAAATATAAAAACCCGCTCTTGAGGGTAAAGTTTGAAGAGTTGGATATACCGATCGCATTTTGGCCAATAGATTCGAGCTCGATAAAGCTCGTGGAGGTACGCCGCCCTGCCCCCTCTTCAATGACCGGGTCTTTGACTATAAAGTTTGATGAGGAATAATCCGTGGCAAAAGCGGCCAGAGGTACAAAACTGGCAATCACAACAAAAATTGGGCGCCATCGAGCGATACTACGAAAAAAAATCATAGATGGACGTATTATACAACATAATACAACACAAAATAAGCATGCCGTATATGCAAGAGTATCCCATGAAGATTGACATCTCGACATGGCCAAGTATCATAGGGATATGAATAGCGAAGACATCTCGAAATTGATCGTGGCCATGAAGGAAGTATTCCCCACTGCCGATATGATCCAGCGGGGGTTTAGCCATGTAGACGAACGTTTTGAGCAAATTAGTGAGCGCTTTGAACAGGTGGATCAGCGCTTCGAGCAGATGGATCAGCGTTTTGAACAGATGGATCAGCGCTTTGAACAAATTGATGGTCGCCTTGCACATATTGACGCCCGTCTCAATACTATTGAGCGCGATATCCGAGACTTGGTGAGCCGTGAGGAGTTCACAGATCTCACCGCAAGAGTAAAGTATCTTGAGATGAAGCTAGGAGTAGAATCCGGTAAGTAAACCCGGAACTATTTTTTTGTATTCAATTCTTTCAAAAAACTGCATTTCTGCAGTTTTTTTGCTGTACTTACCATATCATTGTCTGCTCACACTCTATGGACATCCGATGTCCATAGATGAGTTAGCGGCCCATGGCGTAGAGACGCTTGATTTCATCGGGAGAGAGTGCGCGGTTGTAGATACGGACGTCGTCGACAATGGCACTTAAGTACTCATTAGAAATGCCGGGAGTTTGCGCACTAATTGTTAAAGCGCCTGTTGTAGCTATATCTGTACCGGGAGCAGATGCCGTTGTATGCGTTTGTACACCATCGACATAGGTATACTCCCTGCCACTAGACGTGTCATAGGTAACAACAATATGATGCCATGTATTTTTACTGACATTGCTTGCTATACCTGTACCATTTATACCGCTTGAATCTGTTCCTCTTATAAAAAGAGTAATACTATCAGTATTCGCACCACCATCCACTCGTATACCATATAAATCTGTAGCCCCACCGTTGCGTTTGTTCACAATCCACCCTTGCAGACCAGATCTTATATTTGCTTTAAACCAAGCCGACATTGTGATTTTATTTCCAAGAGGCAGCTGAAGTGACGTGTGATCTGCAACATTCACATAATCATTACTCCCATCAAACTGCAACGCCTGCCCGAGCTTGCCTGCCGCGCGTATCGGTCCATTGGTAAGCGTACCGGTATTGTTTTGTCCCGATCTATCGTATGCGGTGTTTTTGGCTACGTCCGCCGCATCAAAAGTCCAGTAGCCTACGAGACCCTGATCAAGAGATGAGCCACCTTTGCGTGAGGTCTGGAGCTTGGAGCCGCCCATAGCGTAGAGCCGTTTGATTTCATCGGGAGAAAGTGCACGGTTGTAGATACGGACGTCGTCGATTTGACCATTAAAACTAGAAACATTGTGAGTACTTCCAATACGGGTTGGTGTGAAAGTACGGGTAACGCTTCCAAATTCATTCCCCGTCCCGGCTAAAACCCCGTTTCTATATACCTTTATTGAACCGTTGCTTCCGCTCCTGACAAAAGTGAGTTGTTGCCATTCACCAACAGTAAAATCAGGATCTGTAGTAATGGTACTATATCCAGAATTAGCAATTTCACCACTAACACTAGTAGTAGTAAT
This sequence comes from uncultured Candidatus Saccharibacteria bacterium, assembly GCA_964349275.1. Classification (GTDB taxonomy): domain Bacteria; phylum Patescibacteriota; class Minisyncoccia; order Ryanbacterales; family 2-02-FULL-48-12; genus 2-02-FULL-48-12. Next base: position 10,673 of record CAYGFT010000016.1, read on the forward strand.
TTTAATTGAGTTATCAGCATTTGTGCGATAGCCAATTACATGGCCACCTGAATCTGTAGCTAATCTTACCCACGCAGATACGGTAAAATCACTCGCTAGGCTCATGTTCGGAATATTCACGTAGTCATCTTTCCCGTCAAAATTAAGTGCCTGCCCAAATTTCCCTGCTACACCAACCGTTGAAGTGCTGTTTATAATACTCCCATTATTTCCCTGTCCCGAACGGTCGTAGGCTGTGGTTTTTGCTATGTCTGCTCCATCGAAGCTCCAATAGCCTACGAGTCCATTGGTAATCTTTGAGTTTTGTGATGAGTTAAGCTTTGAAGTCCCTTGGCTGTAGAGGCGTTTGATTTCATTAGAAGTGAGGGCACGGTTGTAGAGGCGAACTTCGTCGATGGTCTCTCTTAAATAGTCAGCGTTTCCAGATCCGGCCCTACCTATAGCTGTATTCCCAGGTGGACTGGATGGAACAGTAGCACCACCACTTGCTGTCACAGCTTTATCTGCTCCGTTTATATATATGTCTACATCACTGTCTGTTATTCGTACTCCACAAATGTGATACCAATTTCCCAGAGAAACCGAATTATTACCCGTAACATAAGATTCAGAAATACCGGCATTAACCCAATTAAATAGTATTGCGCCATTATTATCTATTTGAAGAGAATACTGGGCATTACTAAAGATTTCAGAATGATTACTTATAAATACCGAACCACCGGATTGCCCAAGCTGGTTGAATGTTATCCATGTACACATAGTCATCGCACCACTCAAGCTAATTTGTCCAACATCTACATAATCATTCACCCCGTCAAAACTCAACGCCTGCCCAAGTTCACCAATCGCGCGTGTTGGGCCATTGGTGAGCGTGCCGGTATTGTTTTGTCCCGATCTATCGTATGCGGTGTTTTTAGCCATATCCCCTGCATCAAAGCTCCAATAGCCTACGAGGCCCGAGCGAAGCGTGCCAAAGCTCTGCGAGGGACGAACGATGGTGCCGGCGTTTGCTCCCAAAGGGAGCAAAAGAATGTAAAATGCAAATATCAAAAATAAAAATGACAATTTAAAATGCCGAAGAAGAACCCATGTGTACAGACGCTTTTTAAATTCATTTTTGAATTTTGCACTGTCATTTTTCATTTTGATATTTGAACTTTGCATTATTGGACATCAAGATCAGTAAAACTTTGTATCTTTTGGGTTTCCATGATTCACAGTTCTTACTTTGGGATTTATTTCTGCAAGGCTTAAGCCCCAAATCCCAATAACCAAAAGAATATATTTATTATAACCAATACTACGCTAATCTGTAACCATGTTTTTCCACATAAAAAGCCCCTGGGCGGGGCAAGAGCTTTGGCTATAGAATATATTTATTTAGACCTCTACATGCAACTGCTCGCGGATGACTGCTTTCATACGGTCGTGCTCGGCTTTGAGCACGGAAAGATTGTACATGCGCTCAAGCATATTTTCTATATTTTCTTTGGTAGGGAGATTACTTACAAAACCAGCCAACCCTTGTACTGTTTCAGACAGACTGGCCGTTGTTCTTGATAAGCCCTCCACAGTTTGAGTAAGACCATTGACCGTATCCACAAGTGTATCAACTCTGTCTTCCAGATGAGTATAATCTTGAGCGGTCGCAAAAACTCCCTTTAGTTTTTCCACATCTTTGTCTGAAATCATAGCATAAGTATATCTTCTGCCCCGCTCGTCGTGTCAATATCTATGGACATCGGATGTCCATAGATAGATATACTTTTTTGGGGGGTTATTGGAAGTTCCATAGGGCGAATATTTCTATAAGTGCTTTCTCATACTCGCGCGGTGCAGTCACCTGGTAAAGATACCCACCCTGCACCAGCCAGACCTCTTTGGTCAGAGCACCATCTTTGTCCTTGGAGTCAAACACCGTGGCATGGATCTTCTGTTTGGTGACTATCACCTCGAGTAAATTTTGAACCTCTAGATCCGGTAAGTCCTGGTGGATACGCTCTTTGGTCACCGGCCCCTCCTCATCAAATGGACTTACAAATATCTGAAATCCAGACTTGGCATCCGCCCCTTCAAAGAGATACGTCATCGTCTCCTCTATCTCTTGGAGCGATGAGGTAGCAAGATCGCGCGGGTACTCAAGAGTAAACCCATACGCATCACTCGCAAATAGTCTTGTCGGAGCATCCCCCTCTTGTTCGTCACGATCCTTTACCACATCGTCCGGGATAGCTGAAGTGTATCTATAATATGCTTGGTATCCTCCAAACGAAGCAAGCCCTATAAATAATAATGTGCATAGCAGTTTTTTCATATCAGATAATCGCACCTACCGTAGAAACCCAAACCACGGCATCAAAAGGTGAGCAAACATAAACCATCTCCCTGGCAAAAATACCTCCGACCCGCCACCAGACCCTCCCCCGCCTTGCTGGCCAGCACCTGATGGTGCGCCACCGCCAACCTCTGATCCACCTCCGGAGGTGCCGCCTGTTTGCAAAGATCCCGCAGATGGAGACCCACCTGCTTCCGACCCGCCGCCCAAAATAGCTATGAGCACTTGTGGGTAGTTCGTATACGCATCAAGTACCGTAGCACCAGATTTGACCATACGAAAGCAAAAAGTTGTATCTGCATAGCCACTGGAAGAGTATTCTATGGGCCAGTCGTACTCTACGTCTTGTCCCACGGCAACAGAGTTTGGATTTGTCGTAGATGGGTTTGCTTCGGAGTAGAGTCCCGCGACATCCGAAGCGGACAACAGTAGAGTAGTAACCGCCTGACTGGCACCAAATGAGTTGTCCTTGAGACGAAATGCGGTTTGTGGGTCTCCCGGGCTACCCACATTGACCCAAGCGCTTGCGGCAAGCGTCGCGCATGTCCCAGAGGGAAGCGGTGCATATTGAAGCGTAAATGCTTGCGATGATGCAGAGAGTGCGCTAGCCGAAATGGTAACATTCACACGGAGCCGAAAAAGATCGCTCGTCCGTATACGTTGTTTGGAGCTACTGATAGATTCATTTACCGCCAAGGAATCCCAGGCAGTTGTAGGGGTAAGTTGGTCAGCATTTTGATAGATACGAAATTGATTTTGGGTAAGAGTTTGACTACTCGTCGCCATACTCACCCGCGGGTACTTGGTGAATGTAATATTCGTAGTGCTATCTGCATTCGTTACCCTAAAGCAGTACGAATCACCATCGGCATCTGCTCCTGCCTGAATAGCCCACTCTAGCTCGGTGAAGTTTCCTGCGGAGAGTGTTATAGGAGAGGTAGTGGCGGCTCTATCCAGCAGTTCTGATGCTGTGAATGACCCGGTAGGATCAGTTAAACTACCCGAGAAGTTAGAGGAAGAGTCTCTATGAGCGAATGCGGCTGTTGGAGACATCTTCCAAGTAACAGAGGTGGAGGAACTTGTTTTATCTACCGGATACCATGTGGAAAGCGCGGAGCACGCGGTATAGCCCGCAATAGTAGAAGTAGCATACTCCAGCTGGTAGGTGGTGGTAGTGGCGACACCTGCTGTCTCATCCATCATAACGCGCAAACGTGTGGTGCTTGCCGTACTCTGGCCTGTGATAGCAATGTCTTCAGATGCCAGGAATGAGGCCGTGGAGTCAAAAGCTTCTTCTGTAGCGAACTCATGGGTGGTCGAAGACGCAAACCCGTAGCGATACTCTGCCTGGATCCAGTCGGCGGTGCGGGCAATATTAGAAAAACGTACCTCATCTATCGTGCCATTGGCTGGAGATCCAGGGGCTCCATCAAATAATAGACCGATACCCGTCCCTGTTACTGTAGGAGAAAGATTCGTGGTGTTGGCAACGGGGGCTCCCGCATTGAGTATGGCGTTACGCTGGGCGCTCGTAGTCCATGTACCACAGACGTATTGCCACTTGCCGACTGTAGTACCGTTTGCCGTAGTCGCTTTGGCCGATGTACCGCCACTCCGCGTCTCCGCAATATCCGGATCTCCAGCCACTCCGCCATCTAGCATGATGCCATGGTATGCGGCGTCTGCACCTCCAACGGAGGCAAGGCCTTGAGTGTTAAGTGTGGAAGCACTTTTATACACAGAGCAAATCGTCCCTGGTGGGCTTGAAAACGCGGCAGTGGCTTTAGACATGTAGTCTGCATCTGTCCCCCCAAACGTAACTCCCAAACCGAGTAGTGCTGTGGCGTTTACCGTAACCCCGCTGTTGTTTGCGTTGGTTACGCTCAACGTACCCGTAACACCGCTAGAGTCATCCCATTTACGTGCCGCCGTTGAGGAGGCAGTAAGATGATACACCCCCGTATAACTATTGCTCCACACACTACTCGTAGCCGCCCCCGAAGTCGTGGTAGCCGTGTTGTTGTAGTACATGTAGATATAGTCAGTAGTGGATGTACCGGTAAGCGTAGGAACTTTTACCCATGCAGTTGAAGTGCTCGTCTCATCCCAGTTTTCTACTTCGTGTTTGAGCATGTTGCCGCTTGAGTCTACAAAGCGCACATCAAACCCATGATCTTTGGTCTTTGAGTAGTCAATGTTCGCGGCGCTCCATTCGTCATTGGCATCTGCGGTAAGTTTAATAGGCATAGGAAAGTTGGTAAGGTTTTCTCCTGCGGGTGTGTTGTTGAAAGTGATCTTGCGCCTGTTCTTGAAGTCAAGGTTCCACCAGTCCTCGGCGCCGTTGTTGGCTCGCCAGCCAAAATGAGCTTGGGAGAGAGCCTCGCCCACTGCATGTGCTACTTTGGGCCCGGTCTCTATTTTTTTGTCTCCCAGCCAGAATGAGATATTGGGTAAGATATTGCCAAATGCAAGGATAAGTACCAAAGAAAATACCAAAGCAAATCGTATGGTATGCAAAACACCATACCAAAACTGTCGAGGCTTACGGTATGAATCCAATTTTTTAGAAATGATTTGTTTTATGGTAATCATGGGAGTTTATTGTTCGCTTGCTGTGGGAGAAGTTTCCGGCTGGGGTATAGGAGCGTTTTCAATAACAGGCACAGGAGCTGGTACTACTTCGGGAGCTGGAGTGAGTATCTCGGTAGTAGAGGTATCTGCCCCCAAGGTGCTACTACTTGCGGGAGTTGAAGTTTCTGGTTGAGGTGCAGGCGCAGTATCGGGGGGAGGCGTAGATCCAGTATCCAAGGGAGTAGTATCTTCCGACGGTACCGGGGTGGGTATGGGATCGGCTGGTGAGCTCGTCTCTGTACTTGGAGGCTCGTCAGTAGAAGGTGGCGCATCTTCTCCTGGAGCAGAAGATGATGACGGCGGAGTCTCATCTGCAGGTGGTGACTCTACTACTGGCGCCTGTCCACCAAAAATAGCCGAGGCATTGACATCACAAGTCCCTGATACTGTTTGGAGCTGGCCACCGCTTATGTAAACACAGTATGGCGTCCCTCCTTGAGTATCATAGAGCGTGGCACCAAATGGCTTGTCACTCGAGCCCACCTCAAGCTTTTGCGTCTTGATACTTTCTGTTTCGATGGAGGCGAGTTTCAAGTGTCCATCTTGATCAATCTGCCACGTGCCGTTCGCAGAAAGTATGCCGCGAATATTGTAGATGTCTTTTTGGGCAAGATCCATAGATCCCTCGACTGGCTTATACGCTCCACTAATTTGATCGAGCGTACTGCTTGCCACATTGACGGTGCCCTGCGCAATCTCGGGGTCAAGCATGGCGTGTCCTAGATTTACAAATACAAGAACCTTACCAATAGCATCGGGCGTGGTCGTCGAGTAATCCTCGAGTGCAAAACCTACAGTCGCCTCGCCCTCATGCGCCTTGCGTCCTACTCCCAAAATACTAGACGCGGCTACCCGATCACCTTTTTTGATCTCGCCATTTTCCATAGAGATTTTTACTGGTACGCGCCCCACAAGCGCCACCAGCGGTTTGGTGCTTGTAGCATCAAACCCAGGTGCGAGCACAATGTCTGATCCGTTAATTGCAAGAGCAGGGCGTGTGGAGACGATACCGATAAGGCTTGGTGGTGTAGTGGTGGATGCCAAAGCTTTCGTCACCAGAGCCTTGGTAGTAGTAGCCGTGTCAATCATTACTATATCTCCAGCCTCCATTATTTCAGATGCAGGATACCGCTCGGCAACATCAAAGACATCCCCCGGATCATCCGCGCCCGCTATGCCCGCGGTATCCACACGGAGACCGCCGTTTATTTCCGCAGTAGGGCATTTGGTACCCGATGTGATACACACCCCGCCCTGTACGGTGAGGCTCCAATATTGCGTGGAGGTACCAACCGTAGTACTTCCGGTAGATCCGATTTTCCAGACCTCTTTTGTGTTGTTGAGCAAACTTACAAATTTGCCTGTAAATGTTCCTGAACCTGCCGCCATTGTAGCTCGCAGTGCAGTCCCCGAAAATGTGGAAGTATCCTGATAGAGATCTACGAGTTGCGTGGTGGTAATCGTATTGGAAAATGCACGCAGAGCATTACCCTGGGTAGTGCCTCTCGTCTCTCCATAGAGACCGGCTGGTACAAACGAGGCACCAGCATCTCCTATGGTAGTACCCTTGACTCCGAACGTTCGTCCAAATGCAGATACACCGGTGTTTTCTCCCAAAGTATTGGTACCCTGGTGCACCTGAACTTCCAGACCGCGTACCGTATTGCCAAGCGTCGTACTGTCTTGTACGCGAATAATTTGTCCTACTAGAGTATTGGAGTGTCCCGTTGGGGCGTTGACAATATACATACGATTGCCATACATCGTGCCATCTCCAGAGAGATCTACTTTGAGCTGTTCGTCGATTCCTAAAACATTAGGCGTGGAGGAGGAGAGCCCACTAAACTTGTCTATCGAGAGTTGTGCCGCCGGCGAGGTAGTACCGATACCCAAGCGACCATTGGGCATAAAGAAGAAGTCACGCTCTATTTGGAATCCTCCGTTGATAGTTGTAGTGGCTTTAGCATTGAATGTGCTCACACTCAATATAGGCACAGCAGTTGTAGAAGTTGCTATAGACCAAATATTTTTTTGACTCGTCAGTATGGTACTTGTTGCCGCTTTCCAATAGTTGAAAGTAAGAGTTCGTGCGGAACTCGAAGCATAATTAATCTCTGCAGAATCCAAGAACACCCGTCCATTGACGGCAAAGTTAGCTCCTGGTGAGGTGGTAGAGATACCCAGAAGACTGGTGGAGGCGTTAAGGGTAAGGAAGGAGGCTGATGATATGGTATTGGCTCCCGAGTAGTAGGCCATGCGGTTGGCGGTACCGGCAGAGAGACCTGCCGCTGTTGCCGTAATCGCCCCACACACCACTCCACCACCTGCATCCGTGGTAAGCGCAGATGAGGTGTTACAGCTGGGCAGTGCAAAGTTGAGTCCTCCGGCGCTCACATTCAAACCACCACTAAAGGTACTTGTTGCCGTAGATGCGACGTGAAGTGTTCCGCCAATGAGAGCGTGAGAGCTGGTTTCGAGTACTCCAGAGGTTGAGGTGGCGTTGCCAATGCCGAGACCTCCAGTAAGATATCCCGAGCCTACTACGGAGAATGTTTGAGCAGGAGTGGTAGATCCTACACCAAGGTATCCTCTGTTGGAGAGGCTAAAGTAGGTAGAGGTAGCATTGAATCTATTGGTGGTAGTTCCTATTGAGAAGAAACCGTTATTGGAGTTGTTTAAGATAAACCATTGTTTGGCTGATACGGATGATTGGGTATCTGAGAGAAATATTGCAGGAGCTCTAGCTGAAACATTCAGAATGTTTGCCGGACTCGTAGTGCCGATACCAACAAGACCCATATTACTAATACGCAAACGTTCTAATACCGAGCCGCCAGCCGGAGAGGTGCCAAATGAAATATTTGCTGCATCTTCCGATGTGCCCTCTGTCAGAACATGCATATCTGCTACCGTATTAAATGCGCTAGCGCCGGCATAAAAATCGAATTTTGCAATATCGGCTTGACTCGCTAAAGAATCACTCTGTGCCAAATAAGTAACATACGAACCGCCCGCACTTGCAATATGAAAATTACTTCCGAAAGAAGTACTTGGTCTCCCTCCAATACCAACACTACCATCCACATCTACTACAAAGGGTGTAGTGTCATTGGCTCCTTGATCATCAACATATATCATCGGAAAGCCACCGGCGCTTGAGATGCTCAAAACCCCAGTGGGCGTGCTGGTGCCAATACCGACATAACTTCCCACTGCTCCAGGCGATCTCCCTACGACAAACTGGGAAGCACTATATCCACTACCAGCGTCAACAACAAACAAAGGCTCATTTGCCATATCCCAACCAAAACTAGTACCCCCGCTATCATTTAATCCAGAGATTGATACAAGTCCCCAAGGAGAGGTAGTACCAAAACCGACATGACCGCGTGGGCTCACTATCATAATAGGGCTTGTGGAAGCTATCCCTCCACCCGCATTTGCATCACCAAGGACAAAGAGAGGATTTCTGCCATTAAGCTCCACAGCAAGTGCGGCAGATTTCCAAGGCGTCGTCGTCCCAATACCCACGAGATCGGTAGCAGTGGTGAGATTGACCACGGTACCATTATCCGTCCATCCCGAGACATTCGATGCAGATATCGCCCCACACACCACTCCACCA
>CAYGFT010000017.1:0-18322 GCA_964349275.1 uncultured Candidatus Saccharibacteria bacterium
GTTGTGCTATACCCTGGCCGCGTCCGGAGGTGCAACCTGTTGTGGTTGCCGCGCCTCCGGCAAAGGGGAGAAAAAAAATAGTGAGTGTGAGGGTAGACCTTGCAAAGCAAAACATACATACGCTATTTACCTCTTTTATGACGGCCGCGCGCGAGGCGAGCAGTCTTGCAGAGCTTGAGCAACGTTTTGGCGGGCAAGTATTTTTCCCACCACAACAAACAGAGGCTCGTCTCTCCGCCTAATATCCCTAACCCCATATTTGTGTATACCCGTTTCGCTTTTGTGCGAGCGGGTTTTTTGTTTTCCCAAGCTCGTATGGATGATACTATAGATGTATATGGCACTTATGCAGGAGAAAAAAATTTGGCATGCACTCGAGTCAGAAGATGTGGTAGTGGCGCTTGGGAGTAACGCCGCGCAGGGTCTTTTGGATACCGAGGTGGTACGTAGACTCAAATCGTATGGGCCGAATCGCATGCGTCCGGGGAAAAAAGAGCATGGGGTGTTTATGTTTCTCCGACAATTTAAAAGTCCGCTAGTAGTGATCCTGGCGCTTGCGGGTCTTGTGTCGTTTTTCTTCGGAGCGTATGGGGATGTGGCGATTGTGTTTGCTACTATTTTTGTAAATGCGGTTGTGGGGATGATCCAGGAGGGGCGTGCCTCAAAGGCATTTTTGCGACTACAAGAACGCATTACGCATAAGATTATCGTCTTGAGAAATGGGAGCGAGAAGTTGATTGATGCGAGTCTTGTAGTGCCGGGAGATATATTGCTTCTGCGTGCAGGAGACTATATGCCCGCTGACGCACGGGTACTTTTATCAGATGGTTTGCGGGTCAATGAGTCGGTGCTCACCGGGGAGTGGATCGCGGTAGATAAGTCTTTGGGTGTGCTTGATAAAAATACACCGCTTCTGGATAGAGTGAATATGGTCTGGGCGGGGACGCTCGCCGAGGGGGGTATGGGTCGCGCCGTGGTGGTGGCAACCGGTGCCGAGACGGAGTTTGGCAAGATCGGACAGCTAGTGGTGGAGACCCAAAAAACGAAAACACCTTTGCAACAGGGGGTAGAGCGGGTAGCACGTCTTATCGGAATATTTGTGGCATTTGTTATTGGAGCTATTTTTGTAGTAGGTGTGTCACAGGGCGAGGCACCACGAGAGATGTTTCTCACTGCAGTTGCCGTGGCAGTTGCGGCGGTACCCGAGGGATTGCCGATAGCGGTGACGGTGATCCTTGCACTCGGTATGGAGCGGATATTGCGCCGTGGAGGTTTGGTGCGTCATTTGATGGCTACCGAAACTTTAGGTTCTACCAATATCATTCTTACCGATAAGACGGGTACGCTTACCCAGGCGCGTATGGAGGTCTCGGAAGTGGTCACGGGTATTCACGTACTTGATCCGGGCGAAGAGGGGCCGATCGAAGGTGAAGAGGGCAATGCGCTTGCTTTAAAAATCGGTGTGCTCACTACAGATGCGGTCGTCGAAAATGCGGATGCAGAGGTAGATGCTTGGGTGGTACGCGGCTCACCAGCCGCAAAGGCATTACTTGTGGCTGGCGCCCGAGCGGGCATGAACCGATCTGAACTGATCGCACAGTATCCGCGGATTGATTTTTTGGCGTTCAATCCCGAGCGGCGTTTTTCGGCATCATTGCACAAAGTAGCGGGTGCGGAGATCTTATATGTCACGGGTGCGCCGGAGGTACTGCTTGAGACCGCGAGTAAACTTTATGTAAACGGCAAGATACGGGAACTTTCTCAAAGTAAGCTCCAGCTTCTCCATCAAAAATATGAAACTGCCACGCGGCAAGGTGCCCATGTGCTTGCGGTGGGATTTAAGGAGGGGCGGGGACTTGAAAAAAAGGAGGCAGATACAAAGGCATTTCTGAAAGATTTGGTATTTGTAGGGTTTGTGAGTTTCCATGATCCATTGCGCGCAGATGTACCGGCGGCGATTGCCTCAAGCATACAGGCGGGATTGCGACCGGTAATGGTCACGGGAGATCATCAGATGACGGCGCAAAAAATTGCCCAAGAGATAGGTCTTGCCGCGGATGATGATCGGGTTATGGACGGTGATACACTGGAGAGTCTGTCTGTTGACGCGCTCGCAAAACGCGTCGAGGGGATTGATGTGTATGCGCGTGTACTTCCGCACCAAAAACTCAAGATCGTGGAAGCCTGGCAGGCGCGGGGGATGGTCGTGGCGATGACCGGAGATGGGATCAATGATGCGCCAGCGCTCAAGCGGGCTGATGTCGGCGTAGCGCTGGAGTCTGGTACGGACGTCGCTAAAGAGGCGGCTGATATGATACTCCTCCAAGATAGTTTTAGCGTGTTGGTACATGCTATAGAGGAGGGGCGGGTGATTTTGGATAATTTGCGAAAACTTTTGACGTATCTTTTTGCTACGGGGTTTACGGAGATCGTGCTGATTGGTGGAGCGCTTCTCCTCGGGTATCCACTGCCACTATTTGCCGCGCATATCCTCTGGACGAATCTTGTGCATGAGGGATTGCTCAATTTTGCATTTGCTTTTGAACCCAAGGAGGCCGATGTGATGCATCGCAAGCCCGAGCATAGAGGCGCGGATGTTTTTACGCCGGAGATGTGGCGTATCATTCTGATTATCGGGAGTATTACGAGCATCCTACTCCTCCTCCTTTTTGTGTCTTTGTATGAGGCAGGATATCCTATGGAGTTGGTGCGTACCATGACATTTGCGGGGCTTGCTACGAGCTCGCTCTTTTTTACCTTTTCCTTGCGGAGCCTGCGTCGTCCGCTCTGGGCAATTCCCGCGTTTTCCAATAAATTTTTTCTGGTGTCGGTTGGTATGAGTGTGCTCTTTTTTGCCGCGGCGTTTGCAATACCGGCGGTGCGTATGCTCTTGGGGCTCGTCGCTATCCCGCCTCTGGGATTCGCGCTTTTGGTGCTCCTTGGTATAATCAACGTACTTGCAATAGAGTTGGGTAAATGGTTTTTTGTCCGCCGCAGGTTGCAGGCCTAGTAGCTTATGGAGATGTCCTTCATTATTGTCCTTGTCGTTATGGTCACGGGATTTGCCGCACTTTTTTGGTTTGTCTCCCGTGGGCAAAGTGCGCCCAATGATAGCTCTGGATTGGTAGTGCTTCAAAATCAAATGAACGAGATTGTGCGTACTTTGGATTCACGGATGGGGGAGTCTACCCGGATGCTACAGACCCAATCTGGCGAAACGATGCGTCTTATTAAAGATATTACCCAGGAGCTCACAGGGCTCAAAGAGACGAATAAACAGGTGGTGAGCTTCGCTGATCAGCTCAAAAATCTGCAGGATATTTTGCGTAATCCCAAACAGCGCGGGGTATTGGGTGAGTATTATCTAGAGACGGTGCTTAAAAATGTCTTGCCGCCTAAAAGCTATCAGATGCAGTATCCATTTTCCGACGGGACGATTGTGGATGCGGTAGTCTTTGTCAAAGAAAAAGTTATCCCGATAGATTCTAAGTTTTCGCTGGAAAACTATGAGCGCATACTGGCTACCAATGACACGGACGAGCACGAGCGTCTGGAGAAGACATTCAAACAGGATCTCAAAGCCCGGATCGATGAGACCTCCAAGTATATTAAACCTCTGGAAAATACCATGGATTTTGCTTTTATGTTTATTCCCTCCGAAGCGATTTATTATGATTTGCTTGTCAATAAAGTGGGTGCGGTGCAGGTCTCCACGCAGGATTTGATAGAATATGCCTTCAAAGAAAAACATGTCATTATCGTCTCGCCGACCTCGTTTCTCGCATACTTGCAGACCGTACTCCAGGGACTTCGCGCCTTGCAGATAGAGGAGTCAGCCAAAGAGATTCGCAAAAATGTCGAGGTCTTACAAAAGCATCTCATCAATTATGACAGTTTCATGCAAAAGCTCGGTGGCCACTTGGGTACGGCGGTCAATGCTTACAACACGTCATACAAGGAGTTTAAAAAAGTCGACAAGGACGTCTATCGGGTCACGGGGGTGGTTTCTGGTATAGAAACGACATTGGTAGATGGTCCAAAGACCGATGAGGAGGAGTAGTGGGAGTGGGCAAATCTTCGGTCTCTATTTCTCATAAGAAAGAATGGTTAAAAAATAGGTACCAGTTTAGGTACCTTGATAAAAACGTTCGACGGTAATCTATAGGGAGCTAGGAAACAGGTGGTGGGGTAGGCTGATGTGTTACCGGAACAATGCGGCATTTCCGCGGTTCGATGCTAAATACGAGTTTGCAAACGGGGCATTGGCATAGACAATATCTCGGCATGATTGGTATAAAAAGGTTTTGGGGATTGTGCCAGTGATGTTCGTTTCCAATGCAGACGATATCTTCTCCGGTCTCCGGATCAATGATACGTAACATCTGTGCTGTAGAAAGTCTCCGCATGCCAAGTCTCCTTTTTCTTAATAAATCACATATTTAATTTATTGTCAATATATACAAGTAAACTGTCGTTTGGTAGAATGTTCCTATTGTTTTGTTTACAATGTAAGACTTATTACGAAGAACTTCTGTATGTTTGCAGTAATTAAAACCGGTGGAAAACAGTATTTGGTGACTGCCGGGCAAAAACTCAAGATTGAAAAGATCATCGATGAAGCCGGTGCGGCGTTTTCTTTTGATGAGGTGCTGGCGGTATTCGATGATGCTAAAGTGGATATTGGCTCGCCAATGGTCACTGGCGCCAAAGTGGAGGCGACGGTCTTAAAGCAGGGACGTGCGCGCAAAATTACGAATCTTCGTTTTCACTCCAAGACGCGTTATCGCAAAAAGCACGGCCATCGCCAAGCGTACACTGAAGTAGAGATTAAAGCAATCAAGGCAAAATAAAAAATACCAACCATACGGTTGGTATTTTTTATTTTCTGTTATTGAGTGCTTGCTCTAGCGTCATCGGGTCGGCATATTCAATCTCCGATCCGGTAGAGAGACCGCGACCAAGACGTGTCACTGATACGGCAAGGGGTTCAAGTATCCGCTCAATATAGGTAGCAGTTTGATTGCCCTCGAGATTGTTGGAGGTAGCGATGATAATTTCAACCGGTTCATTTTTTGCGGTGAGTGATTTAACTCGTTCAAAAAGCTCGCGCATGTGGATTTTCTCGGCAGAGTTTTTCTCGAGTGCCGATATGCTTCCGCCGAGGACATGATAGACGCCGGAGAATACACCGGATTTTTCAAAGTTCTCAACATCTGTATCTTTCTCTACTACAAGAATCTTATCTGTATCCCGTGAACTTGCGCTACAGATATCGCATGCCTGATCTGGGCGTTGTTCGGTAATACGAAAACAACTCCTACACAGCATGGTTTCAGTTTTGAGACTACCGAGGTGCCCTGCGAAGCTTGCAAGAAACGACTCATCTTTGGCAAGAAGTGCATAGACAAAACGCGCGGCTTGCCGCGGTCCAATGCCGGGCAGGCGCGTAAAGTCCTCGATGAGTTCCTGTACGCGTCTAGGATACGCCATATTTTCCGGGGCTTGCGAGATTGGTAAAGCAGACTTTTTCCGCATTGAAGTAAAGTTCTACTTTGCCAAGCGGACCGTTGCGGTGTTTGGCGATATGGATCTCGGTGATATTTTTCTTGTCAGAGTCTTCTTTGTAGCGATCCTCACGATAGATAAACATGACAACATCAGCATCCTGCTCAATGGAGCCGGATTCACGCAAATCAGAGAGCTTGGGGATAGGGGGACTGCGTTGTTCTACTGCACGTGAAAGCTGGGAGAGGGCGAGTACTGGCACATCAAGCTCACGGGCCAGAGCCTTGAGCGAGCGCGAGATCTCGGTGATTTGCTGTACCATATTGTCGGCGGCCTTGTGGGTATTGATGAGCTGGAGGTAGTCGACAACGATGAGGCCCAGGCCATGCTCGGCTTTCAGGCGTCGCGCCATAGCGCGCATCTGGAGAATGGTGTTGGAGGCTTCGTCATCTATAAATATTGGTGCTTTGGAGAGTTTCTCCATAGTATCGCGGATACGCGTAAAATCGTCTGACTCGGGGGAGAGTCTGCCGGTACGCAATTTCCAGAGATCTACATTTGCCTCCGAGGCGATAAGGCGGTCTACCAATTGCGCGGTCGACATTTCAAGACTGAATACTCCTACGGGGATATTATTTTTAATCGCTACATGGCGCACCATGTCCATAGCAAGTGTTGTCTTGCCAACCGAGGGACGGGCGGCCAGCACCACGAAGTCTGATTTTTGGAGTCCGGCGAGTAGCGCATCAAGCTCGGTAAACCCGGTGGGCACGCCGCGCAGAGCCCCATCGCCTTTGTGCAGAGTATCAATACGCTCCCACGCCTCCTCCAAGGAGTCGGAGACCGAGGCAAACTTTTGTTTGAGTGTGCCTTTGGCAATAGAGAATATCTTTTTTTCTGCTTCATCAAGTAGTACATTGACGTCGTCAGCCTCCTGGTAGCCAAGCTGTCCGATTTCTTGCGAGATATGAATGAGGTTGCGTAGGACGTACTTGCGGTGCACGATCTCTGCGTAGTAGGTGATGTTGCTTGCGGTGGGGACACTGTTGACGAGAGAGGTGAGATACGAGGTCCCGCCAACCTCTTCTATCTGGCCGCGGTCCCGCAGGCGGTTGGAGACGGCAAGTACATCAGTCGGCTCATGGCGCTCAAAAAGATCCAGTATGGCCTCGTAGATAAATCGATGTTGATCTTTATAAAAATCCGACGGGGTGAGGATATCGACAATTTTATACATCGCGTCTTTGTCGAGCATTAAAGAGCCAAGGACAGACATCTCGGCATCGGTATTTTGTGGTGGGACACGCACATTGGAAAATGTAGTAGGCGCGGAGTTTGCGACTTGCAACGGAAAATCTGCGATAGGTTTTGGACGTTCTCGAGCCATGGTACCTATAGTATAGATGAGGCGGTAGATGCCTACAAACGATTGCACAAGCTAAAGGTGCTCATAACCTGTGGATGGGGTAGTGACGTTGACATAATAAGTCTATTTTGTTACATTCGGTGGGCTTTATGCGGGATGACCGTGCTTCATAAAAATACTGGCTTGAACTTAGTCCGCATAAAGCACCTATGAGTCCTTGCATGGCTGGTGAGGACTTGCATTGGAATGGAGTATTCCCAATGTATGCAAGGACTCTCCCTTTTACAAAGTTTGGGTGTTGTTGGCTGGTGTAGCTTGGTAAGATTGTTTGGTTTACTCATATGCAACAACATCCAAAACTCTGTGCCGTGTGGCTGACATGATCTCTGACCTGGTTTGGAAAGGAGTTTGGCACACGGCATATCTGGGCAGGGTGTGGGCTGGTAAAGAGTTATTTGATTGGCGGGGTAATTTGCCACACCTTGCCCAAAACTTCTTTAAAAACAGCATACAAAATTTTCATGGTTTTTGGCTGGTTGAGGCATCTGTATTGATTGTAGTAAGGCGAATCGCAAAAACCACGAAAAACCGGCGGCATGGCTTGGGAGCTCATATATTTTGGAAGGTGCTTTCCATAAGCGTGCCGCCGCGATTTTAACCGCTTCTGATTTTGCATCATAGGCGGTTTTCATTGACAAAAATATGTGTAAATGGTAAAAATTGCAACGAACTAGCTTTGAAATAAGGGAGGTGACTTGTGGAAAAACTTGGCATTGCTATCGGTCGCAACACGTATACACTTGTATGGTACGCTTCCAGTGAACCTCAAGAGAAAGAATTAGTTGCTACTCAAATTGTAAAGGAGGTTGCGAATACTCATGAGGGCGTTGCAGACGTTCTCAATTTTGAGCCGGAGGTGTTAGTTGTAGTAGGCAATAAAGAGTGGGGTAAGGCCTTTATGTTTGCGCTTCATGAGGCGTGCCCTCGATGTGTTATACGATATGTCCCAAAGCCAAGTAAAAAAGGGTCGCGCGAAAATCTGCCCAAATTTCTGGCGGCGGTATTGCAATCTGGTATTACGGGCGCTTCATTTTTTGCTGAACGCAAGCCAAAGCAGGAGGGAGATACGGAGGATCCACACCCGCATGCCTGGTATCGGATGTCACATGAGTATGTGACTGCTACCGATCAAGTGCGTAGAGCCAAACATCTCGTGCTCTCTACGATGGCGGTCTTGTTTCCAGAGGCGATACGTCCATCCCAGGATGAGATACGCAAAGGCCGTCCTATGCAAAATCCACTGCCACCAAATATTTGGACGGGAAAGATGAAGAAAGTTTTGCAAAACCCGGATCCGTTTTCTCTCCAAGAAGATGCGTCCGTGCCGGAGGCTGTCCGCACGCACGCCAAAACTTCTTTGGGGAGGTCGGTGCCTAGAGAAAAGCGCGAGCACTACATGAAACTGCACAGGGAATATTATGCAAATCTTCTGCAGTGGCTCAAAACCCAGGAGGAGGTATTGGGCCGTCTATCCGAAGCGGTGGGAGGGCATCCCATGATGCAGATCGATCCCAAGTCGGTAACACTCACCGTGCTCTGCGGATTTATCGGCTGGCGCGAATGGTCGTGGCGGGAGTTGCAAAGCTTTTGCGGGCTTGCGGTCACGCGAGTTGATGAGCGAGGCAAACCACGCATATCGCGCATGCGAAAACCAATTCGCAACTATCTCTATCTCATTGCCACACTTACCAAGTGGGGCAAAGAGCTCGTTGCTACCAAAGACGGTAAACTGCTCGATCCGCCGCTCAAGACCAGGGTCAAGCGTATTGAGGGGCTCTTGGGGGCATTGAGGAGGCGGTATCTTATGCCCAAGGAGATACCGCAAGCGGCATGATTTTTTTGGTGTAGGCTGGAATAATATGCAAGTTTGATAGGATGTGTGATTACGCTACACCGATTAGTCCTTGCATGGCTGCAGGATAGAGGCAGAAAAGCTGAGTGGATTGTCACAAATGCATGCAAGGACCTCCCTTTTTACAAAGTTTGGGTGTTGTTGGCTGGTATAGTGAAGCGATCTAGTTTGGTTCTCCTTTAAGCAACAACATCCAAAATAATATGCCGTGTGGCTGACATGACCTCTGACCTGGTTTGGAAAGGAGATTGGCGCACGGCATATCAGGTAGGGTATGGATGGATCAATGAATTATTTGGCTGATTTAGCAATTTATCATACCCTGCCTGGAACTTCTTTAAAAAAAGCATACAAAAGTTTCGTGGTTTTTGACTGGCATAGCTATGGTATTCTATTGAGAGGGGACGTTGCAAAAACCATGAAAACCGGCGACATGGCTGGTGAAGAACGCATATTTAGAAAGGTGTTTTATTGAGCATGTCGCCAAAACACTAACCGCTTATGTTCCTTGGGCATAGGCGGTTTTTTTGTGTCTATGTATCTTGTTTTTTAATCGCTGATCGTGTACTATGTATACAACTTTATGCCAAAAGAATCTCCATCATTAAAAGGAGGATTCATACGGATACGCGGTGCGCGCGTCCACAATCTCAAAAACGTCTCTTTAGATATTCCGCGCAACAAACTCGTCGTTATCACCGGCCTCTCGGGGTCGGGGAAGTCTTCGCTTGCCTTTGATACTATATATGCCGAGGCTGAGCGGCGGTTTGTCGAGTCCCTTTCGGCATATGCCCGGCAGTTTTTGGGGGTTAAAGAAAAGCCGGATATGGACTCTATCGAAGGGCTCTCGCCAGCTATTGCTATTGATCAAAAAAGCGTCTCGCGAAACCCACGCTCTACTGTCGGTACCATCACGGAGATCTATGACTATATGCGCATATTATTTGCGCGTGTGGGCGTGCCACATTGTCCCAATTGCACCAAACCGGTCAAGCGCCAAAGCGTAGACGAGATTATAGACCAGATACTTCGCTACAAAGAGGGGACTCAAGCTTTGATACTCGCACCGGTCATCCGCGGCAAAAAAGGTGAGCACAAAGCGGTGATTGAAGAGATAGGGACAAAAGGATTTGCACGTGTACGGATCGATGATGCGGTACTGCGTACGGAGGAGGCGGCAGAGCTTGCACTTGATCCCAAGAAAAAACATACGCTCGAGGTGCTGGTAGATCGTATCGTCATTGATGGCGATATGGATCGGCCACGCCTGGCTGATTCGGTAGAGACCGCACTCAAAATCGGCAAGGGTATTATGGGGATTGCGACGGGCACCGAGGAGCGCCTGTTCTCCGAGCATTTTGCCTGTGTGGATTGTGGTATATCTTTGCCGGAGCTGGAGCCGCGACTATTTTCTTTTAATAGTCCCTACGGTGCGTGTACGACCTGTACCGGCATTGGCCACACGCTGGAGGTGGACCCGAAGCTGGTGTTTCCTAATACTAGTCTCACACTTGCCGAGGGCGCTATCCAACCTTGGTCTCGGGCCTCGCATCGGGTAGGTCGCCAGTCCTGGTACTGGTGGATGCTTGAGGCTTTGAGTGCCGAGCATAATTTTTCACTCAACAAACCAATCAAGGAGCTTCCCAAAGATATCGTACAAATCCTTCTCTATGGTGATAAAAGTGCAGATGGGCGCGAGGGATCATTTGAGGGTATCGTCAATAATCTCAAGCGTCGCTGGAAAGAGACGGACTCGGAGTGGACACGCGCCGAGGTAGAAAAATATATGCGCCTAGAGATCTGTCCGAGCTGTAAGGGTGCGCGCCTGAAGCCGGAATCTTTGGGGGTACGTGTGGAGGGCAAAAATGTTGCCGAGATTTCGGCCATGGGGGTGACTGAGTCAATACCGTTTTTTGAGCGTCTGATCAAGGCAGTACCGGCGCATCAGACTAAAATTGCAGTGCCGGTAGTCAAAGAAATATTGCAACGTCTGACGTTTTTGCTCGATGTCGGTCTTGATTATATTACGATTGAACGCGAGTCAACCACGCTTTCAGGTGGCGAGGCCCAGCGTGTGCGGCTTGCTACTCAGATCGGCTCGCATCTGACGGGGGTTACGTACATATTGGACGAGCCCTCTATCGGGTTGCATCCACGGGATCACAGTCGTCTCATCGATACGCTCAAAAAACTGCGTGATCTGGGTAACTCTATTATTGTTGTGGAGCATGACCGCGAGACCATGGAGGAGTCCGACTGGATCATAGACATGGGGCCAGGTGCGGGCAAGCATGGCGGCATGGTGATTTTTGAGGGTACGCCCAAAAAGCTACTCAAAGCATCTACGCCTACCGGACAATATTTTTCAGGTCGCAAACAACTTATGGTCAAACATGGGCGTGCCGAAGAAAAGCGACCAAAGTATCTCACTATCAAAGGTGCTACGGGCAACAATCTCAAAAATGTGGAGGTTGCTATTCCACTTGGCAAATTCGTCTGTATCGCCGGCGTTTCCGGCTCGGGTAAAAGTACTTTGGTCAATGATACGCTCGGGAGACTCCTTATGAAGCATTTTTATGGGTCACAGGCCGAACCTAGTCCGTATAAGTCGGTGGATGGCTTGGATCATCTTGATAAAGTAGTCATCGTGGATCAGTCGCCGATTGGCCGCACGCCGCGCTCTAACCCCGCCACCTACACGGGATCATTTGCCTTTATCCGGGATTTGTTTGCGCGTACTCGGGAAGCTAAAGCCCGGGGGTATAAAACCGGTCGGTTTAGCTTCAACGTCAAAGGTGGCAGATGCGAGGCCTGTGAGGGGCAGGGAGTCAAAAAAATCGAGATGTATTTTTTGCCTGATATTTACGTGGAGTGTGAAGAGTGCCGTGGCAAACGGTACAGTCAGGAGGCGCTTTCTATCACCTACAATGGACTCAATATTTCGCAGGTACTGGATCTCTCTATAGAGGAGGCCTGTGTATTTTTTGAAAATATTCCTTCTATCTATACGCGCTTGAAAACGCTGGTGGATGTTGGTCTCGGGTATATGCAACTCGGACAATCAGCGACTACGCTCTCGGGCGGCGAGGCGCAACGGGTTAAGCTTGCTACCGAGCTTGCTAAAAAAGCCACCGGGCGCACACTCTATATCTTGGACGAGCCGACTACAGGACTGCATTTTGAAGATATTCGGCGGCTCTTGGAGGTTTTGCGGGCTCTCGTGGACAAGGGCAATAGCATTCTTGTAATAGAACATAATGTAGATGTGCTCAAAAATGCCGATTGGATTGTGGAGCTCGGCCCGGAGGGAGGCGCAAAAGGGGGACTCGTAGTCGCAGAGGGGACGCCGAAAGATATTAAAAAATCATCCAAATCGCCAACTGGAAAATGGCTTAAAATATAGGTGTTTTGATCAGTATGTCGCAATCCCCAATACGATGATTTGACCTTTTTAGCAAGTTATGTTAAGATTTACGCATTAATTAATTTAGCTATATAGCTCAAAAATTGTCCGTTTATGGAGATCCATTTGCCGATACAACTCGAAAAAGCTACCGAGATGCTCATGCAAGAGCTTCCCAAGCGCTCCCAAAATGTTTTGGAGCGGCGTTTTGGTTTGAAGGGCGGCAAGCGAGCCACACTGGACGCTATCGGCAAGACCTACAATATTACGCGCGAGCGTGTGCGGCAGATTGAAAATGATTGTTTCAACAAGCTCCGCAAAAGCGAGGCGTACAAAAAAATGGGGCAAGCATTTCAGACGATTACTATTGCCATGCAGGAAACAGGTGGCGTAGTAGTAGAGTCTGCTTTGGTGCGTCGTTTGTCGGTGTCAGTTCCACATGAGAATCACGCGCATTTTTTGCTGGCACTTGCGCATCCGTTCAAGCGTGCTACGGAGAGTGAGCAGTTCCACCATCGCTGGTATTTGGATGACCAAGCACTTGCCGGTGTGGAGCAGGCTTTGGCACTTACCGCAAAAGAAGTGCGCACTGCAAATCGGGTATTTCAGAAAAATGAAATCTTGGCGATGCTCATGCGCCATGCGGCACACTTGCCCGAGGCGGCTCGCACTGCTGAGGCGCTAGAAGCATATTTGGCATTGAGCAAAGAGATCGGATCGAACAATTTTGGTGAGTGGGGTCCATCTGATTCGGCACTGATTCGGCCACGGGGCATGCGCGACATGGCGTACCTGGTACTCAAACGTGAAGGCAAGCCGCTTCATTTTTTGAAAACCGCTGAGCTGATTGGCACGCAGATCACCAAGCGTCCGGTGCATGCGCAAACCGTACACAATGAGCTCATCAAAGACAGTCGCTTTGTACTGGTGGGCCGTGGTACGTATGGGCTGAAAGAGTGGGGATATGAGCCGGGTATTGTGCGCGATGTGATTGCTCGGGTACTAAAAGGCGCCGCACTTACTAAGGAAGAGATTATGCATCGAGTACTGGAGACGCGCCAGGTAAAAGAGAATACGGTGGTGATCAATTTGCAGAATAAAAATTATTTCAAGAAGCTTCCTGACGGACGCTACACCAGCATCGTCTAGGCTTTTTACAGCGTACTGCGGCAGTAGCATCCGCAGGACATGGGTAACGCTACGGTTTTGTCTGGAGACCTTTTTACAAATTTGATTACGGCGGCGGTACAAACCTGGTTCATCTGGTTCCCGGTTCTTTCCGTTCTCGTATTTCTTGATCTCTGGGTGCCGTATATTCGGAACTTAAGCAAGGCGCGTGCTGAATGGCTCTTGCTCGAAATTAAAATACCGCGGGAGATTCTCAAAGGCCCTAAAGTAATGGAGCAGTTTTTTGCTTCTATCCACAACTTACGTATGAGTCCGGGCAATCTCGTAGAGCGCTATTGGCTGGGGGATGTGTCTTTGCCATTTTCATTTGAAATTGTATCTTTGGACGGCGAAATTCATTTTTTCCTGCGCACTCCCAAGAAGTTTAAAAATGTTCTGGAGGCCAATCTCTACGCCTACTATCCTGATCTGGAGATTAGTGTCGCCGAAGATTATACCAAGAAGGTACCCAAAACTACCGCCGAGCTTTATCGTAAGGGTTATGACGTCTGGGGATCGGAGCTGATTCTTGCCAAGGAAGACGCTTATCCGATACGGACCTATATGGAGTTTGAGACCATGGATGATTACAGTAAGCTCGACCCGATGACCACGCTTCTCGAAATTCTTGCCAAGCTCAAACCAGGAGAGCAAGCATGGTTGCAGATTTTGCTTATTCCCGCTGAAGATAAATGGCATGAGTCGGGCAAAAAATTGGTAGCAGAACTTCAGAAAAAAAGTCGGGTATCTACGGTAATCGGCGGCGAGGAGGTTAGTATGGTGGATCGCACCCCCGGACAGGTAAATGTCATGAAGGCTATTGAGGCCAACGTGTCCAAGCCGGGGTTTTATACGCTTATGCGCGTTGTATATGTGGCACGAAAAGATGTCTACAGCTCTGGGTATATCAAGGGCGGGGTGCTTGGTGCATTTAATCAGTTTGGCTTGCAGACCATGAACTCGTTTAAACACAACAGCAAGATCCGCACCGAGACGAGTTGGTACTATGCTCCCTATTTTTTCCCCAGCTGGCGTCTGGAGATGCGTAAGCAAAGTATTCTTGGTCAATATCGCCGGCGTGTGATGCCGGAGACTTCGTTTATGGGGATGTACCGTACGGGAGGTACAGTATCGCATGCCAACTCTTCGGTATATATTCTCAATATTGAGGAGCTCGCGACTATATTCCATTTTCCGACGACGTTGGTGCTTACCGCGCCGATTATGCAACGTGTGGAATCAAAACGAGTCGGTCCGCCTGCGGGTCTGCCGATATTCGGTACGGACGAGAGTAAGATTCCGGGGTTTGAATAATGTCTCTACACTATGGAAACCATATCAGTATTATTTTCGGGAAGTTTTTGGGGGACGTTGTTTGCGCTATACAAAACGATTGCGTTTTTTGTCTCGCTCGCCGCTGTTTTGGGTATTATCTATATCGTGATAAAGAGTATCGAACTCCAAAAAGGAATACTTGCCGCCCAAGCTCTCGAGACGATGATCAGGGAGGACGCGCCCACTGAGTCTTTGCCCCAGCATATTGCCGAGGGCGATTGGTCTCGTATCAAGACGCGTCTTACAGAGTCCCATGACTATGTCCGTGCAGTTATCGAGGCGGATGCGCTCTGTGATTATGTGCTCAAAGCCCAGGGGTATCCGGGCGAGACTATGGGGGATCGCATGAAGGCATTGCAACCCGGGGATGTCCCAAGTATTGATGATTTTTGGAGGGTACACAAAACGCGTAATGGTATCGCGCATGAGACGAGCTACACGCTTGGTGCACTGGAGGGAGAACGTATTATGGAGATTTATGCTCGGGTGCTCGCAGAGTTGGGAGCTCTCTAAAAACGCTCTCATGCACAGCATGCGTATGATATACTAAATCACATGGAAGGCACGGAGGTAACTTATTTTGGTAAGACGAATTTCCGCAACAACGAGCGGATTTTTGGCATTAAGCAAGTCGATCGCCGCCAACACATGTACGTGATTGGACAAACCGGTACTGGTAAAAGTACGCTTTTAAAAAACATGGCGCTCCAGGATATCAAAAATGGCCATGGGATTTGTATCGTAGATCCGCACGGCGAGTTTGTCGAAGGGGTATTGGAAAAAATCCCATCCGAGCGTATCAAGGACGTCGTATATTTTAATCCTGCTGACAGCGATTATCCAATCGGATTTAATGTATTGGAGGTCCCGGGCCCCGATCCGGAGTACAAAAATCTTGCCGCTTCCAGTCTCATGGGTATATTTACCAAGATTTGGGCCAACGTTTGGTCTTCGCGTATGGAGTACATTCTCAACAATGCGGTGCTCGCACTTTTGGATACGCCGGGTACTACACTTATGGGTATTATGCGGATGCTGGTGGACAAGGAGTATCGCAAAAATATTATTGATAATGTGAAAAATCCCATGGTGCGTGCTTTTTGGATTCAAGAGTATGAGCAGTGGGATCCTAAGTTTCGCAACGAGGCTATTGCGCCGATTCAAAACAAAGTCGGACAGTTTTTGGCAAACTCATTAGTACGTAATATCTTGGGACAGCCCAAAAGCTCTATCAACATTTATGACATTATGAATGAGGGAAAGATTCTCCTCGTCAACGTCTCCAAGGGGCGTATTGGAGAGGACAACTCTGCCCTTTTGGGTGCGATGATGATTACCAAGATCCAGCTTGCCGCTATGGAACGTATTCGGATTACGGAGGCGGAGCGCAAAGATTTCTATCTCTATGTAGACGAATTCCAAAACTTTGCTACGGATTCATTTGCCTCCATCCTTTCTGAGGCACGTAAATATCGTCTCAATCTGGTTATTGCGCACCAGTATATCGGACAGCTGGTCACGGATACAAGTACCAAGGTGCGGGATGCGGTGTTTGGTAATGTCGGCACGATGATCACCTTTCGGGTGGGTGCTACAGACGCGGAGTTTTTGGAAAAAGAATTTGCACCTGAGTTTGCTATTCAGGATCTCGTGAATCTCCCGAACCATAGTATTTATTTAAAGATTATGGTGGACAACATGCGGAGTCGGCCGTTTTCTGCGGGGACATTACGTCCTCTCAAGATCGACACTGACCCTGATGTGGTAGAAAAAGTTATCGCCGCATCCCGCAAAAGTTTTGGCCAGAACCGCGCCGAGGTGGAGGAGGAGATGCATAAATGGAGTGAGGTACAATCTCGCCAAGCTCCGGTCTCTCTGATTCGTCGGGGTGAGACAGTCTCACTCGGTGGTGGGCGACCCCAGGTCCAATCAACACCACAGTCCGCCGCTCCAATACGGACCTATACACCGCGCCGAGATGGGACTCCGGAAGGCGCAGAGCGTCCTCAAAGATATGATCCACCGGTGCGCGCACCCAAAGAACCTTCGCCGCAAGAGGCGATACGTAAGGTCCCACCCCGTATGGGTGAGCTCGTAGTGCGCGCCAAAGGACTGCAGGCTCGTCGTACTATCTCCCTTTCCGATCTTGCCAAACCAAAGACCGCGGCACCCGCCCCAGAGGCTTCCATGCGCCCGCGAGAGGAGCACCGTCGCCCGGCGATTGATCGGGATGCTTTGCGTAAAGCCCTTGAGGGGTCACTCCATAAAAAAACATCTGTTGCCGCCCCCGAGACCGCTACCGCACCGTCTCCATCTGCAATGGATAAATCCATGCCATCTCCCGCGAAAGACCAGGTGAAAACGCCAAATAAAAAGACCCCGGAGGCGACACCACCGGAGTCCAAGGGGAGTAGTATGAAGCCGGGAGAGGTGATACGGTTCTAAAGAGACTATCTTCCCATGATTCTTTCTGGCTCAGATATAAAAACATATGTTCATAATGGCCGTATTCAGATTGAGCCATTCTTCGAGGAGCATGTGAAAAGCGCAAGTTATACATTTACGTTGGGCAGTAAGCTTTTACGATTAGTAGATAACCAAACGGTGCGATTGGGCAGTAAGGCTCAATATGAGGAATTACTTATACCCGAGGAAGGATATACATTACAGCCCCAGGAGTTTGTTCTGGGGTTCACTAGGGAGAGATTAAAGCTTAATGGTATGTGTGGATGTTTGCTGAGTGCCCGCGGCTCATGCGCTCAAATGGGACTGAATGTATTACTGAGTTCAATATTTGCCGAGCCGGATACAGACAATGTACAGATATTGGAAATAGTAAACAACGCAAACATCCCAATTGTGCTTGTATACAATATGCCGATTATAAAGGGCATTTTTATGCCTCTAGAGAAAAAATAACCGCCATATTGGTGGGGTCTTAGGGAGTATAGGAGGTCTATTCTGATCTATTTATTGGCACGTTCTACGTACTCGCCGAGCTCGGTGTTGATGCGAATGATATCTCCTTCCTCGACAAAAAGTGGCACATTGAGTGTGGCACCTGTCTCGATTTTAACTTGTTTGACACCGCCTTGTGCGGTGTTCCCTTTGATGGAGGGGGGAGCCTCTATAACTTTAAAATCCATCTTAATAGGCATCACAACATCCAGAAGTTCTTCACTAAGATAGCGCGCTTCTACGAGTGTATTGGGTTTTAAAAATTTGGCACGTTCTCCTAGTATAGTTTCTGATACGTTGAAACGATTTTTGGGGTCTCCCTCAAGGTGGAAGACATAGTCTCCGCGATGCACGTAGAGAAACATCGCTTTTTTGCGGACAATCTCTACCTCCTGGAAGGTGTCAGATTGTTTAAAACTTTGCATAGAGATAGAGCCGGTTTTGATATTGCGGATCTTGGTTTGTGCGGTAGGGCGGCGCTGCTGCATACGCACAAAATTGTATTCAAGCACCTCATATGGTTCGCCGTCCCAGATAAACAGAGTTCCTTTTTTGAGATCGTTATATGAAAGCATATTCTCGAAACCCCAAGTACCAATGCCCAATGCCCAATTTTTCTTGGGACTTGGGATTTGAGGCTTGGGATTTGTTTAACAAATAATTATTGATTATATAG
>CAYGFT010000018.1:0-18188 GCA_964349275.1 uncultured Candidatus Saccharibacteria bacterium
CTGTTTTCTATACAAGTATAAAAATATTTTCTGGAAAAGATATATATGAAATCACGTTTTATAATGGGAGGTATTGTGTTGCTGCTCATCTTGAGTGGGGTGTTTGTGTATATGCGTGCCCGTTCTTTGCCTGCGGGGCCTATTATACATATGACCAAAAATGGATTCGAGCCCAATGAGGTGAGCATCCAAAAGGGTATGCGGGTGACTTGGGTCAATGAAGATTCGGTGCCCCGGTGGCCAGCATCCAATTTGCATCCCACGCATGGCATTTATCCGGAGTTTGATCCTTTGGAGGGAGTACTACCCGGAAAATCTTGGAGTTTTGTGTTTGATCGGGTAGGAAGCTGGCGATTTCACGATCACCTCTTGCCGCAGATGAAGGGTGCCGTACATGTCGGCGAGTAATGTGAGACTATGAAAAATAGTTTCTTTATAAAAATTTTTCTGGGAGGAGGGATACTTTTTGTCCTTGGGGTCTTGATTGCCTGGTATTCAGGGATCTTTTTTCGTGCCACGCCCCCGGTGCCGGTTTTGACAAGGGAGAGTTTTGATTGGCAGGAGCAAGAAAACGCATGGTCTTTGTATATTGATGCGGTCGGACTCGATACGGGGTATGATGAGCTTGTACGTGCCTATCAGGATCAGGCATATTTTGTAAATCAGCATAATATTGCGCATGTAATTGGCGTATTGCTCTATAAGCGTCTCGGCATATCGGGAGTTGCAAAGTGCAGACCAAATTTTGGTTTGGGATGTTACCATAGTTTTTTTACCGAGGCGGTGCGTGTTTCCGGTCCCAGTATTGTCCCTACACTCAATGAGGCGTGCAATAAGCTTAGTGCTCAAGGGTTTGCAATCGGATGCGAGCACGGTATTGGACACGCGGTGGTGGTCTATGCAGGGTTTGAGAAGCCTGATCTTTTACGAGCGCTTGCGCTTTGCGACAATAACCAGCCGCGTGTTCCTGTCTCCGGGTGTGCCGCGGGGGCCTATATGGAATACAATTTTCGGCAGGTGATGAGTATAGAGTCCGAGGGGCAGGTTGGAGGCATGCGATTATTTGATGCCAAGTATCCAAATGATCCCTGTGATGTGCTCCCGGAGCGATTCCAAGAATCCTGCTACTATTCCCAGCCGGAATGGTGGGGAGAGACTCTGGGTCACGATTACCGCCGCGTAGGGGAGTTGTGCGAGGGAGTTCCAGACCGTTGGCGAGAGCGATGCTTTGAAGGCGCGGGTAGGGCCATCGGTCAATATTTGCAACCCAAGGGAGAAAAGGTGGTAGAGCTTTGCTGGCAGATGCCGACAGATGCGGGACGCAAATCTTGTATCTCGTACGCCGCACATCTATACGCGGATGACCCCGCTACGGTTTCAGAGCTTCCGGTGCTTTGCAGAGATCTTGCTCTGCGTGGTGTCCGCGATGTGATTGAGGAGTTGTGTAGGGTGTTGCCATAGAGATGAGTTTTTGAAGAGATATAAAAAATATTGGTATGCATAGTTTTGTGTCCACCAAAACAATTATCGTACTTGATGCGGTGTTGGCGATTATCTGCATTGCGCTTATTTGGTACGCCTGGCCGATAGTTTTTGCAGCACACCTAGGGAATACTGATGCGTTGGTGGATGCGCGCCGGATTGTGGGAGCATGCCGGGGAAACGGGTGGGACGAGTGTTACAAAAAAGAACTGGAGCAGATAACCAGTCGCGCCGGACTCCGGTATGGGGAGCGGGTGCTTGTGCGTCTCCAGGATGTGGATCCAGCGGCGCGCGATTGCCATGTGCTTGCGCACGCCATCTCACGTGCCGCGGTGCGCAACAATCCATCGGATTGGAAAAATATTTTAAATGAAGCAAATGCGGCCGCTTGCGGGAGCGGATATCTGCACGGCGTTTTGGAGGCGCATGTCTGGGATGATCCAGATTTTGCGTTGACCCCAGCGTTTGTGGACGAGGCGTGCAGAAGCCGTAAAGATTTTTATGATCAGCGTATGTGCTTTCATTTTATGGGTCACTTGTTTTTGGTAGATGCAGAAGGGGATATACCTCCTGCGCTCGCTTCCTGTGAAAAAATCTCGGAGGATCCATTTCGATTTGAGTGTTATGACGGATTGTTTATGGAGCACAATCAAAAACTTGCTCTGGCGGACCATGGTATTGAGCCGCTCCCCAATATCACGCCACAATATCTCAAGGAACTTCGAGATCATTGCCTTACGTATCAGGGGCAAAAGGGATTGGCTTGCTGGCAGGAGATGGCGGAGATGTATGCAAAGTTGTATGCGTATGAGCCGGAGAAAGTTTTTGAGCATTGTTATACGGCCCCGACTGATGTGGAGCGCCGGACATGTTATTTTAAAGGGATTGTCGTGACCTCTATCTATGCCTTGTCTGACAGTCCGGATCGGCTTTTGAGTATTTGTAAGCCGTATGATACAGATGAGGGTACCTACAAGACCTGCACGGAATACATTATTGCGACATTTATGCACTACTCGTCGAAATATACGCCGCGTGCCATTACGTTGTGCGCGCATGTCACCGATGCTCGGCGCATGTCCTGTTTCCAAGAGCTGGGCAGGCAATTGGAGACGATAGTGCCAACACGGAGTGAGCGAGAGGAGCTTTGTGCGGACGCTCCTGACGAATACCGCACGCTCTGTAGAGGTGTTTAGTTGAAATATATCCATGTCAAAAAAACACTATGTAGGAATAGGCGTTGCATGCGTGCTTGCCGTAGGAGCAGTGGTGATGGGATATTTTCTGCGCTCGGGTGATGCATTTTGGAAAGGAAGAGATGTATCAAAAAACGCGGATGAGTTTGTGCGTTCCGTTTTGGAAAGTTGCCAGAGTGCTCCAGAGCGCGAGTTTAAGTCTTGCCACAAAGAAGCGGCAAAAACATTGCTTGATACATTTACACTACCTCAAATATTGACTATATTTGGCGAGCACGAGCGCGAGCCGCTTTTTTTTGACGCTTGCCACGAGGTTGCTCATTTTTTGGGGCAGGAGGAGTATCGCCGTACCAAAAGTGTCCCGCGGGTGTTTGCACAGAGCTCGCGGGCGTGTCTGGGCGGAGCATTTCATGGGGCAGTTGAGGGGTATTTTATGGAGCGCGCCATCTTGCCCGATATGCAAAATGATACGGCAATTGGGCGAGAGATAGCGAACCTCTGTGGCAAACAAGAGACCTACACGCGTCCACAGGACTTTATCGAGTGCAATCACGGCATGGGTCATGCGCTTATGTTTCTTGCGGAAGATGATTTGGTCCGCGCATTACATTTGTGTGACTATTTGCCGAGTGGCGAACAGCGTCAACTTTGCTTCACCGGGGCGCTGATGGCAAATTTTGACGGGGCGCGAAGCAAGGACCATCCCAGTAGTTATTTTCGTGCGGACGATCCTTTATATCCTTGTGCTACACTTTCCAAGGAATATCAAGAGATGTGCTATACCTATGGCGTACTTTCCCTGTACCAAGAGGATTATGAAAAAGCGGTCAGTATATGTCATCAGGTCCCCGAAGAGTATCAGGGCGCCTGTTTCAAGACCTACGGCAGGGATCGCACGATGATTACCGCAGATGCTATGGTTATTACGAATCAATGTAGCATCATTAACTCGCCGGTGTTTAGGCGAGATTGCGTAAATGCGGCGGCTTTTAATCTCGTGATCCGATTTGGCATGGATGCGGCGTATGCGTTTCATCTTTGTGCTTTGCAGTCGGGATCTGCCCAGCCGGGTTGTTACGAAGAGCTGGTGCGTGCGGCACGCCGCTCAACCCGAGATAGTACAGAAATGCACACATTTTGTAATCGTATTCCGGAGGCGCATCGTGCGTGGTGCGGTCTTAGCGAAGAACGCCTGTAACGTATGGCGAGGATTTATTCATTTTGGATCTGGGTTCTGGGCGGAGCGGCGGTGCTTGGCATAGGTATGGGGTGGATGTTCTACGCGTCGCGTATCTTTGGTATTGGGGAGGATCCAGGTCTTTATATCGTGTCGGCAATGGATCACTGCTACACTTCTGAAAAGCAGTCTCTGTGCTATCGCGATGCGGCAAAAGATTTTGTGCGCAAATTTTCTCCGGCGACCATTGCTAGAGTATTCACCGAGCATGAATCAGAGAAAAGTGTCTTCGAGTTTTGCCATGAGACGATGCATTATGCAGGACAGGAGACATACCGGCGCCTGGGGGATGTCGCTACTGCTTTGGGGCAAGGAAGTACGGCTTGTTTTGCCGGGTACTATCATGGTGTTTTGGAAGGATACCTAAGAGAGCGCTATGCTACTGGCGAAGCAAGCGAATCGGATTTGGCGGCCGAAGTCCCTCGCTTGTGCGGCAGTCGCGCCCAATTTCATACGGATAAGGAATTTCACGAGTGTCTGCACGGCATGGGTCATGCGCTTATGTTTGCAACAGAGAGCGATCTTCTGGCGTCTTTGCGTGTGTGTGATCGGCTTCCCTCGTCGAGAGAAGCAGGATGGTGCTATAGCGGAGCATTTATGGAAAACTCGACGAGCTCTACTAATAAAGATCATCCATCGCGCTATCTGAAAGAGGATGATATGTTGTATCCCTGCTCTATCTTGGAGGAAAAATATTTACCCATGTGTTACAACTTGCAGGGACTCTATTTTGCGGAGCGCGCCGGATATGATTGGCAAAAAACAGGCGAGCTGTGTGCATTGGTGCCCAAGCGTTGGCAGGATTATTGTTTCAACGCTATTGGGCAAAGTATTGCGGGGTCTTCGCGTGATCCGCAAATTTTAAAAGCGGGGTGCAATACTATCGCTGATACACATTTGCGTGGTATGTGTGTGGTCGGTCTGGTGGGCGCCGTAGGAGAGCGCTACGAAGATGGTGTTTTTCGGGCAAAAGAAATATGCGATATTGAAGACCAAGCGCAAAAGCATATTTGTTACCAGCGAGTTTTAGAAAAAGCACATGAGTCGAGTTCTCCGCAAGCCGATAGTGCGCGTATATGCCAAGACATGCCAGGGGAGTATCAACGCGTACTCTGTGCGGATCTTTAGCGAGGCATATTGGGGTTGCGATCCGTCGGGATAAAGACATCTTGCACGCGCCAGGTGGTGCTCCGCAAATCGTACTCCATAGAGAGTTCAATCTCTATACCGGGGTGCAGTTTGGAGAGAGGCACGGGAGAAACGGTGGACGCATTGTAGGGCGGCGCGATCAAGGATATGCGTGTGGTAGGCGTGATTACAAAAGAGGGGAGCGTGGAGTCTGCATCTTCAAGTATGATCCGGCTGTCATCAGCTGTTTTTTGTATCTCTTTGATTTTGCCGCGAAAAAAGTAATGGAGAAATGCAGAGCTCACACGGGGGTTCTCAATGGGTACGGGCAGCGAGAGAGTCCCTTTGGCTGTTTGCGGTGCGGGCGATGTCCGCGTGTCGTGCCAGTATATATAGGCAAAGCCACATCCCCCAATAAGAAGAAGTGTGATCAGCAAAAAGAATATACTGATTGCTATGGTTCTTATGCGCGGCGTATTCATATCTTTGATAGTACGGGGAAGCGTGTCCCTGTCAATATGCCAAAAAGATGTACAGATGTACAAAAGAAAAAAAATGGGAATGGCCCATCTTTTGTATGTTATGGCACTTGTACATCAATGCCCACCACGTCGCCACCTTGCGGGGCAAGCATGCTAACACTTTTCTGGTCAAGAGTAATGCCGGTAGGACTTGCTACAGAGTAGTATCCAAGGAATCCTTCTTGCGGGGTGCTCGCGCCTTTCGCAAGACTGAATTGTAGGACATTTTCCTCAAATGGGGCGCCGATTGCGTATCCGTGCTCTGTGGAGACGGTAGTCGCTCCTTCGCACCGACCGTAAGGGGCTTGGCAGGTGTATATGTATACGCCGGCGATCGGTGCACCGTTGCGGTTTACAATCATACCCTTAATCTGGGGAAGTGCGGAGAGGGTGTCCGTTCGCCATGCGGCAAACGCCGCATAAAACGACTCGGTTGATTGCTGGAAGCCGCCCCAAAATGCCTGGTGCCAATCTGTAGTGAGGTTGAGTGTATCGAGGTAGTAGGCCAATGAGTCTTGACCACGAGACTGCCATAGGTAGTAGGCAGCCATGAATGCGATTCCCGTGTGTCCGGGAGTTTTGGGGTTAAAAAATGCATCCCAAGTCTCGAATGATTCAAGTGGGCCAAGAGACGCGCCGTCCGATCGGATAATAGTTTTGTGGTAGGAGAAGGTCTGATCAAAACTACATCCATCCCGCAGTATCCACCAGCCGTAGAACTCCGCCGCCGCTTCTTCAAGCCAAGCCGCTTGCACTACGGTATTTACCGCGTGCACGTAATTGTGTACGACCGCCATTCTGCGGATGCAGGGAGTTGCATGTTTCCAGTCTTCACTGCCAGTGTAGACGTAGACGGTGGAACCCATTGCTACCGAGATATGTCCTTCAGGACCTATACTGGGGGGAGGACCCGTCTCAGTAGTCGCGAGTATTTGGACGGGTGTGTGTTGCTGGAGTAGGTTGCGAGTGCGAAAGTATGATTCTACGGTGATCACACTCTCCCGGACGGAGTTCTGATCCTCCCAATTTACATCAGGTGCGAACACGAGCTGTGCTTGGGTGCCGCCGATCGTCTCGGTGGTGATAGAGGAGATGATCTCAAATCCTTGAGAACCAGAGGAGAAGATCTGTCTGATCGTCACCCGTTTTTGAACACCTGTCTCCTTGTCGGTTACAATGGCCCCCTCGATGACCAAGTACTGTGTGCCGATGGCGTCTACTTCTATCCGCGTTTGAGCTTGTGAAAGATCGAACTGGGAAAGAAATGAGAAGTCGCCAGGTTTGACTACGGTTACGGTTGCGGTCTGAACCAAGGGAGCTTCTCCCACAGCGGTAGCGCTTACCTGAATGGTATGCTCTCCGGGGGTGAGATTGCCCCAGTTCCACAAGAGTGCGAAACCTGATTGTGAAGCCTGTGGATACTGTTTGTATGCATCCGCAGATCCTACGTCAAGGCGCCTGGAGCAACAAGGTATCTTCTCTGGGGGAGAGCCATCAATGGAGACCTGCACCGACAACTCACTGGTGAGGGTTGAGAATGCCCATCCGCTAATGAGACCGATGCCTGCCTGAGAGCTGACCGCGTTGCCACGTGGATTTTCCAGAACGACATACATAGTTCCCCACGCGGGTAACGCGACGGTGATGAGTATAAGTACCCCAAAAAAACACGACAGCGCATGCTTTTGCATAACTACTACCTCCTTTGGAAATGTATTCTATCTGCATTATCGCATACTTTGCCCGGGAGTTTATTTTTGACAAAAGTGGATAAAATAAGCTTGTTGTAGCTGGTGTTTTATATGGAGTGAGCGCAGTTTCCAAGGGAGAACATGCAATAGCGCATTTTTATCTTTGTAGCCCGAGATGATATATTAGTACGTATGAGACCACGCACGGAGGGAGTTTTATACTATCGCGCGATCATTTTTTTTATGGTGAGTATTTCTATCTTCTCGCATGCTATGGCATCTGCACATGGTATTGGCAAATCTATCGAGCGTGTGATGGGGGATTATCTGATAGACATCGGATATGACCCTGATCCGTTGCGTGCGGGAGAGAATAGTGTATTTGATTTTGTGCTCAAAGGTAGTGCGGATAAAAAGGAGATTCCCTTTACCCATGTGTGGGTGCGCCTTGAGCGCGGGGAGGGCATTGTCCTTGCTGTGGGACTAAAAAAAGCGGATCTCGGTAAGACGAGCCTCTTGTACAATTTCCCTGAAGCCGGTGAGTATCAATTGACAGCTCGTTTCCAAGACAATGATAAGACGCTGGTGGAGGCGACGGTTCCGGTGATCGTAGCCCCCTCCATAGTAGAAGCAACACAGCCGGCATTTCCTGCTTCCTTCCTGGAGATAGGAGGCGCCTTTCTCCTGGGCGCGCTCATGGGTGTTGTCGCGGTGCGTCTCGGTAAAAATCGAGCACCGCAAGTATCTTAGGCATAATAAAGCATTATGAGAAAAATTTTATTGCTCGGCGCCTTATTTTTTGTACTTGCCGTTTTGGGCATGATCCTCATGCGGCGGCAGTTTTTGTCTGATGCACCAACGTCTTCTTCTATTCAGAATGGGAGAGACGCTATCCCGACTCAAGCGGCAGACCAGGTAAGCGTTACTATTACCGATGCGGGTTTTTCTCCGCGCGGTATTCATGTCAAACGGGGCGGGATGGTGACTTGGGTGAACAGCACCAACGAACATCACTGGCCAGCCTCCAATATTCATCCGACACATGAGATCTATCCGGAGTTTGATCCAGAGCGACCGCTTGCTCCCGGGGAGCATTGGTCGTTTACTTTCGATAGAGAAGGACTTTGGTTTTATCACGACCATCTTGAGTCGCAACATTTAGGTACGATTAAGGTCGGTGAGTGATTTTATATTTTTTGCGACCATGCCTATGGCTCACATTTCAAAAAAAATAGCGGCGTATATGGAAGCGGTGTGGACCCTGGATACGCGTTCGCTCGCGCTTTTTCGTATCGGGCTTGCGCTCATTATCCTTGGGGACCTCATGGTCCGGGCAAAAGATCTCACGGCGCATTATACTGATGCAGGCGTTTTGCCCCGCTCTCTCTTGTGGGATTGGGTGTACTGGTATTTTTCCCCACATATGTTGAGTGGCTCGGTGTATTTTGAGGGTGTGCTCTTTTTGATTGCCGGATGTTTTGCCTTGATGCTCTTGGTGGGATACAAGACGAGGCTTGCGACAGCGGCAAGCTGGTTTTTATTGTACTCGCTCTTGGTACGCAATCCATTTGTCTCAAATGCAGGAGATGGGTTGTTGCGCCTACTCCTTTTGTGGGGGATTTTTCTGCCACTCGGCGCTTCGTATGCTCTTGATAGCATACTTGCACCATCCAAGCGTGATCATCGGGTATATTCTGTAGGATCAGTTGCGTTGATTGTCCAGATGGTATCCATGTATGTGGTCACCGCGCTTTTAAAAACTGGTGTCGAATGGCATGCCGAGGGCACGGCTGCGTATTACGCCCTTCATTATGATCAAATTGTCACGCCGTTTGGTTTGTTTCTCCGGCAATTTCCTACGCTACTCATGATCTGTACGCATCTCGTATTTGCGCTTGAGCAGTATGGACCACTGTTGTTTTTTGTACCCTTTGCTACTCCGCAAATGCGCATGCTTGGAGTATTATTTTTTATGCTGTTTCATATCTCGCTCGTGACGCTTTTTTACTTGGGATGGTTCCCTTGGATAGGATTGGCGGGGCTTGCGGCGTTAATTCCTGGCTGGTTTTGGGACAAGTTGTGGTCGCGGTCTCGGTACTCGGCAGAAACACACGCAAAACTCTACTACGATGCTGATTGTCGATTTTGTAGGTCTAGTGTTGCCATACTGCAAATAGCACTATTTCTCCCCGATCGGATACTTGCGCCTGCGCAACTTTATCCAGACGTATATCAGGATATGACACGTGAGCACTCCTGGATTTTGCATGGCAGAGACGGGCTTCGTTATACGGGGTTTGCAGCATTCGTGGAGCTTTGCGCGCTCTCTCCGGTGGCGTGGCCATTTACGCCCATATTGCGCCTGCGCCTGGTCACGCTTGGGGGAGAGGCGCTCTATAGATTTTTTGCTAGTCATCGGCCAATTTGGTCACGTTTGGTATCACGTTTGTGCCCCTGGGATCCGAATCGTGAGCTGGGTGCATTTTGGCAAGGCATGGTAGTTTTTATGCTTGTATATGGAATATTTTGGAATGTAGGGAGTTTTTATAAGATGCGCCAAGATGTAGCTTGGTTTGGGTATATGACAGGTCTTACACAATGGTGGGTCATGTTTGCGCCATCCCCCCCTAAAGAGGGGGGGTGGTATGTCATGCCCGCTCTTCTCCAAGATGGTACAACCATTGATATATGGAATGCCGGAAAACCAGTAGTATGGACAAAGTCGTATATGCCAGATAGGTATAGAAATCAGCATTGGCAAAAATATCTTGAACCTTTCCCAAGACTACCTCAAGAGGCTTATATGTACCAGTATTTTACATCCTATCTTTGCCGTACCTGGAATGCGGATCATCCCGATGAAAAAAAGGCCGTCGAGGTGCAAATTGTGTTTATGCTCGAGCGCACGCTACCCGACTACAAAGAGAAGCCGCCAGAGCGGAAGGATCTGTACACACATTCGTGCATACAAATGAATGAGGTGCGGCCTGCTACATGATATATGCACATAAAAAATATATTTTAGCGGTGGGAGTGTTGGGTCTGCTCGGTATCGTGTTTCTTGGGTATAGTGTTGGCTGGCAGCAGTTGTTTTCTAGAAATTTTGTAAGGTATCTCATAGAACGGCCGTTCGTAGTGGTGTTTCAAGAATCTCGCTTGGCAGAGTTTTATGTCCGCCACAGCACGTTTGTGACCCCGGCATCTTTCCGACAATTGTCGTTGTTAGATCAGCAGTTGGTATTTGAACGGATAGCTTCTACGCGGGGTGCTTTTAGGGCAAAGACCTTTTTGTTGAAGGTGTACCCGCATCAGCCGTCTTATCTCCATGAAATGGGGCATAGTATTGGGGAAGCGATGTTTCGTGAGTATGGCGATGAGGCGCTGGGCAAGTGTGATGCCGCATTTTCCTACTCATGTTATCATGGTGCCATTGTGCAGTTTATGCTTGTGCGAGGGCTTGATAAGAAGGTGATACAAGATTTTGCTTATAGAGGCTGTACGACAAAAACCGCAAGTCTAGATAGGCATGGATGCTATCATGGGTTCGGCCACGCGCTCATGATTGTTGACACGGGAGACATGATGCGTTCTCTCCAAGATTGTGATGCATTGGTAGAAGATCCGGTATTTATGTTTGATTGTTACCAGGGGGTGGCTATGGAGCATGCACAGGCAAATTTCCTTGATCCGTCAGTGATTTTGTACCAAAAACAGGGTGATCCAGGATACCCATGCGGTTTGCTCGACAAAAAATACCAACCGGCGTGCTATAGCGAACATGTGGTGGTCGCGGACAAAATGTTTAGCCATGATTGGCCACGCGTAGTTGCTTACTGCGCGTCTTTGTCTCTGTTGACTGAAAAAGAGAAGCAGCCGTGTTTTTTCCGTCTGGGTGTAGTAGCGGATGCAATATTAGGAGGCAGAGCGGATGAAGTAATGGCTGTTTGCCATCTTGCGGGGGATTCTGGAGTTTTTTGCGTGCGGAGTTTTGTGCAGCAGCGTTTGAGTGCTGGTGATATTGATGCTGTACGGGTTGCTTGCGTATTTCTGCCTAAGGATGAACAGGAGGCATGCTTTGCTGACCTATCAGTGGAGCATTGATTTTATGTATGAGTGTCTCTCATTTGTTTCCTGCATGGTATGTTTACAGATATGGATCACAAAGTATACCGCACCCTTCCAAAATCTCCGCATGAGGTGTATCGGCATCTCGGCATTAGTTTACTCGTCAGAACATGTTTCATATGGCAATAGCGAGGCACTCTCGTATTGTAGTAAGCGTGGGGCTTCTCCTTGGTGCTGGCGGGTTTGTGTTTTTTTTGATGCAGCAAGCTCGGCCGGATACAAAAGATAGTGTGCTTGTATTCGCGGCGCCGGTGGCCAATCTTTTTGCCGGAGAGGAGCGCTATATCACCAAGGAACTCGTGATACCGGAAAATACATATATCACCTCGATTGTCCCCAGTTTTTCTGGAGCGACTAATCTTTTACACCATGCAGATCTTTTTTATACGGGAGCAGATAATCTGGTTTGCCGAGGGAAAACTTTGCAGATGTACTCTACGGGGAGCGAGCTCAATACCATAGAAACATTTGGGCCTGATCGCGGTATTTTTTTGAAA
Organism: uncultured Candidatus Saccharibacteria bacterium; assembly: GCA_964349275.1. Lineage (GTDB taxonomy): Bacteria > Patescibacteriota > Minisyncoccia > Ryanbacterales > 2-02-FULL-48-12 > 2-02-FULL-48-12. Next base: position 11,878 of record CAYGFT010000018.1, read on the forward strand.
AAGGGAGAGCGTTTGCTTTTGTATATTCATTTTGCCAATCCAAGCGATGGCGCCAAGATTGTGTCTGGATCGTTTGAACTCGCACTTGTCGGTAAGGGGACCATGCGGCATGAGGTCGTGCCTATTATGATTAGCGTATCTGATCCCTGTGAGAAAAATGTTGCAGTATCCACTGAGTACACTATCCCGGGGGGCGTTGTACACAATGAAAAGACTATGGAGCGACCATACCAATTGCCTCGGGATGCTACGCTTGTCGCATGGGGCGGGCATCTGCACGAGTATGGCACGTCGCTTTCTCTGTCGGTCAATACTACAGTCATCTCAACTCTCACCCCGCAAAAAAATCCGCGTCCGGCTGATCCAAAAAGTGTCTATCTGAAAGGTCAGGTTTTCCAACCTTCAGTGTATCTTCACGCCGGAGACATGATTGATCTTCGTGCAGTGTATGAAAAGCCGCAGGATTCATTTATCTCCAGTGCCATGGGTATTGGATATCTCATAGTCCAATTTTCCAAGTAAAGACCATATTATGATGCGATCTTTCTACAATATATTATTTGCCGGTTTTGGTGGATTTCTGCTTGCTTTCGGGTTTTTATTTCCAACTGTGGGTCCAATATTGGGGGTTATAGGATTTGTTCCTTTATTTTTTTCCGTGCGGGAGTCCGGCACTTACGGACGTGCTTTTGTCAGAGTATTTTTTTCCGGGTTGGTGTTTTTTGGGATAAGTCTCAATTGGCTATTTGCCACCTTACCGCTTGATTGGGCGGGTATTCAGAGTAGTGTCGCGAGCACGGTTATATTTGGGTGTGTGTGGGTATGTATCATTATTGGATTTGCCCTGCCGTGGGGGATATTTGGAGTGGGACTGCGTTTTTTGCATACCCAGACGCGCACGGCGCTCGTATACGCTTCTTGTGCGGCGGCTGTGTGGGTCGTATGCGAGTATGCGCGATCGTTCGTGTTTGGTCTTCTGTGGGTTGCGCCAGGGCAGTCGGTGATCGGTCCGGACTGGACATTTAGCAGTATCACATTTTTATTTGCGCATACGCCTGCGGTAGCATTTGCGCGCTGGGGAGGTATGCACCTAATAGATTTTCTTGTGGCATTGATGGGCGCTTTTCTGTATGTGCTTCTTGTAAGATTTTGGGAGCATAAGAAGTTTTTTTTGGCAGGGGCATCGGCCGTGGCGGTTCTTGGTGGGTTTTTTCTTACGGCATATGGCATGCAGTGGTTGGATAGCGTGTACATCTATCCGTTAAAGCGTATAGCGCAAGCTCCAAAGGTGAAAGTTGCCGTCCTTAATATGAATTTTTCAAAGCGCCTTTATTTTTCGCCGGAGGAGCGGCAGAAAAAATATGATGTGGTGGTTAGCCTATTAAAGAGCATCCCAGAAAAAATAGATATTGCCGTACTTCCGGAGATCGCAGAGTTTACCAGCCAGGGTATCCGGGACCCCGTATTGCTCGAAAAAATGAGGTCCGATGATATTTTACTGGTGGATCATGGGTATAGTGCGCGTAGCGGTCAGTCGATTCCGCAGACCATATATTGGCGCGCGGGGAGCGGGGTGTTTGCCTTCCAGACTAAAGAACTGCTCATGCCGGGTGGAGAGTATCTGCCATGGGTTTTAGTCGAAGGATTGCGCCTCGCGGGACAAGGATTGGTGGTGGATGCATATCAGGGCACGCGTACTGTATACAAGGGAGTAAAGGTGCCGGTTGTTCAGGATCGGCTGGGGGTATTTTCTTCGATTCTTTGTTCTGAAATGATGAGTCCGCGTATCATCCGCCGTTCGGCGCGAGCAGGCGCGCAGGTGTTTTTCGCGCAAACCTCGGATGCGATTTTTCAGGGCAACGACTATTATCTCAATCAAATGCTTGCCATGGCGCGCCTGCGGGCGGTGGAGACAGGGCGCTTCATCGCGCGGTCTTCCAATGCAGGGATTCCAGCGTTTATAGATCCCTATGGGCGTATAGTGAGCTCGTTGCCAAAAGGAGAGGGGGTGCTCGTGGATGATATTCCTTTGCTCGCGTATCAGACGCCATATACCAGGTTTGGTGACTGGCCGGTTTTGGCTTCAGCGCTATTTTTAGTTTTATGGGGAGCGCATAAGGCTCGTACGTACCAAATTTAAGTGTGTATAACTTGGTACACCTTTTATGGTGGTTGCCGTATCATGGAGGTATTATCTATATGACATGCGCGTAAGAGTATTCACATCTTTTTTCGCGGTCCTTGCGTTTTTTGCAATGCCGTCTTTTGTCTCGGCTGCCGGTGAGTTCTCTGGTTTGCGATATCCGCGGACTATCGGTGTAGATGGAAAAAATAGCTTACTCTATGTGACGGAATCTTTTCAGCAGGACGGCAATGTATATGTATTTGATATTGCAGGTTCAGGATCGGGCGGTACAAAAAGCGATTTTCCTTTGGTGGTGACGATCAAGACAAACCGCCTGACTCCATTTACAGTTGCGGTGGACAATGTCACCGGCTATACATATATTAGTTACTCTCGGGAAAAGGAGATCTGGATCTTCGATGGCAAAGCGGTTCGAGAGGGAACAAATAAGCCGCTGGAGCGTATCACATTTTCCGAAGAAGAGCAGCAATCAATAGCATACGTTAAGGCAATCCCGGCACATGACGGCAAACGAGTATTTTTTGTTTTATATGGTCCAAGTCAGCGTATTATTGTAGCGCATCCTTCTGGTAGACCTTTGCGAACTATACCGTTGGATCGTCATCCGTTTTCTATAGCGTACATCACCGACCGAGATGCTCTAGCGGTCAGTTATGGTGTTGGATTTGATACGGTTACGATGATCCCCATACGAGGAGGCGACCGGAAAGAGATTCTTACGCCGTATCCGGTAGGTAAAATCGTATACAATGAAGATCGGCATCTCATATTCGGTACTGATGCCTTGGGGAGTCATCTCATGGTGATTCGTCCGGACACTGATCAAGTAACCGAGCTGGGTTTGCCGTTTCAGGCACATTTTCTAGATTCAGATAAGGCAGGTAATATTTATTTTGCAAACTATTTCACCAAAGCGCTTGGCGTGGTAGATGTGAAAGGCAAGCTTACAAAAGTGCCTATGAGCGTACACCCTATAACCATGAGTGTCATAGGGGAGCATATAGCATTACTTGGTCACAATGGATTTCTTGAGATTATTGATACAAGGCAGATGGGAGCACCCCATAGAGTTGCCGATACCGGTCGTCGAGGGCCTACATTTGGTCCGCAACAGCTATTTTACGCGCTGGGGGGTGATAGCGTGCAGGGGAGAGTCTTTGTAGCCAATGAAGATATGGATACAGTTGTAGTCGTTTCTTTCGCAGATGGTGCCACCAAGACAGTTCATGCCGCTGACAACAACACTGCCACCGTCTTACGCCATCCGAGTGGGAGTACGTTTTTGGACGGCAAACTCTTTGTAAGCAATTTTGCCGGGTTTGTTTCGGTTTTCGACCAAAAAACAGAGGCGCATCTAAAAACCATTCCTTTGGAGAGTAGTGTTGATGCCATTATAGTATTTGATAAGCGTATTTATGCGGTTTCGAGCGGTGCGGGTAAAATGTATGAGATCGATCCAAGTACTTATACCATAAGCGCAGGAATTGAGTTGGCAGGCTTCCACCAAGATGTGGAACGTGCTGGGTCAGTGCTGCTCGCGCAGGTTTTAGGAGATCCGCATTTGCTTGCGGTTACGGATGAGATAAGTGGCCGATGGGTTTTTGTGGACCCGATAGCAAAAAAGAGTGTTCGCTGGGGGGTGGCTCCTCTGCCCGGGCTCGTGCGTACGCCTTTTGTGGTAAAAGATGCTGTTTTGGAGGTTAGTTCCATGGAGAGCAGTATCCAACGGACTGTTTGGGATGCTGATAGTAAAGCGCATGTCACGAAAGTGCCTTTGCCAAAAGACCACTACCCGCTGTTTGCGAGCGTCAAAGTGGAGACGGGAGAACTAATGGTGTTTGTACGTGACTCTGCGGGGATCGGTAAGGTTTTGATTATTGCCCCGGATGATGAAGTGCGCGAAAGTTTTCCGGTGGGCAAAAACGCCGATCTGCGTCTCAACCGTGTCCTAGGAGGGTTTAACCATACAGAGACTGCTATGGCAGTGCATAATCTACTTACGGACTCTATTTGGTCGGTAGGTGTCGAGCACATTAATATATTTGATAAAAAAGGAGTTCTAAAAAATACAATTCTATTCTCGGATCCGCGTTCATATATGCTTGCTGATAAGGAGATGCTATTCATTTTTGGTATCAATAAGATTAATGCGATAAGCCTCCAGGAGGAAAAAATTGTCAAAACATGGGATCTTTTTACTGCAACCTCGCACAACGGCGTGTCTAATCTTTCGATGGTAAAAAAACCAAATGCACAAGAGGGTCAAGGCATCTCTTTAGTGCCGACGTATGACCTCATAACGTATTATAATTATGCAGATGATGCCTGGCATACCATTACCAATAGAGATGGGGCAGGCGCCCCTAAGTTTGTGCCTAGACCAAAGGCAACAAGCCCCGAAGGCGTGTTTACATTTAATAAGAAGACCGCGGGGTTTATACTTCTCATAGTTGTCCTATTGATGCTCATATTTAAAATAAGCCGATCAGGTAAAGATCAAAACCTGTCCGTAATAAATAGTCTATGAAATATATATATAAGGTAGCAGAGAAATTTTTACACAGGAAAAGTCTGTACCAGTTCCCTGTTTTCCTAGTAATTGTTCTTCTGGGGTTTGCTGTTTTGGTGAATGTATTTCTCGAATTTCCATTCTCTCCCCAAACTGTTCTTAGCGGCGGCGGAGGAGATGGCGGTGGTGCCGCTGCTGCTACCGTTGCTTCAGGCGGTATGATGGTAACAGGACCTGGGGATTCGTTTGATTATCCCTCATATCCCTCCTACCCCGGGTATCCCTCATATCCCTCCTACCCCACATACAGTAATTCCTATCCTTCCTACCCTACCTATCCATCATATGGGAATTCATATCCCTCCTACCCCGCATACAGTAATTCCTATCCCTCATATCCTGCCTATGGGAACTCATACCCATCGTATCCTTCGTATGCGCCTAATTATCCCTCGTATCCGACGTATCCGAGTTATCGGGGTACTATACGCTCGCGTGTGTTTCTTGATATCAATGGGAATGGCGTACGTGAGGCGGGGCTTGATCCATTTATCTTGGATGTTGGTATTACCTGTCCCGGCACTGCAGATGGTGTTCCCAATTATATGCTGAACAATGTTCTGGTAAGTCGTCTTACGGGGCCGTCAGTGTTCAGTCGTCAGCCGCAAAGCTGTGGTTTGTCTTCAGGTTCCAACCCCAACTCTCCCATGATGCAAGCAGGTAATGTGAAGGTAGGTAATTATAAAATTCGGGTAAATGGCCCTTCCGGCTGGACGTGTACACTTTGCAATACCATATCCGCTTTTGCTGTGCCAGCAAATGGTTTTTCTGCAATGCAATCGCTGGGAATCACCGCTCCTGATTATATAGTAGATAATATGAATCAAACTCCGGGGTCTCCTGCTGTGGGGCAACCGATAACGTTTTCCGGGCGCGTGGTCAATATGGGTGGTGCAAACGCCACGGCGAACTCACAAGCTCGCTTACGGTTTGATCGCAATAATGATGGCACATGGGTTACTATCCTTCCGCCACGCATGGTAAGTCCCCTTTTGGGTCGGGCTGGCGCCGCTGAAGGAGGGAGTCAGGTGGTGAGTTGGGCCAATGCCTGGACACCAGTTGCTATTGATGTGGGTAGAACTCATACATTTGAAATATGTGGCGATAGCACTGATAATATTGTTGAGATTTGGAACAGTCTTGGGTCTAGCAATTGTAGTACCCAGACATTCACGGTATTGGCCACGCCGCCACTTTGCGGTAATGCTACGGTAGAGGGCGCCGAGCAGTGTGATGATGGTAATGGCAACAATAATGATGTGTGCAAAAATAACTGCACAAATAATATTTGTGGCGACAGTTTTGTGCGTACTGGCGTGGAGCAGTGTGATGATGGTAATCTTGCAAATGGTGATGGGTGCTCTTCAGCGTGTACGATTGAGATTGTGTCGTTTTGTGGCAACGGTATTACCGAAGCTGGCGAGCAGTGCGACGATGGCAACGTAAGTAATACAGATGCCTGTACCAATAGCTGTTTCAATGCGGTTTGCGGTGATGGGTTCGTTCGGGGTGGTGTGGAGCAGTGCGATGACAGCAATACCACGAGCGGGGATGGTTGCTCGGCAACATGCCAGAATGAAGTGCTCTGTGTTGATG
>CAYGFT010000019.1:0-18044 GCA_964349275.1 uncultured Candidatus Saccharibacteria bacterium
ATTTGAAAATAAAGGGTTTTTTCTGTCAAAAAACCCGCCCCCGTGGCGGATTTTATGACTCATATAGATAGTTATCTATATATTTTGAGCTCCATATTCTCCTCCATAGACTACTCGGAAGCTTTATATCCTAGATCAGCAATGGCTTTGACGATATCCTCCTTTTTGACCTTAGTGGGATCGTACTCAAAAGTCCCCTTTTTACCCTCATAAGTCACCTCAGCAGCTGTAACGCCATCCATCTGGGACGTCAGCATCTGAATGCCAACCGCACAAGAACCACAATGCATCCCCTCGATATTAAATGTTACTTTTTCCATAGTGCTATTCTAGCTTATAGCCAAATATTCACAATCCTATCAAAAAGGCATTACTGCTTGCTTCCTACATGTCCCGGACCGACCATCACACTGATACCCTTGCGGACAATTGAGATTGGATTCGCAGGGCACCGCTTCAAGCAGACCCGTGGGTGCGGGAGCCTTCTCGGATACCTGAAAGAGGAACATGGCGGCAACCACGATGAGTATGAGTAGGATAAACCAGAGAATGTTCCCCATGGGCGCCTGTAGTTATAAATTTTGACTAGCGTTCTTCTTTTGTATTTTCCTCATAGCAAAACTCAATATCATACTCACACACCCTAGCACGAGCGCAAATACAAACCCTAGTCCACAGAAATAATCTCCGTCAACAGGAGAGCATGGCTGTACAAACTCTGCCACAAAGGAATACCCGGCAACAATGAGTATAACCGCAATACAAGCATACACTACAAGCCGTACAAGGCGTATTATTTTTAGGGCTTCCACGTGTCTGGGGTTTATTTCACAGAATCTGTATCTGCGCCACTTCTTTCCATCGGCGGGACATAACGCTTCAGAAGCAGTGAATTTGCCACTACCGAGACCGAGCTAAACGCCATCGCAAATCCAGCAATCTCCGGACGAAGCGGCGTCTGCGAGAAGCTCAAAAACACCCGACCGAATCCCCCGGTGCTTTGCGCGATACTCAAGACCCACGGTGCCGCCACTCCAAGCGAGCTCTGGGTAAATACAAGATGGAGTCCTCCGGCCACTGGAATGGCGAGCACATTGTAGATGAATGCCCAGAAGAGATTTTGCCAGACTTTTTTGATGGTTTTACCCGAGAGCTGGATTGCAGTCACCACATCACGCAAATCGTCCTTGACCAAGATCACCTGGCCGGTTTGTACCGCCACATCCGTGCCTGACCCCACCGCAATACCAATATCGGCCTGTGCCAGAGCCGGCGAATCGTTGATACCATCTCCTACCATAGCAACTGATTTACCCTCTTTCTGGAGTTTTTTGATGACATCCGCCTTTTGCTGAGGTAAAACCTCTGCAAGCACCCGATCGATGCCAACCTCGCGCGCAATAGCGGCCGCGGTCTTGGGGTTGTCTCCCGTGATCATGACAATCTCTTTGCCCATAGCTTTGAGTGCGGTGATCGCCTCTTTGACGTACGGCTTGAGTGTATCAGCCATCGCGACAAGAGCTGCAACCTGCTTATCTATCACCAAAAACACCACGGTCTTTGCTTCATTTTGGAGGCGCTCCAAATCTTTTTTGTATGCTTTGGCATCAATCCCCAGTTGTTTCATGTAGAGCTCGTTGCCGATAAATACCTCACGACCATCTATCGTCCCTTTGACGCCAAGTCCCGAGACCGCCTCAAAGTTTTTTGGTTCTGTGAGTGCCCCACCCTCTTTGCCTTTTTCAATAATCGCGCGGGCCAATGGATGCTCGGATCCGGACTCAAGCGACCCCGCATAATACATTGCCTTTTTCTCATCCAAATCTTTGGCGTACAGCGCTATATCAGTCACTACAGGCTTGCCAATCGTCAGAGTCCCTGTCTTATCAAACGCGATGGACTGGATACGATAAGCCTTTTCCAACGCCTCCCCGCCTTTGAGGATAATGCCAAACTTAGTAGCACGGCCGATGCCCACAATGAGTGCGGTCGGCGTAGCAAGACCCATCGCACAGGGGCAAGAGATAACGAGCACCGCAATCATCTTGGTAAGCGCCCCGCGAAAATCATCCGGGAAAAGCACAAAATACCAAAGCGCAAACACCACAAATGAAAGTACTACTACAGTTGGCACAAATCGCTCACTGATTTTGTCTACCAGGTTTTGAATCGGAGCGCGAGAGGCTTGGGCTTCCTCCACCATGGATACAATCTGCGACAGTAGGGTGTCTTTCCCTACTTTTTCAACTTTGAACTTGATAAGACCTTCCTGGTTGATGGTAGCGCCAATCACCTCATCCCCTATGGTTTTACCCACCGGGAATGACTCGCCCGTTACCACTTTCTCATCAATATGGGTTTTACCATCAATGATTTTCCCATCCACCGGCACCTTCTCGCCCGGCTTCACAATCACCACATCTCCCACCTTAATATCATCTATCGGCACGGTAAGCTCGGCGCCATCTCGTACCACATGCGCCTCTTTAGCACCTAGCTTTAGAAGCTCTTTGATGGCGGCAGATGCGCGACCGCGCGCGACCGCCTCAAAATATCGCCCCAGAAGAATAAATGACAAGAGTGCCGCAGACGACTCCCAAAATGGATGATCAATACTGAAAAATAGAAACCCAATAGCGCTATAAAAATAGGCAGCGGAGGTCCCAAGCACCACCAGAACGTCCATATTCGCTGACCCCACCCGCACTGCCGTGATAGCATTGCGGTAAAACGGCCAAGCCACCACAAACTGTATCGGGGTCGAGAGGATCCAGTAGATGTAGTTAAGATCAATACGAAATGGCGGGTTGGCGACATCCACAAACAAACCAGCTATAAATTGCAGGGGCTGTGCCACCAGCCAGAAAAGATAGCTCGTAAGATACGCCCCGTAACTTACGCCGAGTATTGGCGGTTTTTGATTGATAAAGTCAAAAAACTCATGCACATGTTGCACGCCGAACATATGGATGAGCATGTAGTAGAGCACAATCGGCGCCGACAGAAAGAAGCTCGCCATCACGCGGCGTCTAGCCTCGCCTATTTTTTTGGCGTCTTTTGCCTCCTCCTCTTCTACCGAAGCGGATGCCTCGTCTGGCCGGATAATATCGTAGCCAAGCTTATGCACGAGCTCATCAAGTTTTTGCAGACTCACCTTCGACTCATCATACTCAATCGCTGTTTTTTCCGCGCCGTAGTTGGTACTCACCGAGACAACGCCCGGCTCTTTGCCCACCAACTTGTCGATGAGGATTGCGCATGAAGCGCAATGCATTCCTTTTACTTTGAATACCGCTTTTGCCATATACGATTACTTAGACCTCCCAGACCAAACATACACGCCCAAAATCGCTACAAATACAAAATAAAGAAACAATGATAAATCTCCCAATGCTTCGTGGCCAAGCCATGCGCTATACCAAATAAGCCCAACGGAAAACATGGCGAGTGCCTGGAATCCATTGATCCAGCGCCACTCCCAATCCTGCATATTTTTGTGATCTTTTTGCGTACGCATATTATTGAGGATTAGAGATTAAACTTTGTACATGAATTTTTCCTACCATATCCAAGTGCGTGCGATGCCCACCCTCTACATCACCCTCGCCACACGGCACCGAGCAGTAAAACGGCAAGTCGCCTACCTGGGTCGCTACAAACTCTACCTTGATTGTACTATTGGCCGGCATCCGCTGGGAGACCCCCACCGCATCAATACCGATACCATGATCATAGCTGTCTTCATTGACCACGGTGAGCGCTACTTTGTCCCCGCATTTCACGTCTATATTTTCCGGCATAAATCGCCACTCATCCTTTTGGGCAACAATTGTAACGGCACGCGTGGTACCTGTAGGTGCACAAGGCTTTGAGGATTCCGGTATAAAAAATTGCCGATATACCACGCCACCACCTAGAACCAAAATTACTACTATAATAATCAGAGCATATTTATTCATGTCTTTATTCACTAACCGCTAAGTATCTCTGTACCGCCTTGGTCAAAAGGCCAATCAATATAAACGAACTGATGAGCAGAATCCACCAAGGAGAGAGGGCGGATGGCGACTGATCTTTGACCTCCACCCAAAAACTCGCGGTCAGCGCCTCATCTACTGGGAGACTGGTCCCCTGCGGTCGAAACTGCCCAAATACTTTGTAAAGACCAGCCTCGGGGAATATTACACGAAATGTAATCGCATCATCGCCGCCCTCTTGCGGCATAGATGCATCATGCCCAGCATCTGCTTTCGCCTCTTTGAAAATCTGCATCGACCGATGCAGGCGCGTATACGCATGTCCTCCGCCCATCATACCTACCGGATGCGTATGCATAAACTGCGTCCAGTCGTCTTTAATAACCGCAAGATGCATATTCGCACCAAGGTAAGGTTCGACACTCGCCTCCTGGCCCATCGGTGTATGAATATCAAAGGATAACAGTGCCTCTTGCCCTTTTACTATCGGATCATGTACGAGAGATACTTGGTAACCCGCTACGAGAACGTTGCGGGTAAAGGAGACCTGCTTATCATATTCCGACTCCTGTTTTCCGAACGGGGAGCTTTGCGTAACGCGAAACTCTTGATGCCCGAAGGAATGATTCATTGCATCTTTTTTTATTTCCGACCAGACCTTATACTGACCGGGCTTTGCAAAAGTATGCCAGACACGAAAGACGCCCGTATCTGCCGCCCCCGTGCCAGACCCCAACGCATCTGGGTGAATGTGAAAAAACTCATTCATGTCCGCACGCACGCCGATAACATGCATCAGTTTCTCGTGCTCAACCTGGAGACTGACCGCAGGAACCGGGATGTCCATGGGTTTTTCGTTCACTAAAAAATCGAACCTAGCCGGCACCCCCACCATGGGAGCAGGCGGATCTATTTGTAGATTTACTGCAAGTCCCTGGGTAATCTGGTTTTCCTCGTGCATCACCGAACCGCCTCCATGCGCATGATCATCCCCCATACGCACCGTCCCACCGGCATCCATATGTGCCTGCCCATGAAAAAGAAACCGGTCTGGCAATATATAAACAAACACCGCAACCAGAAGTGCAGAGAAAGAAATGAAACACCAGAAGACCCAAGAAAGTATTTTTTCCTCGCCAGCATGATCCGGATCGGGCAGAGTCTTGGCATTTTTTTTGCGACGCACGTAGTACCACCACAGCGGTACTGTCCACAGAATCACCAATACCCAATTGCCAAGCCAAAGTGGCAGATTAAAGAGACCAAGCCTCCCTGCCACCTGACCGGGTCCGTGCTGATGCGGAGCCTCCGCAAGTCCAAGACGATTAATGAATGAGCCAAGAAAACGCTCCTCCTGAGTAAATGATTCCAAAAGCGTATGCTGCCCCGAGTAGACCCACCAATCATGGGTAAAGAGACCAAGCGTAAGAATATAGCCTGCCACAAATACCATCGCCCAGCCGGTAGCCCTCTCCACCTGCCCTTTGCGTGTAACCAACCAAGAGAGACCATTTACCCCGAGGATGCCAAGCACTGCCAAAAGCAAAAGCGGTAACACCCGCCCGATCGCATGGATCAAAAAGAGCGACCAACCATAGAAAATATTCCCTGAGCTGGCAATTTCAATGAGGATCAGTGGAGTAGCTGGATGCGGACAGCCAACGCCAATATTACCGAGAAATACACCCAAAAGAAATGCCTTTATAAAATCCTGCTGTTTTTGTATAAACGCCGGCGCCGCACCTGTATAGCTTGGCATCTGAAACTTCACAAGACCAATCCCGCCGAGCGCGAATAAAAACGCGAATATTCCTGCAAAAAAATATACCCAATTTTTTACCGTCTCGAGCGGAGCGTTCAATGTTCCGATAGCCACACTCCCGACCACCGCTGCGATAACTCCATACATACTCAACATCAAGGCGACTCCCGCCCCAAACGAGAGCGCGATACCTAATCCCTTGGCCGGTCCCTTACCCATAGACAACGGCACGATGACAAACGCGAGCGGCAAGGTGCAAGGAAGCACAATCATTGTAAGTCCTGCGGCGAAACTAAAGAGATACCAACTTACTCCAGCGACTTCGGAAGCCCTGGGTCCAAACACAAACGCCCACAACAACCCAAAAACAATAAGGGCGCACAAGGTGACAGCCGAAAAAATAAGTGTGGTTTTAAATCTGCCTTCCGACATTAACCATTTTTTAGTGAAATGAGCCAAAGTGAGACCGCGCCACCCAAAAGACCGAGGTCGCGGAATGTCTCCAGATTAAGTCCGACAAAAAAGAGAATCACCGCCATCTCCAAAGCCGTCAGAAATGAAGCAAGCACAAGCGTCCAGCGCGGTAAAAACCAAGCAATGAGGAGAAAAGCAAGCACCAACTCCCCCACACCCTGAATCATCAAATACCGATCAAGCCCAATATTGGCGTTAATAAATGTCTGTAGAGTTTGCGGAAGTGGCCGCACCGCCCAGTACCATCCGGTCGGATGCGTGACCAAATCATACCCGGAGTAGAGAAACATGACTCCAAGCCCAAGACGAAGTGGTAATTCCACACGCACTCTTGCGAATATCCCCATACAAATTTATTGCGAAAGTTCTTTTAGTTTTTTTACAAACCCATCCTTATCGAATCCGCCGGTAGCCCATAGCTCACCGTTGAGTATAATGCCGGGCGAGGCAAATATCATATACTTTTGCGCCATCTCTTGTCCTTTCGGATCAAGAACACTTACATCACTAAATGTTACCTTCGGCCAATCTTTTTCTATGGCGTGCCAAAACTCGACAAACAACTTGCAGGTATGGCATCCAGGCGAGTGGAGTACCTCAAGCGTGATTTCTTTCATATATACCTATCGTAAATGAAAATGGCAACGCATCAAAGCGGCGTTATACACAAAAAGAAAAAACAGATGCTATGCACCTGTTGATTGCGATTCTTTATCTTCATAATAATCGAGAATGCGCTGTAATCGCTTGCGCGGTCCTGTATCAAAAAGAGTTGCCGTATGTGGCACCGGCGGCGGAATTTTATGACGCACCCTGCGAGCCTCATGAAGCGCCAAACGCCCTAAGTGCTCTTCCAATACCCGTCTCTGGGCGCGCAATCTTGCTCTCGCTAGACGCCCTACTACATGGCGCACAAACGCATCCTCCCGCTCCGCTGGTCCCATCTGGACCACGTGGATACACACCTCCTCTGGTAGAAAATAATAAATCTTTGCATCCTGCACCAGTTCTCGCCGCCAAATAGGACTAATACCACGCCGCGCGGCGAGCACATGATAGTCAACCAATATAGAGGCAATGTACCGCTGTACCTGCCGCTGATGTTCAGCACACGCCCGAACTACATCCGTTCGTACAAGACCACCGCTCGTCCCCGCATCTCCCACTGCAAATTTCCATTCTCGAACACCGACCTGCACCAGAGATCCAAACTCTTCCTTCATACATATGAGCGCATGCCCCACTGATTTAAAACCGCTACGTAGAGCCTGCTCCCGGACAGCCGAGACGACATCTGAATCCGGCGGTCGTCCATCAAGAAACACTTCCACCGCATCCGAGCGCCAACCACCAAACGAACATGCGGGATGCAATACCTGTACCTCACGGATCAGTGCGCGATCAATCCCCTTGAGCACATACGCATCACAATGAAACAATAGTGCACGTGCCCAGCTTAAAAGCGTGAGCATACATAGGTGCCGTTCATAGGCTCCACGCGCCAGACGAACTACCTGTAGGACATAATTACCAAATACCAGCGCCAAAAGCTCCGCAAGACGCGCGTACTGCGCCCGACCCGCATAATACCGACCCGAAAATGATGCCGCTTCCTCTACCCGAAGAGATGCTTCGCCAGCCACATCGTAAACCGCATGGAGAAAATCGCCAAATGGCCTCTGAGAAAAAGCCTCCGCAGATGCCCCGCCAAACACCAGCGACCCACCAAACAACTCATACTGCTCAAGGACATGTTGTACCTTGAGCAACTCGTCCCGCTCCCTAAGCGGCACCTTGTGCATTCGCCAGCTATTTACCACCTCTTCTCCTAGCCACTCTCCATTAAAAAAGCGTGGGATAGCAGCGTGGGATATTATCCCCAGATGCCGATGAATCGTAGACCGAGATGGCTCCGAAGCACCTTCTGGATTCAAGATAGACACGAGCTCCCGCCACATATGCGCCTCGGATGCTCCCTCTACATCGCCGGCGTTGATCTTTACCCTCCCCAATTCAATACTCCGCGAGACCTCATTAAGCATCGTGAGCGCTTCCGGCACACTTCGGCATGCACCGCACCAAATGAGAACCGAGGCCAACGTGCTTAGTTTATTATTTTTTGCAAATGAATGCGTCGCCCAACCCAAAAACAGATCCGTAGCGCCCTCCAGAGAAGCTATGTCTTCCAAGCGAACTTCATGCGTCCCAAAAAGCGTATGCATATCAATCCACCCCCTCTTTCTTTTGCTGTAAATGTGCTTACCTAGACATCTTATAGCAAATACATATCATCAAAACAATGCATACCCGCCGAAAAAAAATCGGCCCATGCTTAGCCGCCGCCTTTTCGACCAGATGATCCATAGAGAGCGATACAGAGTACCGCCGCTATTATGATAATGCCTATCCAGAGAATACTCATCGACAACCCCCAAGCAAAGAACAAACCTATCGGACATCTCTACTCACGCCAACGAACATCAAGATTGGAGATACCGATTGCGATATTGAGATCTATCTTACTATATGCACCCTCATAATTTTCAGAGACGTACACTCCCGGGCTGGATTCGCGTAATCCCTCGATATGCTTTGCACTTACTCCTGAATCAAGCCGCATACGTACTCCCGATCCTTGCGGCAACAGAATCTTCACACTGGAGGCACCGGCATTTATATTAATATCGGCATATGGCGATTTGTCTCCCAGTACCAAATCCAAATCTGAAGCACCCGTATCAATATCCAGCGAACGGAGCAATACGTCACTCAAATCGAGATCCATCTTGGAAGCACCCGCATCAACCTCAAGAGCAAGCGGTATCTCAGGGTTTACCTTTAGATTTAGCACATGGGGCCGCATGCCAAAATCCCGCCACAGGGAATCTCCTCTAAGCTCCACCTCTTGGCGCATACCATAGACATTATCGGAGATTTGCAAATCAGAACCACGCGACTCAAACTCTCCAGAGACAAGCAGTTCTCCACCCGCACCAAGAGCAAGTCTGCCCGCTCCCGTCTTTATTGCAAGATGCGCCTCAGACACATTGGGATCACGCGCAACAGCTATGAGGCGATTTGGCGCCTCTCTGTCATCATGTCGGCTGATATTGCCAGTGAGCACTGCAAGCACCAGGATCACTACCGTACTTATGGCCACCAAGAACTTCATCGCCACAGACAAAAAACCACTTCGCCTGGGAATAAGCCAAAGACCTATAAGTATAATAAACAGCGGCCAAAGACGAGCGATGTTGATCTTGAGCGATATATCCGCCCAGCCCAAAGTTCGGAAAAGGTACAAGAGCCCTATGAGAATTACAAAAAGCCCCAACACAAATCTACCCGTACCGCCATGATGCGGCCCACGCTCATCGGTATAATAACGCTGTTCATGCATAGGAGATCCATTCTTATCCATAGTACGTTGTTCGTTTTGCATAAAATCTATTTCCTAAAAAGAATCATAGCGCCAAGCACTACCAAAACCGATGGCCAAATAACACTCCAGCGAAACCAATGCATCGGGAAAAACTCATTGAGAAGGGCCACGAGACCAATCCCCACAAGAATAACCCCCGCAATCATACGTTTGCGATTGTAGGAATTACGTATGTGATCACGCTTCTCCTGAAACTCGCCCGCGAGCGTCCCAGCTTTTTCGGAAACTCCCTCCACGAATCCCTTGAGAGACTCTTTGCGATCCGCCATCTCCTCACCTGGCTCCTGCGGTACTACAATCGCAAGTACGATATAGACCAAAAACATAAACCCACCGCTCGTAAATATCAAGATAAAAAATACGAGGCGCGCAATAATAGGATCAATAGTAAAATACTCGGCAATACCCGAGGCCACACCGGCGACAATTTTGTCTTTGCGCGAACGATAGAGTTTTTTGGTATGATCTTCGTGCATATGATGCTCTGTTTTTTGTTCCATAATCTACAAATTAGCTCGTATATCTTTCCCTCTATTGTGCGGATTTTACCAAAAGAACACAAGGAGCCCACAAATCAAGCTACTCCTTTCCCACGCGCGCCAAAACTTCACGGTCATCATGCTCTGCAACCTTGTTTCTCCGTTCAAATCCACACAGCTCGCACCGATGCACCAAAATAAACTCCCCATGATCGAGCTCCACGCATACCGGCTCCATCATGCCACCACAGGCCGCGGCGCGATCCCCCGGATGTATATCAACATGGCACGACCAAAGACACTGGGGGCAATGGTTGGTATAGCCATTACCCGAGACAAAAAACCCGCAGTGCGCACAGGTAAAATCCTCTTTTTTGCGCTGGAATTTTTTCTCCTCCATAATTACGTGCTCACAAGTTCAAACGCGACAATGCCAAATTGTTTTATCTTTTCTTTGTAGCCCGGGAAACTATAGTATACCTTTTCTACTTCGGCAAGCGTCTTGGGTCCCGGCATAATCTGCTCAAGAGGAATAACATCGAGCATCTCGGGGATACTTGCAAAATACCGCACTCCCGCGATTGTACGCTCGAAACGCTCTGTACCACATACACATACCAAAATATCCCCCGCCTCAACGTTCTTGTATTTTTTACTACCCGAGCGTGTCTCTACGGTTTTTATCCCATCCCGAATGGCATAAAATGTATCTCTGTTTATGGCTCTAAATCTGACTGAAATCTTTTTCATAGAAGTAGTTTGATGCTCACATGCCTTTAATTTAACACAACCCTCTTGTATCTCTAAGATCCAAAAAAAGCACATCACCTATCCGAAAGATTTCTGGATTAAATTAATGGCACGCAAACAAAACAAAAGCCAACAAAAAAGCCCGCGCAAGCGAGCACTACGAACTAAAACTTCTCGCCCGCGACGAGCCTGCGATTGCGGCCGATTGCGTACGGCGTTGCTGGGTGAGCACTTCGAGTACAATATGACGCTGGAGAGCGCGTAGTTCAATCACGGAAAAACCCAAAGCTGAGGCATCATTATACTCCTCCCGATACCGTCTCATCTGATTAGCACGTTTGCGCCGAGACGCGTGTGCCTGCCCGGGATGCGATCCGGATACAGAGCCCGCCAGACCGCCGGATTGGGGCATCTTCTGCTTCAACCCATAGCGTTTTTTGCTCTTTTTATAAAGCATGTACGCTCCTTTCACCAAAGAATCTTCTCCGGTTATACCAGTACACCAAAAAACAGTCAACTCTATACGTGTTGGCTATGCGTGCGCTATAACTAGGGTATAATGCAACGCCTTGCCTTATACCTAAAAAATATTCTATCCCGACCCGCAACCATCGGATGCACTCTCTTATTCATTGGCACTATAATCGGATGGGAGAGTCGAGCACTCTGGAGCACGCCTGACGATCAGGGCATCGATACTACAGCATTTCGCGAGGGGCACAACACTGCAAGCTTCATTAACCCCCTACTTTTATGCGATGCCTCCGAGAAAAAAGAGTTCTCGGAATTTGCCCCAATCGAGGAAAAAATTACTAAGCTTATAGACCAAAAAATTAGCGAGGATGCCGCAAGCCGCGTCGCAGTATATTTTCGCGATCTCAATGAAGGTCGCTGGGTAGGCATCAACGAAGACGAAACTTTTTCTCCTGCAAGTCTACTCAAAGTCCCTATCATGATCTCGTATTTTAAACTTGCTGAATCAACTCCGGAGATACTTGAGAAAAAAATCCTCTACAAAGAAGGAGAGGATCTCAACGCAAAAGAGGATATACCACCTAAGCAACCCATTAAATCCGGGGCTATCTATTCGGTTACGGACCTCATCCGCGCTATGATCATAGACTCGGACAACAATGCGGCCCTTGTACTCTTTGATATCCTAGACCGTAATTCATTTCGCGAAGTAGGGTCTGATCTCGGCATCACCATACCCGAAGTAGCACAAAGCCCCGAGGCGATGTCTGCCAAGACCTACGCGCGGTTTTTTCGGATCCTCTACAATAGCTCGTACCTCTCGCGCGCCATGTCCGAGCAAACCCTTAAACTCATGAGCCAGGCAACGTTTACCCAAGGGCTTGCGGCCGGCGTCCCAGACACTGTTCCCGTAGCTCATAAGTTTGGTGAGCGAACAGTACGCTACAATGGCGCTGTAAACTCCCGAGAGCTCCACGACTGCGGTATCGTCTACCATCCGCATCGACCATATCTTTTGTGTATTATGACAAGTGGCAAAGATTTTCAAGGACTCAGAGATACCATTCAAGCGATCTCCACACTGACCTACCAAGAAGTAAACGCGCTCTAATAAAGGACACAGACAACAAAAAAACCCTCCAAAACCGGAGGGCTTTCCTATGTACATATGCTCTGCTACTATAAGCCTCCTTTAATCACCAGAGCCATACCAGCACCAAAGAATGTACCAAAAAGTATGCCTACTACCAAAAAAAGTCCCACATAAAATACTGCAAAAGATACCACTCGAGATGGAAATATTCCCGTATGTGCGCTTCGACGAAACTCTGCACGCTCCGTCGCGCGGGCTCGCTCACGATCAAAATGCGTACGCACCCGGTGAAATGTCTGGGGATTGCCCATGAATATGTTACAGTTTTTGCAAAAGAGTAGCTCGTTTCTCAAGCCCAAGTCTACTGTACAAAGCGGGCAGGAGAAATCTTGCGAGACAAGCACCTTTTGAACTGTTTCTTGCATAGGAAATTTTTACCATATTTGAAGTAAAAAGTCAAATATGCTCGTTTTGGCAAGCGGGGCAATAGACGGTAGTTCGCCCTGCAATCACTTGTTTTTGCAAGGAGATACCACACATACTGCAAGGCTTACCTGCTCTACCATAGACCCGATGAAACCGCGCATATGACCCTTTTCTGCCATCAGGCAATACATAATCGGATACTGATGATCCGCCATACCGTATAGCTCTGGATAAAATATATTTTATCGCCCGATGTAGCATGTACATCTCTTTGGTCTCCAAAGATGCAAGCACGCGCCCGGGATGCAGACGAGCTCGAAAACATGCCTCGTCACAATAAATATTACCGATACCCGCAACAATATCTTGCCGTAGCAACGCGGCTTTAACCGAAAGACGTGGTCTTTGCCAAAGTCGCCCGACGAATCTATCTAGTGTAAAATCTTTGCTCAATGGCTCAAGACCATATGTCGTCTTCTCTGTCGCCTCCCAAACAGAAAGACTGGGATAAACCAAAAGAGAGCCAAACCTTCTAATATCGTCATACACAAGAACTCCCTGTGACAATTCAAATATCACACGCACATGTGGCCCGGACACGAGAGCGCCTTTCTCTGCCTCATAGAGGAGCTTGCCCGTCATCTTCAGGTGCCCCACCAGATACTTACCAGAAGCAAACTCCAGAAAGAAATTTTTGGCTCTCCGCCCTACACCCACAATTTCCTCGCCTACCAGGCCCTCCTCAAAGCGGAGCGCCAGATCTGTACTCCCTCGACGGATATTTCCTGACCCGGCAACCGTACGCAGATCGAGCACGCGTACTCGCCCCAGCACTTTACCCACCAGAAGCGGGCGAATGCTACGAACAATAGTTTCTACCTCCGGAAGTTCTGGCATAGTGTAAAGATTATATGAGCATATTGCTTTCTATGCAATAAAAAACACCCCCGAGCGGGAGTGCCTTTCAGACGGGACATACGCACTATTTGATCGTAAATAATTTATTGCTCAAATCATACTGGCATTTAGATGTAGCTGAAGCGCAGTTTTCCCCTGCAAAAATAAGGACCTGGTAGGTACCCGGGGCAAGCGTATCCGGTACACGATAGGTATATGATCCGTCCTTTGGATACCCCTGAGGAAACATCGCCGGGTAAAACATCTCACGACTTGAAAGGCGTCCTGGATTTTTTGCATAAGGATTAGTAATGACGCTGTTAGTACGGATTAACACCCCGGACATTTGGGTATTAAGCGGCAAATCTTTAAAATCCCAACGCACATTATAATCCTGCCTGCGCTCCCAAATCTCACCCCCATTCGGAGAGATAACCTGCACCTTCGAAGATTTCACAGCCATCTGCTGACTGCCTGTTGAGCCGCCTGCGACATTTTCTACATTAGTACTTTCCCACCCTGAAGCTCTCTTCCCCAGCGCGGGGACATCCACAAATCCCAAAAGAACATTGTTGATGTAGTAGAACGCCAGCATCCAGACGATACTTGCGATCACGACACCAACAATAAACCCCGTAAGGGCGGACGCGACCAACTCACCAAGTTTAAACTTGTAATGCCGTGTTTCTTCAGAGATGAAGTCGCGGATGAGATGTCTCATATGTTTGCGTTAATAAAGAGTAATAGCTCCATTCCCTTTAGTATATATGAGTGGTCTTGGCAAATATCTCAAACCAGTGCATAACTAACTCCTCATCCACTCTAGCGCGTTTCTGTCACCAAATCCGGTCGGTCCAAAACACGCTCTACCTTAAACGTCACCCGGCCAACGCGCTGACCGCGACCAGTCTCGATGGCAACCCGCCACCAGCCGGGAGCAGGGTTTGACTTAAATGAATAGCCTCGATATCCTCCATCACGCCCGCCAATAATGGAAAATGAGGAGCGAGAAACCGCTACCCACTCATCCGACTCTTCGCGGTAGTACTGCCAATGATGGATAATCTCGGTATCAAGTTTGGTCGGCGCAAACACCGCGCTAAATACATACACCGGCTCACCTTCCCGCAAGTGAACACGCTCATGCGTGAAAAAATCCTTCCATGTATGACTTTCCCCCTCTACGAGATACCCGCCGCCATCCCGCCGTACCGAGTGATATGCCCCTGCGTCTTTGAGTGAAAGCGGTATCGGGGGGATGATATTGGCAAAATAGAGCATGTTTACGGCCACATACACGCTCCCGATTCCCCAGAAGAGCGCCCGCCTGCTCTGCCGCAATCGCACCGGTACAAAAAGCGAGAGTATATAAAGAAACAATCCTATCGCCGCAAGACTCGCCACCCCACTCAAAAGAAACATCCGCGCACCCATCTCCCCCACAAGAATCGGCAAATAAAAAATAAAGAACGAAAACAGTGCGAGAAAAAATATGCTCACCGGAAACGCGAGATGTAAATAGCGTTTTTTGAAAAACTCATTGCCGACAAGTATACCGACCAGGAGAAGCAAAAACGGCCAGCTACTGCTCAACGATGCGCTCGTCGTATAAAAGATCACAAACCCGCTAAAGAGTCCCCCAAATGCGTACTGCACCAGTATCGGCGCCCAGTAATACAGTATGGCAAAAAAGTTGCCGCGCACCATCCGCTCCTCATAGAGATTTATGAGCGCGATTCCCAGAGCGGCAACAGTGATATAAAAAACCAAAGCGAGATTGCCAAACCAAAGATCAACCCGTTGGAATGTCAGGCTGTCTCCTATAAATCCGATGACCAGCCCTGCGGATGATAAGTGTCTCTCGTATCGTTCAAAAAGCTCCTTGGATCTCCCAAGAAGATAGCGCAGGTTCATGTCGATTTCAGAAAATTAATAAGCGCGTCATAGGTTTCAGGAAACGAAAATAGATCATTGTGTCCTGCCCCCTCTACTACAAGCATATTTTTTTCTTTGGTTACTATACTGCTAAACAGCTCTTTTCCGAGCGAGAGCGGCACAATAGAATCTTGATCTCCATGAATCACAAGGAGTGCTCCTTTAAAGTTTCTCAACAACTCCTTGCTGTTAAAGGGTGTCTTGACCATCAAAGAAACAGGATAAAACCAAAACTTCCGCTTTGCAATATCAAGAAGCGTGGGAAAAGGTGAGATAAGTACCAGCGCTCTGGGCGAAGCCAGAGACACGTGATAGGAGGCAAAACCAGTTCCTATGCTCTCTCCCACTACAATGATTTCTGAAAAATTCCGCTCTTTTAGAAACTGAACTGTATGTCTCACATCACCAAGCAAGAGTTCGTGTGTTGGTTGCACCGAGCCCCCGGAATACCCCGCGTATTCTGGTATAAGATACGAATACCCATTTTGGGAAAAAATTTCTGCTATAAACGCCCGATCGCAGGCAGACCCCGCATTCCCGTGGTAAAAAACCGCAAGACGCGAGCCGTTGTTCCTAAAATACATCCTGGTTCCTTTATAATTCACTTTTTCTGCCGACAAAAAGTCGGGGCACGATTCAAAATCCTGCCCATTCGGAATATATATAAGACGCTCTTGGAATATTGCCGCCAGCATACCAAAACTGACATAAAATCCGGCGAAAATAAGAACTGCCTTTTTATCGCGTTTCCAATTCAGAAATTCAAACGACATTATACGTGTTGGTGCCTTTAGAGTTTTTCTATCTCTTTCAAATCCTTGTCTGGCGCATACAAGAGAAAAAGCCCGAGGAGAATGCCTCCGAGTGCGGTCCAGACATGACTCCCTCCAAAGACCAAAAGATCAAAACCATCGAGTACATACCAGATACCCCGCCAAATAAGCACCAGACTGATAACAATAGTGATGTTCTTGGCAAAGTAAGCAAGCAATTTTTTATGTTTCATGCGGAGATGAAAACTTTTAAAAGCTGGCGGTGCCAACCGAGGAGTAGGTACTCAAAAACCCGGGCAATACAAAAAACAATCCGATAAGCGGGAGTACGAGTACCACGACGGTGATAGCCAGCGTCCACAAAAAATACTTGCGGGTCTGCTCCACCGAGCGGTAAATCGCATCCAGCTTACCCGACTGCTCGGATAACTGTCCTCGTATATCTTCATCCATATATACATGCTACCACAAATCCCTGCGCACGCGGGGATCGTAGAAAAGCTCGTGTGGGAACACGAGCTTTAAACTTCCTTCCTGAGTCGGGGGCAATATTACTACCAACGATCATCTTCAAGCGTGTGATGATCGACGGTAATTTCCTCTCCTGCTTTAATATCTCGAACCGCATAGTACTGATAATTGCGGTGCACAGCGGTCGGGCTATGAGAATGCTGCACATACCAACCAATCGAGATTTGGTTAAAGTCCTTTGGGCCGTGATAGCCCAAAGAGTCCTTCACGCAAAATG
The DNA here is from genome assembly GCA_964349275.1 of uncultured Candidatus Saccharibacteria bacterium. Taxonomy (GTDB): domain Bacteria; phylum Patescibacteriota; class Minisyncoccia; order Ryanbacterales; family 2-02-FULL-48-12; genus 2-02-FULL-48-12. The sequence goes on from CAYGFT010000019.1 coordinate 17,231, forward strand.
AGGCAAAGTAGTCCCAATCTGGCATGCTCTCAATCGTTTTGTGCTGGTAAAAGTGGTAGTCTCCCTCTCGAAAAAGTGGCAAGTAAGTTCCTTTTGCAATATCTGCGGTCGCGAATACCCCCACCTCACCAGCATCCACAGGCTTGAGTCGGAAAACAAGCTTACTTTTAGGCATTTTAGCCCCCCTTTTTTTAATCTTCTACCATTATAGCATATATTTAAAATAAAGCAAGTATTTGCCCCCTACCCACTTGCTAGGTAAAACCAGCAAAATTTATACCATTAGATACTCTATACCCAGGAACCATGGAACACACTATCATTGGCTGACCCCTATTTACAAATCTCATGCTAAGCCGCGCCCCTCCTTAGGACTGTTGAACAAATAAGTCACGGGAAGAACTACAATGTAGCAATAAGTTCAGCATATAAGCGACGAGACCAACCCAAACTTTTTATTTTATAAGAAGGAGTAGTCTATGAGAAAGCTCTTGTTTGTAGCGGCGATTGGGCTTGGGCTGACGGCTTACGCCCAGGCTGAAAACTGTGAAAACCGGAGCGCGCCCGCAGGGTATCATTACACTGCTGACTGTAGATTGGTAAAAGATCCTTCAACGTCACCCAATTGGTACAGAGGAGGGGGAAATGCACACCAATAACAGCTGATGATCGCGAAGAAGCATGCACCTTCGCAAGCGAGGTTCTTTATAGAACTTCGCTTTTTTATTTGGTAATCAATAAGTTTTAACCCCCAACTCACCCTAAGATTAGCCAAATTTTGGGTGTCTAGAGGGAATCGAACCCTCATTGCGGG
>CAYGFT010000020.1:0-16942 GCA_964349275.1 uncultured Candidatus Saccharibacteria bacterium
CTCTATGACAGGGCCACCCTTGGCACCGAGCCGTCCTACCGCAATATATTTATCTCCCTGTCGGACAAAAAATGCCGAACGGATACCATCATCGCGAGATATATCATTCAGTGGTGTAATCGTCCCCGCATCTCCCTTGTACCCTGATTCTAAACGCTTAGGGTCATTGAATGCTACATACCCCGGACGCTCTTCAACACTCCAGCCATCGGGATAACTCACTCTAAACTGAAACTTCCTCGTCTGGTAAGTCTGGGTGCCTGATACATTCGCCGGCGAAAAGTCCTGCTCGGTCAGATATTTGAGTGATTTGTAGTAAGGCGTCTCCGTGAGCGTCTCTATCTCTTGGAGACCCTCATCGGTTTTTTGCAACAAAAAGAGCGTCACCACAGCACCAATGATGGTAAGCAGTAAAAAATTGACTAAAGATTTATTGACCTGTGCAGACATGGTAAGCATGGAAAAGAGGCGTTAAAGATAGTCCCTATATTATACCGAATCTACGATAAATCCAAAACTTTTTATTCATAGGCGCAAAAACAAAGCACTGATTGCTCCCGCTCATTTATAAATGCACTCGTCGGTCCGCATACCGGCTGTAGACCAACCTCCCAATCGTACTGCCCTAGTGTATGCGCAAGAGACCCAGAAACCCTGCGCGTATTTTTGGTAGTGGATAGACATGCAGACGAGCCGCATACTTGTTTTGCGATCACGCAAGCCGAATCTTCTGTAAGTAGCAGATGCACCCCCGCAAGGATGATCCCCAACAACATCTGCGATTTATTCTGTGATCCGTAATTTATATCATACATGTTCGCTGATAATCTGTTGGCAAACCTCGGAGGTTTGGCACTCTAGACTACCGGGTGCCCGGGATGCCAAGTCGGGTGCGTTTTACAAAATAAATAACCGCATCAATGATAATACCTGTTACTAGAGCAATTGGGATAACAAAGATAACACCATATATTAATACTGCAACCTTTCCTAAATCACACAACCCTTCTTCTGGAAGACATGGTGCAAATAGGCTATAGAGAATAACTCCCCATAATGCCAGGAGTGAAAGATTCGCCCCCCAAACAAACTTCCTCCATCGAAGAACTGCCACGATGAGAGCAGCAATCACAGCACTACCCAGTATAAACGGGACCTCTCGACTATTTGCATTCAGAAGCAAAATTATCCAAGGAACAATCGCGCAAACGACAAAAAATGCATTTATAAACTGCCAATTTTTAGCATTCATACTTAATACTAATGTGTTAATAATAATTTTTACTCATGTTTGCTGGTAATCTGGCCGTCCAGCATGCGGAAACGTTCCAAAAAGGCTTTACCTTGTTCTTTAGCGGGGAAAATATCTTCAGGGCATTTGCCCGGAGGATTGCCGTGCCACTTGTAGTCAAACTCAATCTCCGGAATACCTTTACCCGGAATAGTGTGCGCAATAATGAGCACCGGCTTTTCATAGATAGCGTACGCCTCCTCGCAAGCCCCCACAATCTCCTGAAAATTATGCCCATCAATATCAATCACGTGCCAGTTGAACGCCTCGTATTTGGCACGCAATGGCTCGAGTGGCATGATATTTTCGGTGACACCGTCAATCTGGATATTGTTGCGATCAATAATACCGGTGAGATTGTCGAGTTTGAGCTTGCCGGCAAGCATCGCCGCTTCCCAGATATTGCCTGCATCATGCTCGCCATCCGGACATTGCTTGGCTTCTTGGGTACAGTTGAGAATATTCTGGACGAGCTGAATATGTGCAGTAGCTACGGCAAGAATAATATTTTTTGTAGGCTCGGCGGTGAACATGTTACTTTATGAATTTAAATGTGGGAACCATCTGATCACCTGCTTTGATATCCTGCACATAATAAAAGATATAACTGTACCGAAAATTTAGAGTAAACAGTATAGCTGCTGGACTCGGCATAAGATTTTCACTAGGCTCTAAATAATCGCTTCATATCGCCGGATGATTATCTATGATCAATTCAGCAATCTTTGCATCAGGCAAGGGAAATTTAAATGGCCAAGTGGTACCACCATATCGCTTCATTATTATACTTCTTAAAACAGTAGGATCCGCCCCACTTTCATCATTTTTATGAATAGTCATTTGCATTTTTACCATATCTAATGAATATCCACCCTGACCCTGCCCGGGGCCTGTCACCATAACCTCAAATAGAAAATCATCTCCTTGACCTGGCTTGATTTCATTGACTCTCCAGTCTTTTTGATACTTCACCTCAAACCCATACTCCTCATTGCGGTAGGTTTGCCAAGATGAGATACCCACTTTTTTGTTAAATTCTTCCTCACATATTCTGTCTTCTACATATTGAGGCGGTAAACATGAACTGGGGAAATCTTTACATTCTCCTGTATCTTTATTTCGAGCGCTTGTGATAACAGCCAAGCAAGATCGTTCATGGTCGCTCATAGGACATTTTGCAAACTCGCAATTCGGTCCGGTGCGGCTGACGTACGAACCATCGGAGCAGAGCATGGCTTCTTGGGTGCAGACCCGCCCGGGTATCTGTGGGAGGCCCCCTATCTCATAGCGTGCGGACAGCCAGACCGAGAGTGCGGCCAGAAGAAATACACCAAACCAGACACCCACTGCTACCAACACATGGTGATCTTTATTTGAGATATACGCCATTAGGATTGGTTGGGTGGTGGCAAAGACGCGGCATGCCCCACTACGCGAAACAATAAAAATGCGAGCACTGCAACCACAAGACCCAAAACAACCGGTAGTACATACGGAGACCGCTCGGTTATCGGCGGCTTAGGAGCTTTAGGTATCACAAAATAGGGATTTTTTTCGAGCAGTGCAAGTTGCACACGATCAAGATCCGAAGACTCCACATAGCGGAGGATCTCCCCCAAATCATACTGCGGGCGAATCGCCAAAGGATCTCCCAAATAGAGCATGTATTCTTTGCTCGGATCATAGGGAAAAATAATACTTCGCACTACACCATAGAGCATAGCAGAGCTCACCGATACCGGCGCATCATCGCCGTTGAATATTACTAACTTAAGATAGCGTTTGTTTGACTCGGGATAAGAGAACTCTGTGTTGTTGCCGGCAAACTTTGGTGTATCAATAGAGAAAAAATATGCATTAGTAAGAAGCCGCCAACTTGCATCATCCTCGGGGGCATCTGAATCATAGATTGCTACTGGCCGATGAAAATTATTGCCGTCTATACGCACCTGCCCGCGCCGATGCGGGATACCCTGTGCGTCGAGATCCAAGATAACATTGGTGGTCTTTTGTGCCTGATCTTCATGTGTACGCACCATCGGACTGTAGGAAACCTCACGAGCGCCAGATACCGCCATACGCGCCACCCGCGCTCCGATAACCTTGAGCGGCGACTCCCCCACATCGCTGATAGTAACCCGGAGATAGCGAAATGCGGCATCCGGGTACGAGACATTCGTATCTTCCACCGAGACTGGTTTTACATCCCGCACGGTGTAGTCAAAAATCTGCCCCGCGGGATTGAGCGTACGCCAACTCACTTGATCGTCGGACCCGTCGATGATTACTTTGCGGCGAAAATTTTCAGAAGGGGTCTCGAGAGTAATACGGTTATGCAGTATTCCCGACCTTCCCATATCCAGAATAAACGAAGTCGTCTCCCCACTCACCGAAGAAAGATTACTCATGCGCGCAGGCACGGACGCAAACGTGCTCGCCTCCCGTTCAATCGCAACTACATACGGTACGGCAAGCGATCCGTCTGTCGAGACCCGCAAATCCGAGAGATCGGATTTCAAGTGCGCGAATACCTCCTGCGGTAAATCCATCTTTACATACCCCGCAGGTGTAGAGGGGTTTGCTACAATGCGTGCACGAAACTCCAGAGTAGCATGCGGCGGCAAGGGCGTGGTCGCGGTCACACTCGATGCGAGACTCCAAAGAGCTCCAAAAATAACAAACGCCCAAAAACGATATAGGTTTTTATTGTAATTGCCCTCTTTCATATTTGAGTTTTTTTTCATATTGAAAATAAAGATACGAAGCTCCCAGAAGTATAAATCCCAGTACGAGGAATGAGACGATACGATAGGGCGTGCGGAGTGAAGCAAGATCGTACAAAAATACTTTAGCAATGGTAATCCCAAAGAGAGCGAGCGCCGACCAACGCACCGGAGCATTGCGCCATGCCATACCAAGACCAATAAATAGTATCGCGTACAGCGTCCAAAAGACCGAGATCACAGCGTTACGTTGATTGGAAAAAGATCGGTACTCTGCGGAATTTTGAGCCTGAAGCTCTGCTTGATACTGAAAAGTATAGGCATACGGCTCGCCGCGCTGATCCGCCGGCATGTTTCGTTCGGCCGCGCGCACATACGTCTCGGTGAGCGTATGAATCCGCGCATCATAAAACGTCGAAATCTCAAGCGTAATAACAATAAGCAAGAGTACATTGGCCGCTCCCCAGAGAAACGCCCCGATGCCACGCTCCCGGACCGTCAAAAGCGCATGCTCAACAGTTGCGGCATAGCCCATGGTTGCCGCCCCAATGATTACCATGAGATAGGTAAAGAATCGCTTGTTAAACACCAGTACAGATTGCCCCAAATCTCCCGACCCCGAATCAAGCGCGAATAGACGTATGACGGTGAGTACGAACACCATGAGTGCAAATCTGCGCATCCATTCATTACTGATGACTAATCCCAAAACAAAAAGTATCGCCGCCTCCATGGCCCAGGCAATCGTAATAGCGTTTTGTGAGAGCTGGAGCGGCACCGCAATCGTCAAAAATAATACCGCAATCGCCCCAAGAAACAAGGAGAACTTGGAGTCTTCATGATGCATGGTAGACGCCAAGTAAGCAAAGAAAATATACACCGCACCCAAAGCCGCCGCGATAAACCCAAGTGAATACTCGTAATCAGGTTTGAGCAGAAAATACAACCAGCCGAAAAACCAAGCAGGGTTTATGGAAAGAATAAACAAATCTCCTTCGTTACTCGCCTCCTTGGTAGAAAGATTGGCAACAACACTCGTGCAAACATACAGAGCATAGAAAACCACGAGCGCGTAAATCGTAAAAAACAACTTATCCGGATGATACTGCGTACCAAACCATGCGGCAAAATTGACCATCGTCCCCAAAAACCCCAAAAGGGTGAGCTCGCGCCAATTTTTGGAAAATGCCACAGCTAGAATCCCTAAGTTTAAAAGTGCGATGTAGGTAAAAAATCCCATGTCATTGGGGTGCGTACTCCCGATGAGAAACGGCGTAAGAAACCCGCCAAATGCCGCAAGAGAGGCAAGTGGCATCGCATTTGCCCACACCGAAAGGACGACGCCAAACGCGGTTACCACACTCATGAATGCAAACGCTCCGGTCTGGCTCAACCCAAAAGTCTCTGGATAAAACGCATACGCCGCATAGATAGAGAGATACAAAAGGGCAAGCCCGCCGCCAGAGAGTATAAAAGAATACTTCTCAAGCCGCGGACGCAGAATCTCCCCGAGTACAATAAAACCCAACCCCCCAAATACTCCGAGTACTACCCGACCCGTCTCGCCAATAATATTGTTATCAAACGCATACTTAAGAAAAAAACTTGCGCCAAAAATAATAGCAATAATACCCACCACCCCAAGCATCCAACGGCCAATATACGACTCTATATCTTTAGGATGTGCTTCTGCGCGTCTAGCGACATCCGCAATATGAGCGCCGGCCGTACTCGTGCCACCGTTTGTGGAAGATTCAGCACGATAGATCGGGGGCGGCGGGAGATTCTGCTCGTGAGGAGCTACCACACTACTACGGGTCACACCTGTTTCGAGTAAAGAGAGCCGATGCTCAAGAGCATCCAACCGCCGCAATATCTCGTCCATGATAAAAAATTAAAAAATATTAGCAATAATAACCCATGCTATTAGAATGACACTACATATGATGAGAACCAAATATGTGATTGCCCGCCCAAGGAAGTGCAAAAATCCACCAGAAGCTAGTTTAGGAGCGATCGGAGTCGCACCAAGCGCCACAAGCGCCTCGCGGATCTCGCTATCCGGGTATCCCCCCTCACGCAAACGCATCACCAGCGCCTCGCGGGAATAGAGACTTTCATTAGCCCGAATATAAGAGACAATATCAGCTACTGCCATAATGTACTATTGGTGTTCGCTTTTGATTTTGCCGCCAAGTGTACGCAGAACCTCAAGAAAGCGCTTGGCCTCCTCGGGCTTAGGCGGGATACCGTGCCACTTGTAGTCAAACTCAATCTCTGGGATGCCTTTACCCGGAATAGTATGCGCGATAATAAGCACCGGTTTTTCATAAATGGCTCGGGCCTCCTCGCAAGCAGTCACGATCTCCTGAAAATTGTGGCCATCAATATCAATCACGTGCCAATTGAACGCCTCATATTTGGCACGCAACGGTTCCAAAGGCATAATATTTTCCGTCATGCCGTCAATCTGGATATTGTTGCGATCAATAATGCCCGTAAGATTGTCGAGCTTAAGTTTGCCTGCAAGCATCGCCCCCTCCCAGATATTGCCACAGGCCTGTTCAGCATCTGACATAAGACAGTAAAACTGATTTTTTTTGCCGTCCATACGAGCCGCAATCGCCATACCAACCGCCTGCGAGAGCCCTGAACCAAGCGGCCCGGAGGTTGTCTCTATACCTGGGAGTACGCCGCGGTGCGGGTGCCCCTGGAGTCTCGTGCCAAATTTGCGCAAAGTTTGTAACTCCTCAACCGGAAAATACCCGGCATGCGCCATAGTCGCATATTGAATAGGGCAAATATGGCCATTCGAAAGTATTAGGCGATCGCGCTCCTCCCACTCGGGATTTTTGGGATCGTGATGTAGTACATGAAAATACATGGCAGTAAAAATATCTGCCATACCAAGAGGCCCGGCAGTATGCCCAGAGCCGGCTGATACCAACATCTCAATTAAAGACTGACGAATATCGTTGGCTTTTTGTTCAAGGAATTTTATTTTTTCGTCAGTGAGATGAAGCATACAATGTTATGTCTTTAACCTCCCGCCCTTTTGTAACAATAAATCAACGTATTCTTTTGAACTCTGTGCATCAGTAGTTGTAAAAGATAAATTCTTATCAGTAAATGGACCTGAATCAATTATATAGTCGGACTTTTTACCATGAAGAATATCAATAACATCATTCAGTGTGGGAAATAATTCATCACCCATATAACGCCGTATATTTTTAAACATACGCCCATTTACGACAGTTACAAGCCCATATCGCTTCTTAATAAAGCCTCCTGTTAAAGAATACTTTCCGACTCTATCGAAAATAACAATATCTTTGTTGCTATATGTACCTATAACTATGTTAGTTATTAACAGGGGATGCTCTGATAGCCCTAAAAATCCTATTTTAATATTAGGATATATAAGTTTCTTATAATAGCTTGCATGTATTTTCTCAGCAAAGCATTTGATGTCATTCCTTCTTTTTATATAAAAGAAGAATGGCACACCCAAAGGTGGCAGAACTACTAGCAGTAGTAGAGCAACTAGTATCCAATCCAAAGATATATAATTCATTATTTGATTGCCTTGCTAATAGACATTGTTTACTACTCAACTTCCGGTTGATAATACTCGTTCATGTTTCTAACCTTTAAAGAAAACTATCTATGATACCAAAAACAGAAATGACAAATGAAAGAACGAACGCTAAAACATGAAGTATAGCGAAGCCAGCACTTTTTTTCCTCCATGATCCTATGAACCCAACTAACCCAACTAATAAACCTGAAACGCTACCCTGCTGTACAACAGAATTCTTATGTTCACTTATAAGCGCCTCTTGCATTGAATTAATTATTAAGGTTAATATTTTCTTATTCTATTTAATCCCCTCCAGGGCCCGTCTCAATGGACGGCTGATACAACTTGTTAAGCGTTACCGGCATAGGGATAATTGCCGTAACTTTGTCCCCCTCAAATTCAATCTTGACCATCATGCCAGACATTGTGTCCTCGGAAAAGTTTTGATCGAAAATAAAATTCCCCAAACTATACATAATCACTCCACCATTGTACTCCTCCACCGATTGGACCACATGCGGGTGATGCCCTGCGACAATGCGCGCACCCGCATCAATCGCCGATCGTGCAAGTGTACGCTGACGCTTGGTAGGATCCTGCTGATACTCGTCTCCAAAATGAAACGATACTACTACTATATCATTGGTTTCTTTTGCCTGTCGAACCGCAGTTTGCACAGTGCCTACGTCAGCAAGAGCGATACCCGAGAGCGCTTCACCTGCGGCAAGTCCGGTTGGGCCCACATCACTAAATGCCAAGTACCCCACACGCTTGCCTTTGACATCAAAACTAGTGGCCGATAAAGCTTCAGCGCGATTCCAGCCCGCTCCTGCGTATTGGATATTTGATCGCCGCAGACGACGCATCGTGTCCTCAAACGCCTCTCTCCCCCAGTCGCCTACATGATTATTTGCAAATGACACCACATCTACTCCAGCGTCTTTGACCGCCTCGATGACTCCCGGATCCATGCGAAATGAATAGAGATTGCGCTTGTCAGATCCCTTGTCGGAGACCGGCCCCTCAAGATTGGCGAATGTCACATCCGCACTACGTAGATCGCTCGCAATAAACTCGAATGGGAAATCCCAATTGCCACCTGCCTCTTTTTGTATAACCTGCTCCACGCCGCGATTCATCATAATGTCGCCGACAAACAAAAGTGAGAACGGCTCCTTGCTCGCACTACGGGTAAACAATGGCTTAGGTTGCGTCTCCAGGGGCTTGGCACCATAATAAAAATTGCTCTTGACCCAAACACGCATGCGCTCTACATCCGAACGAATATCATCCGAACCAAGCATCACCACAGCGACCGGTCTATCGGCAAACTCGCCAAACGGCACCGAGAACACTGCCACAACTGTTTTTTTGGCCTCGGGGATATAGCCGGTCTTGCCTCCCAAAAACGAGCTCTTTGCCGCAAAGGGGTGAATATTGCGCCAGTTTTTATGATTGCGATTTTTGGTAACATCCAAAAGTGATCGCTTATTGGTCCAGAGATGCTGGGTGAGACGAAACAGGTCAATAGGGCTTGAGGCATTGCGCGGATCAAGACCTGATGGCTCATAAAACTTGGTATGCGCCAGCCCAAGTCCCATCGCTTTTTCATTCATGAGTGAGACAAAATGTTTAACACCTATAACACGTGCCAACGCATATGCCGCATCATTGGAGGAAGGCAAGAGTAGCGGCCACAAAAGCTCACCTGCCAGGTAGGTCTTACCCACAACCATATCTGCGGTATCGCCATAGGCATCCACGTCTGAAGTAGAAAGCGTGATGTCGCGGTATTGATTGACTGCTTCTACCGAAATGAGTGCCGTCATGAGTTTCGATACCGAGGCAATAGAACGCGCATCATTGGCATGTTTTTCGTAAAACACAAAACTATTGTCGAGATCCGCGACAAATACGCCCTCCGCGCTGACCTTGGGTGGCGCCACAAATGTATCCCGCGTAAAATAATGAAAATCCTCTTCGCTTGTTTTAGCTTTCGTAGCGGCGATCTCCGTGCCGTTGACTACCAGTACCGGCACGCCCACCTCCACACGGGCAAATAAATCCTTTGCCGACTCATCTGAAAGCCGGATACACCCGCCGGAGAATCCTTCGGGCACGGAACTGCCATCTACATAGTGCGGCCAACCGTGAATAAAAAAATTGCCGAAAAATTGCATGCTATACGGCATCCAGACGGATCCGATGCTCGAGAAATGATTTTCTTCTTTGGTTTTTACTTTATATACACCGGTAGGAGTCTCCCACAACGACCCGGGCTTACCCTTAGAAAGTATCGGGTATTCTTTCTCAAGTGTGCCATCTCGATAGACGCGAATCATCATCTCTGCCAAATCAGCTACTAGAGCCTTTCCCTCTTTAGGGATCTCTGCGTTGACGGCATCCAACGTACGCGTCCGATAGGCGCTCCCACCGGCTTCAGATGCAAAGAGCGCACGCGCAACCTTGCTGGCAAAACTTGGCATATGATCCCCGCTATCAGTCGGCGACTGTCCATACCATGAGGATACAAAAGCAGAAACTTTAGGAAATGTGTCCGACAAAAAGACCGGAGCAAATGCAAAGGCACCGCCAATCATAAGACCTGCGGATGTCCAGATGATATATCGATGAAATCTTTTACCTTGGTTGAACATTCCTTCGTAAACTTTCTATAGCTTTTGCAATATCTGGAGCATCAAAAATAGCAGAAGCCGCCACCAGAATAGTCGCTCCGGCTTTAGCAATATCATGAGCATTTTCTATACGCACCCCCCCATCAAACTCAATGGCACACGTCGGACAATTGTGCCTTATTTTTGAGGTTTTTTCAAGCATCAAGGGATCAAACGGCTGGCCGGCTTTGCCTGGTGATACGGCAAGCACCTGTAAGATGTCTACCTTGTCTTGGTATGGGAGCAAAACATCAGCTGGAGTTTCCGGGCACACCGCAACACCCGCCTCGATATGTGCCTCATGGCATTGGTCTATTAGAGCGCCCGCGTCACGTGCTACTTCAGCGTGAAAAATAATACGCTCGATATTAGGCACGAGCCAAGGCACAATTTTTTGCTCGATATCAGCAAGCATCAAGTGCACCTCGATACGACACGGCGTGACAAATCCATTAAGGTCGCCTGCCTGATGCCATAGTATATTGGGAGTAAATGAGCCGTCCGCAACATCAATATGCACGCGCGTTATATGCGGCTCCACGAGACGGATTTTGCGCTCAACCTCGGCAAACGTTTCAGCATTAATCGCCGGTATGATTTCTATCATGTGATTATTATACGGGAAATATGATCTCCTACAAAGAAAAAAGCCCTTGAGGGGGCAATAGAAGATGTGATCACGCCATGAAAAAAGTACTACTACTCTTGGAAATCTGGGTCCTCTTTTTCGCCAAGGTCAGGCGCTACAAGACCTCGTCTTACCTGCTCTGCCCGTATGAGCAGTGCGTGCGTATCACACCACATACCTTGTGTGGGGACACCACATGAGATCGACTCCCTCCCTTTGTCCGTAGCTATAAAAGCGACCGGAAAAAAACAAGAACGTGTGTCCTCCATATCTTATCGCTCCTTCTCTGAAGTAACCACCTCAGATGATATTAATTTTTGTCTATCTTGTCAATCCGTCGCTCATGACGAAACTCCTCGGAAAACGGCGTCTCAAGCCAGAGTTTTACTGCCCGCTTAGCCTCCTCGGGCTCTACAAACCGGGCCCCGATGGAAAAAATATTGGCATCATTGTGCTCACGGGAAAGCTGGATAACCTTTTCGTTTTTGCCGTACCACACTACCGCACGCACTCCGGCGATACGATTGGCCACGATCGCCTCTCCCTCTCCAGAGCCGCCAATAATAATCCCCCGATAGTCTTTTGGATTCTCAGCGATTTTTTCTGCCAAGGGACGCACAAAATCTGGATAGTCGTCCTCCGGCTCGTAGCGAATATTGCCGTAGTCCTCCACCGCATACCGAAGGCTCTCGAGATAGGCCCTGAGCTCCTCTTTGAGATGGAATCCTGCATGATCAGATGCAATATAGATGCGCATTTATGAGATTTTTTCCCCCACTCTCTTCACATGCTCTACTAAGGTCGCGGTATACCCCGCCTCATTGTCATACCAAGAAAACACTTTGACAAAATTGCCGTCAATGACTTTGGTCAGCGACAAATCTACAATCGCCCCATACGGCTCACCGATAATGTCAGTGGATACGAGCTGGTCGGTCGTCGCTTTGAGAGACTTGGTCCAGCGCGGATCTTTGGCGGCACGCACAAAAAGCTCATTTACGGCTTCCGGCGTGGTAATGCCCTTTATGAGTACCGACATAATACTCAGCGATCCCGTCACCGTAGGGACACGCATCGCGACCGCGTCGAACTTGCCTTTGAGCTCTGGGATGACTTGGATTACCGCATCGGCCGCTCCCGTAGTCGAAGGCACGATATTTACTGCGGCCGCCCGGCCCCGACGCAAGTCTTTAGTGTCTGGCCCATCTACCAGCTTTTGTGTAGCGGTATATCCATGCACCGTCACCATACCTGCTTTTTCTATACCAAACGCATCAAGTAAAATCTGCATCACGGGTGCCACCGAGTTGGTAGTGCATGAAGCATTACACGTAATAGCTTTGGGGTTTTTAAATCTCTCGTCGCTCACGCCGACAAGTAGCGTATCCACGTCTCCGGTTGCTGGAGCAGTAATCACCACGCGTTTTGCTCCCGCGTCCAAATGTACTTTAGCCTTTTCTCCCGAGGTAAAAAACCCAGTCGATTCTACCACGACATCGATCTCTAAATCTTTCCAAGGCAGAGTCGCTGGATCTTTCTCTGCAAGAATTTGAATCTTTTCTCCATCAACAATAATATGATGCTCATCAAAGGAAACCTCTTTGGGATACCTGCCGTAGACAGAATCATACTTGAGAAGATATGCAAGTGTTTTGGTATCAGTAAGATCGTTGATAGCGAGTATCGTAAATGCAGGGTTATCAAACGCGGCACGGAAAAGTGCGCGCCCAATCCTGCCGAATCCATTAATTGCGATGTTCATATGATACGCGAATGTTATTTACCAATTAAAAAACCTTGCAACAATCTCCCAACTCTGCATAGCAAATGCCAGAAAAAAGAAGCATATTACTGTCACCCCAAGCACAATGAACACTGTCGTGAGTCGTTCGCGCAAAGCAGTGCATCTATTTTTTATTGAGATAATTGTATACCGAAAGTGCCGCTTTCACCGCATCCCCCACAGAGATATTGTTTTGTTTGTACATCTCGTCCGTCACGTCTCCAGCCGCCCAGATACCCTCGCATGAGGTTGCCGAAGTTTTATGATTAATCACAATCTCACCCATTTTGTTGAGCTCTACCAAGTCTTTAACAAAATCTGAATTGGGAACCGAGCCGATCTCCACAAATACTCCACCGACCTCAAGCGTATGCTCTTCTCCGCTCGTTCGGTCTTTGTACACCATGCCGCTCACAAACTTATCACCCTCCACGCGAACAGTTTGAGCATTGTAGATGATGTCTACCTTACCGGAGGCTTTGATTTTGTCCTGCGTTACTTGATCCCCTTTAAGCTTATCGGAATATTCGAGAATAGAAATATGCTTGGCGTATGGCAACAGATCCACCACCGCTTCCAAGCCTGCATTGCCACCGCCCACTACCACCACATCGCGTCCACCAAAAAGCGGTGCGTCACATATCGAACAATAGGCCACCCCCTTGCCATCAAGCTCATGCTCGCCCGGAATATTGAGTTTGCGCCGAGATGCGCCGGATGCAACAATCACCGTGCGCGTCTCATATGAGCCCCCTTTGTTGGTCTCCACAAGAAACCCGCCGTCATGTTTGGAAACCTTGGTTGCAAGTTCTGAAGTCTTTACCTCCACATCATCCGGATAATTACGGATGTGCTCCTCCAAAACTTTGGCAAGATCAAGCCCAGAGATTGATTTGGTACCAATCCAATTTTGCACATCAGCTGAGACAATAGACTGCCCACCAAATGATTCGGTAATCAGTAATGTCTTTAATTTTTTGCGTGCCGTATAGACTCCCGCACCAATTGCAGCCGGTCCCCCGCCGATAATGACAACGTCGTACATACGCTATGAGTGTTATCTAGTAAGTTATCGGATTCCTCCGAGTTCTTTCTCTATAATAGCTTGAAATCCCTCAAATGTGGAAATGCCTGTATAGAGCTTCCCCTGTATGATAAAGGCGGGCGTGCCAGGCACCTGAGCCACACGCGCATCTGCCGCATCTTTGGCTACCTCCTCATCATATTTGCCGCTAGAAAGGCATGTCTCAAACGTGGCACCATCGAGTGAGAGTTTTTGCGCAAAGTCAGCAAGATTTGGCACACTAAATCCTCCTTGGTTTTCAGCTCGCTGATTTTGGTAAAGTATATCGTGATATTCCCAAAACTTGCCCTGCTCACCCGCGCATTCGGCGGCTTCGGCGGCAATACGTGACTCCTCTCCTAAGATCGGATAATCCCGATACACAAGCTTAACCTTACCGGACAAAATATATTTCTCCTCAATCTTGGGCTTAATATCACGAGCAAATACAGCACAGAACGGACACTGAAAATCGGAAAACTCAATAAGAGTGATTGACGCAGAGGGACTACCAAGCACCGCATCATCGTCTTCAGATACCGAGACTACGCTCCCTGTTTGCTCTGTGGCATCGCTGGTTGATTCCGTCGATGTGGAGGTCTTGTCCTCAGAAGACTGAGCGAGATGAGGGAATGGCGCACGTGTCACGCTCCGCTGGGAGAATACAGCAAGCGCAATCAAAAATCCAACAAATAGGATAGCGCCCGGCACAAAAAAACTTTTTTGTTGCTCCTGCATAGACCCATAGTAAAAGAGCGCCGAGACAACGTCAATTTGCCGCAGTACTTGGCGGCGCCTTTTCATAGCCGTCGCGTGTATAGAGATTTTTTGGATCCCACATCATCCAAGATCCCAGACCAGCATCATAGACAGCTTGTTTTTGTTTTTTAATCATCGGCGCATCATACGTTGCACCCAAGTCAAAATCCTGGAGCCACGGTCGTAGTTTGTCGGGACTGGAGCTTGCCGCTACCAGACGATCTGCAGCTTTTTTCATGGCTTGTAAAATAATCTCATAGGGATACTTGGCAGGATTTTGGTATCCATCATATCCATCGGGATAATGCGAGGGGTAGACCATAGGTGCAATAAAATCAACGTGGGGCGCGGCTTTTTCTAGAATTTGCCCGATATTCATGTCATCCATGCGCGTAGTAGTAAGACCAAAGAGGTCCACCGAGATGGGAGTAGGGGTATCCGCAAGCTCTTTGTCCAAATATGCGAAGTATTCCCCTATCACATCACTCTTGCTTTTTGTGCCATCCGAAAGTGGGTAGACGATGTTATTCATATCTCCATCAGTCGGATAACGTACATAGTCATAATTGAGCTCGTCAAACCCCACGCGCTCAGCGGCTTTACCGACGCGCACCAGGTAATCCCAAGCGGCGCGGGAGTATGGATCTACCCAAGCGATGCCTTTGCGGTCTTTCCAAATAGAGCCGTTTTTACGCTTGATAGCAAACTCCGGACGATATGCCACAAATACCGGATCCTGAAACGAGCTGATGCGTCCAATGACATAAATACCATGCGTATGGAGCTCGGCGATAAACTCTTTAGCATCGCGAATGCGTATCTCTTCTGCTCCCATCTCGTCGATGATCGGATCGTCCGTATCGAAAGAGATCTTGCCTGAGTAGTCTTTTACATCAATAACTACGGCATTGACCTCTGACTCATCAATAAACGAAACAAGTTTAGCACGCCAATCCTTGGTACCTGCAACCCAGCTCGACATATAGATGGCGCGCACCGCTGACGGTGTGGCAATGTGATGTGGTGGCTCCGGCTCATGTGCCGGTATGTCGGCTGATACCGCGGCATCTGCGTGATATTCGAATACCGGCGAAAGTCGCGCTAGACTTTTATCCGCAAGACGAAAAAACACCATGGCGGCAACGCCCAGCGCCACAATGATAATTTCTTGGTAACCAATTTTAGGTTTGCGGGATAACTTCATGGAGATCCAAATCTTTTAAGCTCGCATCAGCACGTACCAAATATGGTTTGAGCGTCGTAATATCCACCTTGTGCTTGATAAGCGCCTCCAAAACTTTTTTGTCCTCGAACTTGTTAATCATTATAGCACCTACCAGCAAATTATCCTTGAGGAAAAACTTTTCAAAAAATCTACCATGCTCATCCGCACGCGCCAAAATCTCTTTTGAGCCTTCAATGACCGAATCGCCCAAAAACGTCACATGATTCCCCAACACCGTAATAGAGTATGTAGGAACATCCTCAAATACCGTTTTAGTTTTTTTATGTACGTGTGCGGCACTCATGTTGAGACCCGCGGCACGCCCCTGCAAAAATGCATGCGACCAATTACCCACCAGCGCCTGTTTTTGCGTGTGTACATTGTAATATTCAGCGATGTCCCCGGCCGCCCATACGTACGGAAAGTTGGTTTCTAGATATTCATTGGTCTTGATACCTTTGCCAATCTCGAATCCTTGACCTTGAAAAGATGCGAAATTGCGCTCAAGGCCGATACCTACCGCCAGAAGCCCCGACTCGAGTTTATCATTACGCGTAGTCCGCACCAGATATTTGCCCGCTCCTATTTTGATGTCAGCCACCTCACTTGCTGAATACACCTCTACCCGATGTCGGGGGAATACCCTCTCCAGAAAATCCGACCCGTCTTTGCCCAAATGCCCAAACCAGCACCCCCCGTCTTTGGTAATCAAATCCACAGAAAACTTATTGGCCACCAAAGAGTTTACAAACTCCATGCCGATAAATCCTGCTCCCACCACTGCGGCGTGTTTGAGCGTCGTGCGACGCATCCGAGCGATCAAATCGTCCGCATCATCCAGTGTCTGCAGACGTGCCACGTCCGGCACCGCGCGTCCCACACGCCAGGGCTGGACTTGCCCGCCGGTAGAAATCAGTAGTTGCTGGAAAAAAAACGTATTACCCGCGCTTGTGTGTACCTCTTTTTTATCCGCATCCACTACCACCGCAGACTCGCCAAGAAATAATTGTATGGCATTGCGTTCATAGTCTGTGAGTGTGCGCAAAAACACTTTTTCCCGCGTGATACGCCCCTGGACATACGCAGGCAAAAGCACACGCGAATACAGTACGTACGGCTCGGCAGAAAGAATTGCGATCTTGCCGTCTTTGTCATCGCGCCGGATGGTTTCGGCCGCCGTAGTACCAGCTATGCCGCCGCCTAATATAAGAT
>CAYGFT010000021.1:0-16900 GCA_964349275.1 uncultured Candidatus Saccharibacteria bacterium
CAAAGAAAAACTTGAAATTGTCAGCGGTGCGGCTCACTTCGACTTCGCTCAGTACAAGCCGCCGCCTTTCCGAATTTTCGCCCTCCTTCGCCTCTCGGCTTCGGACGGGCAAGCGGGGAGACTTCCCTGCCTTGCCGGCAGGCAGGCTCGCCGCCGCAGGCGGCGAAAGCGGTTCGGACTAATTCAAGTATCCTGCACCAATACAGAACTCAACAATGACTGTGATGTAAACGACAATAAACGATGGATATTCAATTCATTCTCAGTATTTTAGTAAGTGTCTTTTCGCTCGCTTTAGTATTGATTGGTATACCCGCACAAATCGCCAAAAATTATAGAGAAAAAAGATCAGGCCAGCCTCTGATGACAATTCTGATCGCTTTGGGTTTCTATACTTCGCAGATTGCTTTCTTTTTTATTACCGGAGCATATCTTCCGCTTCTATCGTTTTTAGTAGGAATCATTATGTGGGGGATCACCTTAGTGCAGTATTTTATATACCGAAAGAAATCCGATGGATCTACTTAAACAGCATTCTTGAGCACTTCCTCCCGAAACCTCAACTCCTCTAATATTTGGTTCCAATTCAATCCCTTCCAGGGCACCAATATAAAAAACTATCCATCTACGGTGGATAGTTTTTTGATTGTTTGCGCGTAATTACTTTACCAGTACCCACTCACCACCCTCACCTCGAGCCTGAACATTCATAAGCTCTACTCCTTCGAGTGCCACAGATACCTGACTCACCGGCTTGTCTATCAGAATATTCTGAAGGCGGGCACCTACCTTGGCCCCTTCATCAATAGTGAGATTACTAAACGTAACTTTATAGCCATAGGCGCCTTGTTGGGAACGGTTGTTGCCTACAACCCACAAGGGTTTCGTGATATGAGCCACTGGCCAAACATCCATACTGGCATCAACCGTCACAAGATCTCCGGCGACACTAGCGTCAATCGCCTCTCCAACATCTTGGAATGCACAGGCATGCTGTTGGAAAGACTCATTGAGACACACCGCATGAGGCTGGGGAGAAAATTGCGTAGGATCGTTGTAAGCTGAAACGTCTTCCGCATTGTCCGAGACACATGCCGCATGCCCCTCGGTCGAGTTGCATACGCTATGATACCAGAGATTGTCCGGGTTAAGATCCGTAGCGGCAATAATATTTGAGCGGACACCGCGATTGCGACTCCGAACGATTTGATTGGCACTGGAATCTTCCGAGATAAAAAATGGATTGCCGGTAAGCGTCTCCCCGACAATAGAGGCAATAACGCGGTTATGATGCGAGCCGTTGCGGATAGAGATGCCAGCATCACTGGAATACACAGACCAGCCAGCAATATCGGAGTAGCGGACATTATCCAAAACAATTGCCGTCTTGGCAATACGGCTCAAAGATCCTTCTACAAGATCATGTCCGGCACCATCCTTGAGGAATACCCCATTGCCCCCACAATCACGCACATCAACTTGGTGTAGTTTCAAACGCTTCACCCCTACTGCAGTAATACCATCGGCGCTATGTTTGTTCCCATCACCGCGACACTGCACCAAAACATTTTCGATTGTCACATCGTCGGCTCTGACTACTATGCTTCCCCTTACCTCCAAAATCAAATCTTTTAATACCGTTCCCGCCTGGTCAATCACATAGTCTCCCTCGACTGCCACGCGTTGCCGCTGACCAGTACTTATCAAATCATCCGGATCTGCAGTCTCTTGCTGAGTCAACGAGGCTACTGTGACCACGTTTGCCGAAAGATATTGCCGCGTGCGCAACGCCTCCTGACTAATATGCACACTCAACAACCCCGCGACAAAGACAATCACTACAAACGCAGTTGTGAGCGAGACGGGAGACAAAAATACATTTTGTTCCTGCTTTCTCTTCATAAAAAATTACCCTTAAGGTTGGTAAAAAATAGAAAAAATACCCAAAAGAAAACTCTTACTCCCATTATCCGCTAGGTGTGCCTCTCCAACAAGAATCCACTGTGTATATCTACCCTAGAGCGGTCGAAACAGCTGACGCGCCCGCACCCAAAATACCGGATTGTCGTGTTTTACTTTGAGCCAATACCACCACTCTACTCCCCAGAGATAGTACTCATCAAACCCCGTACGTTTGGCGTACTCTATCGTGTCCTCAAAAAATGGTTCATCAAAAAAAGTAAGTTGCACCTTGGGATCCGTCTCCCAAAGTTGCTTGGTCATCCACGGCTCTGCCGCAAGCTCTGCTACCAAAAACGGTTTTTGCTGATCCCCGAGCATAAACCGCACCAACTGCTCCTTGAGACGGAAAAACTCAGGCGGCAGATGGTAGTCTATATACCCAAATATATTATTGTGTACCCGGCGATACATCGTAGTGCCAAACACATCCCCGCGGTGTGCGGCCGCATACCAGAGGCCCAGCTCCCCCGAGTCTGTAGTCAATATTTTGTGCGCCGGATCCTGGCTACGCACCAAGGCAACTTCTGCATCAAGCGCATTGCGACTAATAGTCGAACATTCACCAAACGGTAAAAATGGCTCATTCTCTACCTGCCAATAGCGAAGAGTCGGATCATCACGATACCGCTCTACTACCGAAGCCAAAAATGCCTCGAATTCTTTTTTACGCTCCAGCTCGCTAAAACCCGATACCCATCCCGGATCATGACACTCCGGCCAACGCGGCAACTTCTGACCAACCGCAAGTATCACGAGTGCCCCATGCTCACGCGCAAGCCGCATTTGGTAATCAAGCCCCGAGAAATCAAACCGATCACGCTCCGGCTCGATTACGTCCCAGTAGGCAATCAAGCGTAGATGTTTTACCCCCAGATCATCCAGCATGGCGCGATAGGTCTCCTCCCAAGGTATGCCAAAATCCTCAGCAAACTTTTGCGAGAATGTCACCCCCCAGGTCACAGGACGATTGGGATCGGGCGCGGTCATACGCAAATAATCTCCTGCCCCGATCACCAGCACCGCAAGCGATATACAGGTAAACGCTACAAACTCTCCAACTAAAATACGAAACCGCAAATGCTCACGCAGTATCAGCCAGCCGCCGATAAATACAATAAAAAATCGAACGCTCTGAAGCGCGTCCACTAAAGGTGGCGTGCCAAGTGATATTGCATAAAAAATAAGAAATGACCCTACACCTGCATACCCGCGATTGAGCACATACGCCCATTTATGACGAAACTCGCTCGCCCCCTGCGGGTGGAGAATCGCCTCCCGCCATCGCGGATAAAGGAGAAACAAAAGTGCCGTGAGCGCCCCGCCCACCTTGGTCCAGAAAAATCCGGTGATGAAACTTGTCTGGTCAAATACAATTTTGGAGAGAATATTGGAAAGACCAAAAAACCCTGCGGCAATCAGAACAAAAAATAATGCCCAGAGGCGTGAGCCTTTTTGTTCCAAGCATGCGAGCAAAAAACCTCCAGCGACTAGAAGCCCAAAGCTCATCATTTGGTATCCCTCAAGTGACGTTCCCAGGAGCACCATACTAAATATTAAAGTCGCGACCGGCGAAAATCCGCTAATGGCGACAATAGATCCCGACCCCTCTCCATAGTAGAGCGCCCAAAAATAAAAGAGCATGCCGAGCATAAAGACAAAGCCGGCTACAAGCCCGAGGGCAAGCACCGGCAATGAGACCACACGAAACCCAAACGGCAAAGCTACAACAAACGCAAGACCGAGTACCCCAAGCCAAAAGGTATACCCGACAGGATTCGGATACGATTTTTTGAGAATCAGTTTATCAAAAACCGCCGAGGTCCCCAGAACGAGCTGTGCCAAAAGTCCGATAAAAAACCAATCCATATATCCATCATACTTGATATATGCGCCAAAATCATGCCACGATAAAAACTATCCGCTCTTTAACCTACCGAAAAAAGAATACCAAGGGAATATTAATGAGAAATAAACCGGCAGAGTTCTTAGAGATCATGCTCGCCTGTAGCACCGCTACCCGCCTCCTACAAATCAAAACTGTCTGGCTGGTCATTGCTTTGCCTATGCTATCAGGCGTGATACACGCATTATGGACCAAAACACCGGATGCTCTGATCTCGGGGATGACTCTCTCACTCCTCCTCGCACTATCTTTTTTTTGCTATATCGTATGTATTATTTCCTACGCCCTACGGCACAGGGGAGACCTCTGACGGCACACCGCCGTTTTTTATTTTGCGCTACTATCTGTAATAATCTCTTTGAAATCCCAAGCACTTTTGCGAACTCTACGCTCAAGCGTATGGTAATCAACTTCCACGAGGCCAAACCGCGGCCAAAATCCCTTGTCCCATTCAAAATTATCCAAGAGTGACCAGTAAAAATAGCCGCGTACATCCACCCCCTCTTGCATGGCACGATGCATGTGAACAACTGACTCCTTGATAAACTGACTACGATTAATATCACGCGCATCCGCAATACCATTTTCTGTTATATAGATAGGTTTTTCATATCGCTTCAAATCAACAAGTACATGATATAGAGATTGCGGATACACTTCCCAGCCCATATCAGACACCACAGCATTTTTGTTTTTGTTGAATCCGTAATCTATCTTGTTGTGAAAATAATGATTCAGTCCTATAAAATCCTGTGTATCCCGTATCATGCCGAGAAAACGGATATTCCACCACCAATCAGTAATTCGTTTTAGAAAAACATTCACTCTGCCTGATGCCGCCTCAAAATGAATATTATTTTTTGCAATACCTACTTGAGCATCCGAATTTATTTTTTTTATAGCGGTATGGGCCATTTGGTGTGCCTTGATAAGATACTGCACAACTCGGAGATATACGAAGGGATTACGACGATTAGGCGGCCACGCACCGGTGAGATACGTGTGACTCGAGTACACCATCGGCTCATTGATAGTAATCCAAAACCGCACATCATCTCTATACTCCCGCGCTATGCGTTCGGCGTATCGCGCAAACGACTGCGGGAACTCCCGTGAAGCAACACCGCCTTTATCACGCAACCATAGGGGTAATGTCCAATGCCACAAAGTCACAAATGGCTCCATCCCGCGCGCGCGCAGAGCCTTGATAACCTGACGGTAATGCTCTATCTCTTTCTCATCAAACTTCCCCTCCTCGGGCTCAATCCGCGACCACTCAATGGAAAGCCGGTGCGCATTGTGGCCAAGAGATTTTGCGGTATCAAAATCCTCTTCGTAGCGATGATAATGATCGCATGCCCGGTCTGAGATATAGTTTGCCTCATCAAGTGGACTGGGATATGCATGTAGTATGTGGTCCGGCCACTCTCGTGTGCTCGCCTTTTTTGCGAGTGCGGCGGCATGCTTTTTCTCCCACAAAGACCAATCATTCGCATTCCCTCCTTCTACTTGATGTGCAGAAGTTGCGGCTCCCCAGAAAAATTTTCTCTCATCTCTTTGCATACTGTTACTGTAGCAAGAATACACGGGAAACAAAAAAATAGTATTTGCCTACAAAGCTTTGTATACTAAGTCTATGACGCATGAGAAACAAGTTATCGAGGCGGTACGCAAAGTCATGCCCGCAGTAGTATCCATTAGTGCAGCCAAGGATATTAAGATCGTCGAGGAGGAACAGATGCGCAATCCCCAAGGATACAACATGCCGGCCGAAGAAATCCGCCAACTGCCAACCGATGAGAACAATAAAATAAAAATCGGTGGTGGATCCGGTTTTATTGTAGATGAATCCGGTCTCATACTTACCAACAAACACGTAGTCATTGACCCCGAGGCAGAGTACACAGCGGTACTCACCGACGATCGGCGGTTTGTCGTACGTGCGGTCGCCCGAGATCCAATACATGACATCGCCATCCTCAAGATAACCTCCGAGACCTCGCTCGCCGGCAATCTCCCCAGCGTCAAACTCGCACATACCGAAGGACTGGATTTAGGGCAAACCGTAATCGCTATTGGCAATGCACTCGGTGAATTTCAAAATACCGTATCTACCGGCGTAGTATCAGGTCTCTCACGCTTGGTATCGGCCGTCACTGATATCTCTGGGCACCAAGAACGCCTACGTGGACTCATACAGACCGATGCGGCCATCAACCCAGGAAACTCCGGCGGCCCACTCATTAACCTCAAAGGCGAAGCCATTGGTATCAATGCCGCGATCGTATTTGGTGCACAAAATATCGGATTTGCCATCCCCATTAAAAAAGCGAAGCGCGATCTTGCCGACATCAAAAAATATGGCCGGATCCGGCGACCATTTTTGGGCGTGCGATACTTACTCATCAATGATGAAATCGCCAAACGGTTCAAACTGCCCGTGCATCACGGCGCACTCGTACTCAAAGAAGCAATCCCCGGGGATCACGCGATTATTCCGGGAAGCGCCGCGGACAAGGCAGGAATCCATGAAGGAGATATTTTGCTCACCTTCAATGAGCGCCCTATCACTGAAAAAACAACTCTCGAGGATATGCTTGAAGGTCTTCGTGTTGGGGAGAATGTCACAGCAACATTTTTACGAAATGGCACGCAGGAGCTAAAAACCAAGCTTCACTTGCAGGAGCGCTAGTCGTAGCCACCCCTATACGCCGAATATCTGACTCATCGTATACCCCACCCCATAGGCGATGCTTGCCGCAATACCTCCGACAAATAACATTTCAAGGCCCGAAACTGCGATGTTGCGGCGAGTAAAAATAGCACGGAGCGACCCGACAATAAAAAGGGCAACCGCCGTGCACCCGATGGCGGCATAAAACGTACTGGAGAAAAATGGAAGTGCTATAAAATATGGGAGAAGTGGCACAAGTCCGGCACCCACAAATGCCAAAAATGTCACGACGGCGCTTTTGAGCGCATTTTTTGACGAGAAGTGCTCCGGCATACAAAGCGCAAGCTCCTCTTTGAGCATAAGATCCAGCCAAAAATCCTTATTCTTAAACAGCAAGGGCAGTATTTGATCAATATCATCTTTGCTGTAATCCCGTTTGAGCAAAATCCCACGCATCTCGGCAAGCTCTTCCTCGGGAACTTCCCGCCACTCGCGCTCCTCGGTGGCACGCTCATGTATATAAAAATCCTGCTCGGATTTGGTCCCCAGATAATTGGAAGCGGCCATGGAAAACCCGTCTGCAAATAGATTTGCAAGACCCAAAAGAAACACGATATACGGGCTCAAATCAGCGCCAGCAACTCCTGCCACCACTGCAAACGTAGTAATGATGCCGTCATTTGCTCCATAGACGACATCTTTGAGATACTGACCTCCTTTGCGATGCACCGGGATGGCCAGCGTGTCTTTTCGATACATGAAAGTGATTATTGAATATGGAGGAGGGTAGCCAAGTGCTCCTGGTCAAACCCTATGACAATCTCGCCATCGATATCGATGACTGGCACCCCCATCTGCTGGGTCTTCTCAATCATCTCCTCGCGAGCCTTGAGATCTGTGGCCACGTCCTTATCTTCATACACAACACCATGCTCCTCAAAATATTTTTTTGCCATCTTGCAATATACACAAGTCGGCGTCGAGTAGATAGTTACTTTTGCCATAGTGCTCGTAGTTAATTGATAGTAGCGCTTTTACTCAAAACAATTTTTTGAACAGTCATGTCCTGGAGCGGATGGTTGCCTGCTTGGTCGCCGTTGGTTTCGACATGCTCAATCTTATCTACCACCTCCATACCTTTTATTACCTTGCCAAATACCGTGTGCTTACCATCAAGCCAAGGAGTAGACACGGCAGTAACAATAAAAAATTGACTACCGTTGGTATTGGGACCGGCGTTGGCCATGGCGAGCGCCCCACGCACTACCTTATGCGCATTAATCTCATCTGCAAACTGATACCCCGGTCCACCTCTCCCATCATTTGACCAGTCATTATCCTTACTATTAGGATCACCACCCTGAATCATAAAATCCTTGATGACCCGATGGAATCTTGTACCATCATAAAATCCTGACTTGGCGAGATTGATAAAGTTGGCAACCGTTTTGGGAGCTTCCTTTGGATAGAGCTCAATAGTCACCACACCGACATTGGTATGGAGCTCCATGATATTCTCCAAAATCTCCGGACGCACGTCTTGTGGAGGTCGCAAGTCTGATACAGTGTTACTGCCTGGCGCAATAAGCTCATCCAATGCCTGCTCATTGATAGGTACCTTGTTTCCCGCATCCGAACTGGTTTCCGGTTGATTCATAGATTTTTCTACCAAAAAAATAATTCCGCCGATAATAAGAAGCACGCCAACATACCCTAAAATAGTCTTCATAATACGATTATTATAGTCGCCGACCGCCCTCAAAGCAAGACTACCAACCCCTTACAAGCACCGCTCGCATAGGCGCCCCGTCCGGCGTATCGAGACGCAGGGGAAGGCCTACAAACGTGTACTTGCCGGGTTTTGCCTTACGAAGATCAAGCCCCTCTACAATGACGATGTTCTTTTTGAGGAGCGCCGTATGTGGGCGCTGATCAGAGCCACCACGCTTCTTGACCGAGAGTGAATCTATGCCGAATACCATAATGCCTTTCTCTGCCAGATACACCGCCGCATCCCCATCCAGATACACATAATCCGCGTAAAACTTTTTAAACCCGCGCAAGGAGTTTGCAGTACGCACCAATATCCGCTCCCCCGAGTGTATCCGATGCGGCTCCAAGTCGGATACCGTAATACACTCTTTGACATGCGTCATATCAAGTACACGGCATCGCCCCATAAGACGGGCAAGGTCCGCGCACTCCACGCCATCCGCTCCCTCGCGCACATGCCCGGGCACATCCATATGCGTCCCCGTATGCGTACCCAAAGACATGCGGGTAAGAAACGACGACCCCGTATCCAGCCGTTCAAAAACAACCTCCGGATTTTTCGGATACGTGATCATGCCCGGGTATACAGGGAGAGAGATATCTATAATGTCCGACTTTTTGAGATTTTTCATGAAGCCGCTCTTTAGGCTATAGTATCGATATGATACCACGAAACAAACGCGCATCGCACCAAGCATCGCCCGAGCGATTTCAGAAGTATACCAAGACATGGATACGCGGTGAGTCTCCAAGTAAAAAACAGCTACGCGCCGTGAGCATCCTTGCGGTTCTCAAAAAATCCTACCCCAAGGCGTCTATGATGCTCCGCTACGAAAACGACGTCCAGCTTATGGTCGCGGTCATACTATCCGCCCAATGCACCGACAAAAAAGTAAACGAGGTGACCTTGCCGCTTTTTAAAAAATACAAAACGGCGCACGACTTTGCGCACGCCAACCTGAAAACATTTGAGCAAGAAATATACCAGACCGGATTTTATCACGCCAAAGCGCGCCATATCGTCGCGGCGTGTACAAAGATAGATGTGGAGTTTAGCGGCAAACTCCCGCGCACCATGGAGGCATGTCTTACCCTCCCCGGAGTCGCGCGTAAAACCGCCAATATTATTTTGGGCAACGCCTATGGAATAGTGGAAGGTATCGCCGTAGATACGCACGTCTCACGCATCGCCCAACGCCTAGGGCTTACCTCCCATGCTGATGCTAAAAAAACAGAGCAGGATCTGATGACGCTCTTCCCCCAAAAAGAGTGGTTCAAACTGACCTACCGCATCATAGAACTTGGCCGCGCTGTCTGCGCTGCACCTAAGCGCAAATGCGATACCTGCCCGCTTAATAAGATTTGCCCATCTTCTCTTATATAAAACATATCTACTGATACCTGATAGGTGCCACCCCTCACTACCCGGAAGTCCGACTTCCGGAGTTTTTTTGCACAAAAAAGGTCGACCTTGGGATCGACCTAGACACTCTGTGCACTAAGCAGCTGATATGCGGCAGTAGTGAGACGAAGAATGAGAGAAGCAATTTGGTCATCACCCATGCCTTCACGGATGACCATAACGATAGCGGGATGATTGGGGTGTTTGCGATGAAATTCATGCGCTCCCGTGTGCGAGCTTTTAATCTGTATGGGGATATCTCCCTTGTCTGTAGCAACAAGCGCATCAGATCCAGCCGCATCCCAATCGGGCGGAGCTCGACGAACCCCCACAAACCATAGAGGAGCATGGATAATTTGTCCTGCCGCCCTAAAAAATCTCTCCTCGGTCTCTTTGCCTTTCTGGATAGCGGCCTCATCGATCATGCGACGATTCAGTGCCCCAGCTACACGACGGGACTGTCTCATAGAAAGATGATAATCTCTCCGGTCTGCGCGCTTTTTGCGATACTGGAGTATCAGGCGCGCTTTCCGTCTGATTTTTTTTGAAAGCACGTCTGCCTCCTTTGTATAAGAACGTTTGAGATAGTGTACGTAGATATCTACCCATGGTCAAGGTACGCTCTCTATACAACGCGCACAGGTACACATTTGGTATCGGATTATGATCGCTTGCGCACACAACACTCCCATGATAGAAAGGCTTACGAAAGATCATTGTAATACAGAAGAAAGTAGGTCGTATGATGAAAAAAGAAGAGTTCTCTTCTGCACAGCTGTCAAAATGGTTCGGTATCCCCCGGACAAATCTTTTCCGCTGGGAAACCGAAAAGCGCATACCTCCAACAAGACGAAATAACAAAGGCAACCGCATATATACACAAAGACATCTCACCGCACTCTTTTGTTGCATTCGTAAACAATTGACGCGGCACATAGAGATTATAGCCTCAACAGATGGCGAATGCCCACCACCGGAACTACTTGAGAGACTATATCGAGTAGAATTCTTTGGCGGCAAGCATAGGCATGGTCTAGAACAGCTCGCGAATCTTGCACGGTCATACAGGCTTACAGAAGAAACCATAGCAACTCTGATGCGATTTGCGCTCTCCCTACCCCGTGGACACAAAGTACGACGGATGGTGTTTGCAAAAATAGGCGTCTTGGACAAAATACCCTCTTAAGGCAGGGCTTACGACGGCAACTAACCGTCGTTTTTCTTTTGTCATAAAACCCCTTACACCTTCCCTACGCCATTCCTTTGAACTTCTGCATAAGAATACCTTTGATTTTTTGCTGGGCGTCAGTAAATGCTTCCTTGATTCCTTTCTGCACCAAATCTTTAGTAAGTGGAATTTCATCCGAGACCGAAACATTGATCACCTCAAAACTGCCATTGAGCGTTATCTGAATGGAGCCATCTTTGGAGGACCCCATCGCCTGCTCGGCGTTGAGCATAGTCTGCATCTCACGAGCCTGCTTTTGCATCTGATACATATCTTTTATTTTGTCGAACATATAGTCGAAATACTACCTAGTAAACACCATACCAGCCTATCATGTTTTACATTGGCACAAAAGATCGGATGCGCCAAAATCCTTGACTTATGTCTATAAATCCGTATTATTTTGTGTAGACTTTAATTTCCTCAACCAAAAAGGAGGATCGCATGTCACTTCTTATATATTGGCTCGCGGTTTTCATGAATATGGTAGGTATCTGGCACTACGGAAAAATGGGAAGGACCACGAGAAACAGCGTATATAAAGACTATTACTGGTTTTGGTGGGGCAACTTCTGCACCACAGGGTTTGCACTTGGCAGTGTAGGGACGCGCTATCTCTTCTTCGGCTCTTTCTTATGACTACACATATGGCCGCGACGTAAGATCGCGGCTTTATTTTGCACGTTGCCGATACCAGCTAATTATCCTAGAATCCTCAATATGACACTCTTGGGCCTTATTATTATATTTTCCCTAGTAGGTGGGGTGCTTTCTGCGGCTCTCGCCTCACTCCTACTGCTCCGTGAGGACCTCATGCGCCGCACGTCTATTTACCTTTTGAGCTTTGCGGCAGGGACTATTCTTGCAACCGCTTTTTTTGAGCTCCTCCCTGAAGCTATGGAATCTCTGGAACGAAACAATCTGGATCCTGCAGGAATACTACTCTATACATTCCTTGGCCTCATCACCTTTTTTATCTTGGAGGGCATACTGTTTCATCTCCACCATCATCATGTAAACGCATTTGAAGATCAGCCGGAAGACACACACACATCCGCATCCCGCGCCCCCAATCTGCTTGTCGTAGGAGATATATTACACAACTTTCTCGATGGTATCGCAATTGCCGCCGCCTTTATCGTAAACCCCCAGCTTGGTATGATTACCGCACTCGCCATCGCAACACATGAAATCCCTCAAGAAATCGGAGATTTTTCCATTATGATTCATGCAGGATGGTCGCGATCCAAGGCGCTGTTTTGGAATATCATCCCCTCGCTCCTTACGGTACTTGGCGCAATAATTACCTACTTTGCAAAAGATCTCGTGGAGCCGATTATTGGACAGCTCTTGGCGTTTACCGCTGGGTTCTTCATTTATCTAGCCTCGGCCGATCTTATACCGGAGCTCTACCACTCCACCCGCCGGGAAAAAATCACCAAAACATTTCCCCCATTTTTCATCGGAATCCTTATCATTATACTGCTCACACACTTCATCGCAGAGTAAAAACCCCGGATACACCCGGGATTTTTTATGTCAGTTGCCGCTCCCCTCTATCTGGATGGTCTCCGATGCCGGACGAGGATTAATCTGTGGATCCAGTATTTGATAGTTTTGGGAAGAAAGCATGCTGGGATTTTGTAACGCCGCGGTGTCCTCTGCCTGATAGTAGCTATAGAGAAATATAGCCAGAGCAGAAACCAAAAGCACCCCCAGCCAGATATTGGTACCAAATGCCCCCGGCGATGTGCTGTCTCCAAGTTTTACCATTCGAGTGTGCCGCCAGTTTTATACTCGGTAACACGCGTCTCAAAAAAGTTTTTCTCTTTAGAGAGATCCACCGCTTCCGACATCCAAGGGAAAGGATTGTCCACGTGATACTGCATGGGAAGACCGATACGTATAAGACGTCTGTCGGCAATGTACTCGATATACTGCTTGAAGTTTTCTGCATTCATACCAAATATACCCCTAGGGAATACCGTCTGCGCGTAGGTATACTCGAGCACTACCGCTTTTTTGATGAGGTCAATAATGTGTTGTTGGAATTCTGCGGTCCAAAGCTCCGGTTGTTCTTCTTTGATAGCATTTACCATATTGATGCCAAAATTGAGATGTTGTGATTCATCCCGCATAATGTATTGAATCTGCTCGGCCGCTCCCATCATTTTATTTTGCCGTTGGAACCCAAACATGACCGCAAATGAGCTATAGAAAAATATCCCTTCCATAATCAGTGAGAACACGATGACATTTTCTAAAAACTTCTGATCTGCAGCAAACGTCCCTGTTTTGAAGTTGGGATCAAATATGCCTTCATTAAATGAGAGGATGAATGAGTCTTTGTTGTAAATCGCCTCATTCTCCCGATACATATTGAAGAGCTTGGCCTCGTCCAGCCCCAACGACTCTACAATATATTGATAGGCATGCGTGTGTATCGCCTCTTCGTAGGCCTGACGCAAAAGATAGAGCCGGCACTCCGGCGAGGTAACGTGCTTATACGTAGCAAGCACTAGATTGTTTGCGGCGATAGAGTCGGCAGTCGTAAAAAAACCGAGCACGGTCTCAAGAGCAGTACGCTCCTCCGGCGTAAGCACCGAGGTCGATTTCCATTGCTCGATGTCTTTTTGCATCCCAATCTCCGTCGGGAGCCAGTGGTTTGCATTGGAGACATTGTAGGCCTCCCAGGCAAACTTGTGCTTCATCGGGTAGAGCTGTACTACATCGGCATCTTTGCCGTTGATGATTTTGCGGTCGTTGACATGCACCTTTTCGGTTGTCTTGGTAATCGGCATGGAGAAAATTTAGCTACAGTAATATCGTGCGGCCGGCTACTGGCAGGACTCGCAATTTGGATCATCGATTTTACAGAGCGGTATCGGCTTTGAACCTACTACCACCGCTACCGGCTGGCGCTCCATAGCAACGACTGCTTCAGCAACTACGGTAGTCCGGGAAGGCTCCATGGCTACTGCCGCCGCCACTACCGGAGCCGAGACCGCGGGAGATTCCTCGCGCATCGAGTCTTTACGATTGTGCGTCGCACCAAACTCCGCGGCGTTCACCGTAGACTTCTCTACTTGAGAGGCGGCAAGCGTACGCAGGTAATAGGTGGTTTTGAGTCCCAGCTCCCAAGCATACTGATACACTTCGCTTAGGTCCTTACCGGAAGCTCCTTTGAAATAAATGTTGAGGGATTGGCTCTGGTCTATCCAGCGTCCCCGGTATGCGGCCGACTTGATCAGCCACTTAGGGTTAATTTGAAATGTCTCTTTGTACTTTTCTTTTATGTGCTGGGGGATACCATCTATCGCCTCAATATTGCCGTCAAAATATTTGATCTTGGAAAGCATATCCGCACTCCAGAGGCCGATCTGCTTTAAATCTTCTACCAAATAAGAATTGACGACGATAAAATCCCCCGAGACATTGGATTTGACATAGATGTTTTTGTATATCGGCTCAATAGTCGGGATGCAACCCGAGATATTGGAGATGGTCGCGGTTGGTGCAATAGCAAGACAGTTGGAGTTACGCATACCATACTGTTTGATAGACTCACGCACCACACGCCAATCCAGACGCTCAGTGCGCGGTACCGGAATGCGCTCCCCACGCTCAGCCTCCAGAAGCGCAATCGTATCTTGCGGCAATATCCCACGATCCCATTTGGATCCTTTGAATGACTCATATGCTCCCCGCTCGGCTGCAAGTTTGGAGGAGGCGAGATACGCGTGATACGCGATCACCTCCATACTCGAATCAGCAAATTCTACGCACGCCTCGGAATCAAAATTGATATCGAGCGCATAGAGCGCATCTTGGAATCCCATAATACCCATCCCCACCGGCCGATGGCGCATATTGGAGGTCTTGGCCTCCTTGGTAGGATAAAAATTTACATCAATCACGTTATCAAGCATGCGCATCGCCACCTCCACCGTCTCCTCCAGGCGCTCAGTAGCCAGACGCTTGCCATCCAAATGCTGGGCAAGGTTGACCGAGCCGAGATTGCAGACCGCCGTCTCCTCACTTGAGGTATTGAGTGTAATCTCGGTGCAAAGATTTGAGCTATGAATCACCCCCGCATGATCCTGGGGGGATCGCACATTGGACGGGTCTTTAAACGTAATCCAGGGATGCCCCGTCTCAAAAAGCATCGCGAGCATTTTTTTCCAAAGATCTCGGGCTTTCATGCGCTTCCAGGTATGCATCTTCCCCTCATCAGCCATACGCTCATAGGAACCATATCGTGTCTCAAAATCTTTACCGTACGTCTCATGGAGATCCGGCACCTCATTGGAGGAAAACAGCGTCCAATCTCCATCCTCGCG
Organism: uncultured Candidatus Saccharibacteria bacterium; assembly: GCA_964349275.1. Classification (GTDB taxonomy): domain Bacteria; phylum Patescibacteriota; class Minisyncoccia; order Ryanbacterales; family 2-02-FULL-48-12; genus 2-02-FULL-48-12. The sequence goes on from CAYGFT010000021.1 coordinate 15,283, forward strand.
CACCCGCTTCATGAAAAGATCGGGAATCCAGCTCGCCGTGTCCATATCGTGGGTCCTCCGGCGTTCATCTCCGGTATTTTTGCGCAACTCCAAAAAATCTTCAATGTCATAATGCCAAGTCTCTAGATACACACATGCGGCACCACGCCTACGACCACTACGATTGATAGCAACCACCGTATCATTGGCAATTTTTAAAAATGGAATCACCCCTTGTGACTCAACACCGGTACCTTTAATCGGTGCTCCCGTGCCCCGCACCGATGTCCAATCCGTACCAATACCCCCTGACCACTTGGAAAGTTGGGCATTATCGGCATATGACTTGAATATCTCGTCCAGAGAGTCGGCAACCGTATTGAGGTAGCAAGAGCTCAACTGCGGGTGGGCGGTCCCCGCATGGAACAGTGTAGGTGTGGAAGGGACAAACCGGAGCGTAGAGATCATGTGGTAAAAACGCTCGGCGTACGCGGGAGCATTTGCCCCCTCATTGAGCGCAAGCCCCATCGCCACACGCATCCACATGGCTTGCGGAGTCTCGAGCACATGCCGATCATAATCTTGGAGGAAATAGCGATCATACAAGGTTTGCGCACCAAGATAGAGAAGCATATCATCACGCTCCAGCACAAGTTTTTGTGACATCGCCTCCAGATCATACTCCAACATCTTCGGGTCAAGTTTACCGATTGTAACTCCCTTTTTGATATTGTCTACAAATGCCGTACGGTATTGGGCATCTAAGTTTTGAAAATCAATCTTGTCCATACCAATCACCTCACGATACAGAAGTGAGAACAAAAAGCGGGTGGCAAGCTTGGAATATGCCGGATCCCGCTCGATAAAAGCGCGCGCTGTCATGAGAATCGCCCGGGAAATCTCCGCAGTAGTGATATTATCATAGACCTCCGTGCGACACTGCATGACGAGCGCCTCTGTATCCACCCCATCAAGACCCTGGGCGGCGCGCTGGATCGTATGGCGAATCTTCTCCAGAGAAAATGTCTCGCGTGTACCTGAGCGCTTTACTACCGAGAGCTCTGCGGCCTCGATTTTTCGTATCACATCCTGTTTTTTCTCCTCACGCTCTTTAGTATGTTCGTATCGATAGATAATATAGGCCTTGGCAACATCAAAAAAACCCTCGAGCATAATCGCCCGTTCCACGAAATCCTGCACATTCTCAACGGAAGGGACCCGATCCGTAAACATCTTCTCAATATCAGCGACGACTGAGTTTGCAATCTGGCGTGTACGCTCCTCATCAGCCTTGCCACGCACGGCTGTAAAAGCCTTGTGCACTGCTATCGTAATCTTGGCTGGATCAAAGTCCACCACCTCGCCATTCCGCTTTTTAACCTGTTGTATAGTTGCCATATGCCGACCTATTTATTTGGTGTAGTAAAGATGCACCTGCAAAGCTATTTTCTTCTAGCTTTTTGAAAAAATGGAAGAAAAATTTTTACCGGTGCAGACTGATTTTACAACGTTGTGGGTACTAAAAAAACGTGTGGATAAAAAAGCCTTATAAATTAGAAAAGGTGAAAATATATTTGAAAATAAAGGGTTTTTTCTGTCAAAAAACCCGCCCCCGTGGCGGATTTTTTGACTCATATAG
>CAYGFT010000022.1:0-15894 GCA_964349275.1 uncultured Candidatus Saccharibacteria bacterium
CGATATACACAAAGAAAAATTGAAACAAAAAATTCTCTGCGCGTGTGGCAAGGAATGTTTTTCTTGTGCTGCGGAGAAATTGAGTGTTTCCTGTGGGTGTGATATGGAGACGAAGCAGTATGAGTACAAAATGGACGAGCGACTCCGGCACGAAATGCACGATGCTGGCAAAGAACATACTGGCCACGATATGTCCAAGATGTCGCATATGGATCATGAAGCCGCCATGACTGATCCATCTATGGCCAAGGAGATGGAAAAAGATATGCGCCGCCGATTTTGGATTTCTCTTGCTCTTACTGTCCCGATTTTTCTTTACTCTCCAGCTGGAGAGGGTCTCTTGAATATAGTACTTCCTACACCAATTCCGGTTGCATGGCTTTTGTTTATACTGACAACGCCGGTAGTTTTCTGGACAGGTTCCATATTCATCACGGGAACATACTATTCCCTGAAGGCCCGTAAGCTTAATATGGCTGTGCTCATCGCGTTTGGAGTGCTCGCAACATACCTTTCTAGTGCGTTTATTATGCTCTCCGGAGGGAAAGAAACGTTTTATGAGGCAGGAGCAATGCTTGTCACGTTTGTTCTTTTCGGGCATTGGTTGGAGATGAAGTCGCGGCGCGGGACATCGGACGCCTTGCGAGCATTGTTTGATCTCGTACCGCCGCAGGCGCGGGTCATCCGCGAAGGAAAAGAAATCGTAATCCCCAGTGCGGAAGTAGTAGAAGACGATATCGTTATCTTAAAGCCCGGTGACAAAGTCCCTGTTGACGGTGAAATTATTGAGGGTGAGACGACGATTGATGAAGCATTGGTTACCGGCGAATCGCTCCCTGTTTCAAAAAAAGTAGGAGACAATGTCATCGGCGGGTCAATCAATCAAAACGGCGCGGTGAAATTTCGCGCACGTGCGGTGGGGGCAAAAACAGTTCTTGCTCAAATCATTAAGATGGTGGAAACCGCGCAAAATTCCAAAGCTCCCGGCCAGCGCATAGCCGACAAGGCCGCAGGATGGCTCGTGATGATTGCCGTTGGAGCTGGCCTCATAACATTTTTTGTATGGTACATGATTGCCGGAGCAAGTTTTCTTACCGCACTCACTTTCGCGGTTGCGGCGGTTGTAGTTGCCTGCCCCGATTCGCTCGGGCTTGCTACTCCCACGGCCGTTGCGGTAGGCACAGGACTGGGTGCGAAGCATGGCATTCTCTTTAAAGATGCCATGACGCTTGAGGGTGCTGCAAAAATAAACGCCATAGTGCTTGATAAAACGGGGACGCTTACGGAGGGAAAGCCGAAAGTTACCGACATTATTGCGTTTGGAGGTTTTTCTGAAGAAAATGTTCTTCGGTTTGCCGCAAGCGTTGAGGCAAAGTCTAGTCACCCGCTCTCGGTGGCGATCATTGCTGAAGCGAATAAGCGCAACGCCGCGCTTCTTGCTACGGAAAGCTTTCAATCGCTCTCGGGCTTGGGGCTTGAGGCGGTGGTGCAGGAAAAAAACATTCTTATTGGCACAGAGAGGTTGATTCGTGATAGAGGCATCGCCACCGAAGGCATAAAAGAAGCGATCGAGAGACTTTTAGTGAACGGAAAAACATTGAGCATCGTCGCCGTTGACAATGTAGCGGTTGGGCTCATCGGCATATTTGATTCCGTGCGCGAAACGTCCCGGAAGACAATAATAGAGCTGAAGAAGCTCGGCATCGAGACGGCGATGATCACCGGCGACAATAAGATAATTGCGGAGGCAATTGGCGTGGAGCTTGGTATTGACCGCGTGTTCGCGGAGGTTCTACCGGAAGACAAGGCAAGTTTCGTGAAGAAATTGCAAGGCGAAGGAAAGTTTGTCGCGATGGTGGGGGACGGCGTGAATGATGCACCCGCGCTTGCGCAGTCGGATATCGGTATTGCCATCGGTGCAGGAACGGATGTGGCGATTGAAACGGGAAATATTGTGCTTATGAGGTCAGATCCGTATGACATCATCGCGGCGATACGGCTCTCAAGAGCAACAGTCCGAAAAATGAAACAAAACCTTATTTGGGCGGCAACGTATAATGCTTTGGCCATTCCTATAGCGGCGGGTGTATTGTATCCCGCTTTTGGTTTCTCAATTCGTCCGGAGTGGGCGGCACTTCTCATGTCCGGTGATTCGGTCGCGGTCGCCATTAATGCCGTGCTTCTCAAACGTGTTGAGCCAAAACTAAAAATATAGTTCTTAGGCAAATATCTATGGATAGATAATCTTACATAGGTCTCGGGATTGCGATTGGAGTGGGGACAAACGTAGCTATCGAGTCCGCAGGTATCATCTTGGTAAAAAACGATCCTCGTGATATTCCAAAAAATTATCAAACTCTCACGCCTTACCTTGCAAAGATGATCTAGAGTCTTTTTTGGGCGACCGGGTACAGCATGATCGCGCTTCCCATCGCCGCAGGTGCTTTGGCGGCGTATGGCATCATGCTCCAGTCGGCTGTGGCCGTGGTGTTGATGTCTCTTTCTATGGTCATTGTCGCTTTTACTGCGTCACTTCTCCGAAGAAAGAGGCTATAATCTTTATATTCTTTGAACCGCAAGCTACACTACGTACATGAAAATAAAAATTATCGGGTTTATGTTTGTCATTGTGGTTGCGGGCGGCGTGTATGGTTTTTCTCTACGCCAAAGCGCGCAGGCACCCACGTTTTTGGAGGGGGATAATGATACGCAAAAATCGGCTGATGCTATGGATGCCGCCGACAAAGAAAATGTCATCTATTACAAAAATACTGTGGGGTATCTCGCGACTCCCCAGGGTACGGGATCGCATCCCGCGATTATACTCATACACGAGTGGTGGGGGCTCAATGACGATATCAAAGAGCTCGCGCGGCGCTATGCGGATGCCGGATACGTGGCACTCGCGGTGGATATGTACGATGGCAAAAATACATCTGATCCCAATGTGGCACGGGAGCTCTCAGGCACGGTACGTGGCAATACCGAGGAGGCGTTTCATAATCTGCGTGGCGCGGTAGAGTACCTGCGTGCGCGACCTGATGTCGACAAAGAACGATTGGCATCAGTCGGTTGGTGCTTTGGCGGCGGCTGGTCCTACCAGATGGCGGTGGGCAATCTGGGTACCAAGGCATCAGTTATGTACTACGGCCAGTTTGATCCGCACGATGATTTTGTACATATGCGCTCTACGATACTTGGCCACTTTGGAGAAAAGGATGCTTCTATCAAAGTAGATAATGTGCGGGAGTTCCAAGCTCAACTCAAAACCGCGAGCGGAGAGCATGAGGTCTATATCTACCCCAATGTCGGTCATGGATTTGCCAATGCCCGGGGTGGTACCAATATGGCATACAGTGCTGAAGCGGCCGATCAGGCTTGGGAGCGTACGATGATATTTCTTACGGAGACCCTCAAATAACTCCAGAGCTCTTTAAGCGAAATAAGTAAGTTTTTTGAGAAGTATGCGTCTTAGTACTATTACTGGATAGCGTATTTATTTCATGGCAATCATAGTTGCGATCATAGTATTGGTTTCAGCAGGTGTATCGTTTACTGCGCAAAGCACTTTGCCAGGTGATATGCTCTATCCGGTAAAGACTGAGGTTAATGAACGGGCGGAGGGCTGGTTTGCTGTTTCCAGCGAGTCCGAATCTAGACATCAAGCCACATTAGTACTACGTAGATTGGAGGAGGCTGAAAAACTCAAGACCCAGGGGCGGCTTGATGCCGAGACCAAGGCAGAGCTGGAGAGTGAGTTCAAACTGCACATGAGTGAGGCGGAGCGGGAGATGGATGACTTGGAGGCATCAGGCAAAGCCAAGGAAGCTACTGCTATGCGAGCGAGTCTGAAAGCTCTAGTGCATGCTCGAGGAGGGGCTCTGGGTATTATAGATCTTGATGGGTCACTTGATGCAGAAATTAAAATCGAAGGAGAAGATAAACGCCAAAACGAGGACGATGATAGAGAAGATAAGGAGGATCCAGATGAAGACTCGAATAATAACTCTAATGACGACCGAGATGATGAGTCTGGTGCAGAGATGATGGCTGATATTGTGACTCGCCAAGGTGATCTAAAGCTAGAATATGAGGCAGGGTCATTGCAACTCTCTGGCAAGCTCGGGCGCTCTACTCCATGCGTGGAGTGGCAATACCAAACATCGGTGACCAAAGACCTACCTTCTTCCAGCGTGACATTTCACCTTACCAAGAGAAACACGCCCGAGATTTGTATCCAGGTATTGGGTGAGCCACAGGAGATAGAGATCAAAGTACCGAATGTTTCTCCTAGTGCCAACATAAAAGTAGACATCGAGTCAGAGACGGTATTTGACGGCAAGTTGAAATAAATATATTTGATCAGTAAATAATTGAGCCCGATTCGTACGAATCGGGCTTGGGTATTTTTTGACGGGCACGATTTTGGTCGGCCGCATTTAGGACGATGCAATCATTTCGAGCGGATAAGTCTTAAATACCGGGTGGCTGCTTGTATTAGTCCTGCCCGCGACAGTTCGTGCTCGTCTCCTTTTTGCCATAAAAGAAAATCCCGGTAGGTGAGGTGGTGCGGCACTGCGGTGAACGGACGGTTTTTTGCGCGCAGAGATATACAGAGCCGGTGTGCCTCAGACACTCTTGACTCCAGGAGCCATGCTGGCGCTGATTTTCTGTAGTAGATGCTGTCTATAATGTAGGGTTGAGGGGTACGTGACCGGTGTCGCCGCCTCCCACGACCAATAGGTGTATATATGTATACTTCCTGCAGAATGGAAAATGGCACCTCCTCGACGCGATAATCAGTGCTCGCGGAACTGCAATGGTCGATGATGAGTCTTGAAGTAGAGCTAAAACCACATACTCCGCAGACGAACATTTGCCGGTCAAATGGTAGCTGGTTGGTAAAAAACATAGTGGCTTCCTTTCGGGGGGGGTCTATCTCAAGAGAACCATATTAAGAGAATTTTTCCAAGATTTTTTACGAGTAGTCCACCGCTTGATTCCCTTTTAGATTTTTGAGAGTATGAGGCTATTCATATGGAACTTTTTTCTGCATCTTCTATGGACAAGCTATTGCGTATGCTTAGTATAAAATGCCAGGTGTTTTATAATTGGAGAGATTAAAGACTATGAGGCTAAAAGCAATATATCCCATAGTATTCATAGCGGTTTTCGGTTTGTTTGCTTCCTCTGTGTGGGCACAAGATGGGGGCGCTGTCCCCAAAAGCGATTCCTATGCCGTCCCTATCCCCACGCGATCAGTTGCGGGGGCATCCGCACCGCAACTGGCGACATCCACTACAAATACACCAGGGAGTCCTTTGCCTAGTGCTACCTTGCCACCTCCGGCGACGTCCGCGCCAGCTCCTACCCCTGCATTTGAGTCTACCTCCACACCTGTAGTAATGCCTGTCGCTGTGCCTACCAATAATCAACCGGTTTTGTTTGTTGCTGATCCAATAGACATCCCGCAACCAGAAAATTCTCGCGGTATCGTCTCTATCTTTTTGGCGGTCATGGGGCTTGTGGCTTTGGGAGGATATGGTGTCTATAAATTGAAAATGGGGGGAGGTGGTCAGAGTAAAAACACAGAGAAAGAAAAAAAGGACGAATTGCGCTGTCTCAATCTCAAAAAACTTATGGAGGAGAAGTTGCGAGAGCTTACTGATGTGCGCGGCCAGATGGAGAGCAAACTCAAGGAAAAAGCTCGGGAGGAGATACGAGAGGCGCTGGCAGGTACGCCTGCGGCCAAAGCTTTGGCTCTGGTGGAGCGGGCAGAAAAAGAGTACGCGCGATTAGAGCAACTCTACAATACCTGCATGATTGAGTTCCAAACAAAAAAACGGGTGTTCCTCGTGCATGGTTGGGATGGTGCTCCGGAAGATGCCTGGTTTCCTTGGCTCAAACGCGAGCTCGAGGCCAAGGGTTTTCATGTCGAGGCTCCCGCTATGCCCAATCCCGAGTGGCCCAAGATCGAGGCGTGGGTTTCGCACCTTGCGCGGGTTGTGGGCGAGGTAGATGAACATACATTTTTTGTCGGGCATAGTATTGGTTGTCAGGCCATAATGCGATATATAGAGAGCCTGCCCAAAGACAAAAAAGTGGGTGGTGCAGTGTTTGTTGCAGGATTTTTTACGCTCATGAATTTGGAGAACGACGAAGCTAAAGAAATTGCGAGACCGTGGCTCGAGATCCCGATTGATTGCCAAAAAGTAAAAGCACATACGGAGAAATTTTTCGCGCTGTTTTCGGATAACGATGCAGATGTGCCATTGAGCAACAAAGAATTATTTGTGCAAAGACTAGGTGCCGAGACGTTTGTGGAGCACGATAAAGGGCATTTTAGTGATAGTGATGGAGTAAAAGAGCTTCCGATTGTCCTAGGAAAACTATTAGTCATATCTTCTGGTTAGAAGGAGACGGCTTAATTTCTTATGAAAAACGGATCAAAGGCATTCGTGGTACACAAAGGGAAGTTTCTTTTAATTCTGCGTGATAATAAGCCTGAAATTCGCAATCCCAACATTTGGAATTCGCCGGGAGGTGGAGTCGAGGATGGTGAGACTTGGGAAGATGCGATAAGAAGAGAATTGCGGGAGGAGATTTGTGTTGTACCTAAACGGATAATCTATCTTGGCAAGAAGTATTTCCCGATGGTGGACGGCATGATTGCCGTCTTTCTCGTACTATTGGACGATGCCGAGCGCGTGCAGGTACGGCTCGGCAATGAGGGTCAAAAATTAAATTTCTTCACGCCGGATGAAATCATACAGCTCCCACTTGCCGATACAAAAGAGTATTTCACCAGCATTTATCCTGCGCTCGTGCGCATCGCAAATGGAGAGACGGATACCCGCCCAGAGGAATTATATTTGGAAGAATAGGGCGCCTAGGGCTTAATCTAAACTAGCCTATTCCGACCAGCTTGCTGGTCGGAGGGTCATTAAAGTAAAAAGCCACCAGTATTGCTGGTGGCTTTTTACTTAGATCATACTTCACAAAAAATAATAAAGCCCGATTGGAAAATCGGGCTTGGGTGGCTTCGGGGAGTTTTTACTTAGTGGTAGACGATGTCGTGATGAGTCGTTATAAACGACACGCCGGATTTTTTGATTTCGTCCTTTCTGCCGTCTACTACTACGTAGCCGGATGGTATGGCGTTTTGTACCGCGAAGTTTGACACGGAGATATCCCCGATGTCGATAGTGTCAGTTGAGCCAAGGAGCGGAGATTTTTTGTCCGCCTTGAGGCGGAGATCAAGTGAGACGAACATGCATTGACCATGTTCGCATACCTTGACCTTGTCAACTAGCAGATTGGTACTGCGCAGGTGAGACGTATGCCAAAAGTCCTCTTCATAGAATTTCTTTTGAGCATACAGTTCTATGTTCCCGCCATTGCAGGTATTATATACCCACACGTAGATACCCCGATGCAAAGTTACTTTGCCAGTCGGGCCATCTAGGTAAGATTCCTCGATGGCATCAATGGTAAGTTTGCTTGCTTTGCAGTTACCAGACTTGATTTCAGTGTACGCTTCGGCTCGGACGTAGTCAAAAAGTACCACCTGCTCGCCATCAGCCCGAGTTGAGAGAGGAGAGAGGAGCGTTCCCATCAAAAAAATAGCTACCCACAAACGTCTCATACTATTACCCCCTGTAAAACAGTGGAAGTTAAGGATCCCCGAAGCCGCCAAAAAGTGTAGCATATTTACAAAAAATGTCAATATGTTGCCGACGTCTCGGGTAGATATTTAGATATATCCGCTCGGCGTGCTAGTATCTATAAGTGGTCGGATTATTAGGAGTTAATACCCATACGCATATGATGAAACTTTCTTGCAAAGATCTAAAGCCCGACGTTGATTGTGCTTTTGAAGCTACCGGAGAGACTGCCACAGATGCTGCTAAAACGATGTTGGCGCATGCCCGAGCTGACCACGCCGAAGATGTCAAAGACGGATCCGACGAGGATCTCATAAAGATGTTCGAGTCAAAGGCGCACGAGTAGTCGTGACCGGAGATTTGAAAAGATAAAAGCCGCATGTGCGGCTTTTATTGTGGGCCTCACATCGGTCGAGCTACTCTGGTAAAACCATGGTATACTCAAGCTATCAGTAGCAATATATACATATATGGACACGCAAGATTTTTTAAAACCGGATTCGCTGGAACGCAATAGTTTTTTGTGGTCCGAGGCACGTCTTGTCGTAGCTGCAGTAGCGCTCCTTTTGGGTGGCGTGCCTCCGCTCCGGCTTCTACTTCCTATGGCAGGTCTCTATGGTCTTGTGGGAACGATACTCACACTTGCCTGGATCGTCTCGGGAGTGGCGTCGGTCTACCTTTTGTATCGCTGGTTTACCGGTGGCAAAGTGCTCTTTGGTGCGCATGAGCCACTTGATATGGGGGCATTTTTTGTGAGTGCGGTATCAGGTATCAACCTCGGGTTTACTGGTCTCATGGGTAGCAACTTTGGCATGTCGATATTCTCCGGCAGAGTACTATTTGGAATTACCGCTCTTATCTATCTTGCCAGTGCGGCATATCTCTGGCGCAGGTGGAGCATCTCGGGGAAAAAGATTTTTTAAATAGGGTTTTAGCGGCTTACATGTATTTTGTCTATCTTATCGCTTGCAAGGATGATTCAATCTACACGGGTATTACGACAGATGTAGCGCGCAGAGTGGGTGAACATCGCGCGGGTAAGGGTGGGAGCTACACGAGATCCAGAAAAGTAAAAAAACTTTTGTATACTGAGGCCCATCCGGATCGTAGTTCCGCACTCAAGCGTGAAGCAGAGATCAAAAAGTGGAAGCATGGAGAAAAACTGCACTTAGTGAAAGTAAAAAATATGAAAAGAAATAAAGTGCCTGCTGTGTAGATACTATGTCGCGTTTTTATCCCCCAAAATCAAGTATCCATATTCTTGCTCGAGGAATGGTCACCCAAGGAGATGCTATAGTGATTTGCCGTGTGAAAGGATCAGACAATTTTTTTCTTCCCGGCGGGCATGTAGAAAATGGGGAATCGGTGCGCAAAGCTCTTTTGCGCGAGCTCCAAGAAGAAATGGGGGAGGGCGATTACCAGATACAGAGTTGTATTGGGGTAGGTGAAAATATTTTTTTACACGAAGGGGATATTCTTAAGCACGAGATTAATTTTGTTTTTCATGTCATAGTGCCAGAGGATGTGCCCATACAGGCAAAGGAAGATCATATTGAGTTTGTCGTTGTCCCAAAGTCGGAGTTTGGCAAATACTATATCTTGCCTGAGCAAATTAAAAAAGGTTTGGAAGCATGGCTTGATACGGGTAAGTCATTTTTTGCAGAGATCCGTAATTAATTTGGCGGAGTAAAAAATCATCCCGCTGGACGGGATGATCTTTGGTTGCATGCGTGGGGTGTTTATTATTCAGTAACAGTCAGAGTCCCTTTCATACCCATCTGGCGGTGCTTGCCTACCGAGCAGTAGTACTCAAATGAGCCGACTTTGTCTGCAGTAAACTCTACGATATCTGTTTGCCCGTCATTAATTTTTTTGGTAGCAACCCCAAGCTCGTCAATGACAAAGTCATGGAATCCGTCTGCATTTTTGAATACGATACGCACCGTATCTCCTTTTTTGACCATAAGTGTAGACGGCTCGTAGTAGAACTCTCCGCCTGATACCACGAATTCTTTGACCTGTCCGGCATCCTCCGTGGTTGCTTCGGTATCAGTAGGATCAAAAGTAGGGGCTTCGGGAGGTGTCGGGGTAGTGCCGTCAGTAATAGAGGCGGACTGGGGAGTGGTGGTTGCTGTTGGGCTATTTTGGTAGAGCATGATGCCACCACCGATTACTACAACACCAATAATGACTGCAAGAATACCTTTGTTCATATGTTTGTATTTATTGGGTAAGCAAGAGTATTTTTTTGATATATTTTTCAAAAAAACGAAAGGGAGCAGGAGGAGAGCGGTCGCGGGATTGCGCGTGTGTAGGGGTTGTACAATATATGGGGAAGCTTAGCATGCTGTGCTCCCATGGACAATACGACAATATATTGTAAGTAGTAATGTATTTGGACGGCATGTATAATAAGAAGATATGAAATCAATCTTGCGCATCGTTATTGTGCTTTGTATTATCGGCACTCTTGCGGTGTTGGTTTTGCTGTATCAAAGGTCTTTACTGGATGTGGGAGTGCCGCAGGTTGCAGGACCAAGTGATGACCGACTTGTATATACTACTCAAGATTTTGGTTTTTCTTTCAAATATCCCAAAGACTTTGAGTTGCGCGAGGATTTGGAGCAGGTGCCTTGGGAGTTTGGCGCTTTAATGAATACTCGGCCGCTGGTACGTATCAGTATCCCCAAAGAAACAACGCGGGGGAGTAATCTCTCGGAGGCAGGGGTGGATGTGATTGCAGTCCGGGATGAGCAGAAAATCAGGGATTGCCTTGCCCCACCGGAGTTTGAGGTGCATGGGCAAAAAGTTATCGGCGGGCAAGTGTTTACCGCATTTACACAGAGTGGTGCGGCCGCGGGTAATTTTTATGAGATTGCCAGTTACCGGCGTATCGCAGGAGATGTCTGTCTTGTGTTCGATCTTTTTATGCATAGCATTAGTATTGCCAATTATGATCCGGCGCAAGGGATACGAGAGTTTAATCGCAATGCAACGATTGGCGCGCTTGAGTCCATCGTCAATACCTACACGGTGATACCGCAATAATGCTCTCTACAAAAAAGAGTGTACTCTGCAGCATCTTTTTCTTAAACCTGGGATTTATTATCTGGTTTTGGCTTGGCTCTTCGCGCGCTTTGCTTTTGGGTGCTGGATATATGCAATTTATCGCCTGGGGGCGGGTCGCGGGACTTATTGCCGAGTATGCGGTATTACTGCAATTGATACTGATTGGGCGGATTAGTTGGATAGAGCAAGTATTTGGTCACGACCGGATGAACCGGATGCATCGCTTTGTGGGATACTCGGTAATTTTCTTTTTGCTCGCCCACCCAACCTTGCTGATTATCGGCTATGCGGGCATATCTGACGTTTCCTTCTTGGCGCAGACTATGGATTTTTTGGTGCATAAGGATGATGTATTAAAGGCGGCAGTCGGTCTCTGTATATTTGCATTCGTTATCGCTGTTTCTGTGCCGGTGGTGCGCAAGCGTTTGCGGTATGAGACCTGGTATTTCACGCATTTGCTTCTCTATATTGCGATACTCCTGGCCTTTGATCATCAGGTAAAGTTTGGTGATTTTGAGGGGAATACGACATTGGTTACGTACTGGTATGCACTCAATTTTGGCGTGTTTGGTGCATTTGGTGTCTATCGATTTTTGCGACCATTGTGGCGCACCTATCACCATCAGTTTCGGGTAGATCGTATTGTACAGGAGACACATGATGTCTGGTCAATATATATTTCCGGGCATGATATCGGAGCGTTTATATTTCAACCCGGGCAGTTTGCTAATCTTATATTTCTCACGCGTGGCTTTTGGTTTACGCATCCATTCTCATTTTCTGTAGCGCCCAATAGCGAGTACATCAGATTTTCGGTGAAGGCATCTGGTGATTTTACGAATACAATCGGAGCGATACCGGTGGGCACATATGTCATTGTAGATGGGCCACTCGGTATATTTACTGAAGCGTCTGCGGTACGGGGGAAGTTTTTGTTTATTGCGGGGGGTATTGGTATCACGCCTATCCGAGCTCTTACGGAATCATTGTCGCGCGAGCATCGTGATATGGTGCTTCTCTATGGTAATAAAACGGCAGAGGATATTGTGTTTGCTCGGGAGTTTGCAGGTTATCATGTGCCAATGCATGTTGTGCTCTCGCAAACCACGGGGGCAGGTGCATATGAGACGGGGTATATAGATAAAGAAAAAATACAGCGTCTGGTACCGGATTTTAAGGATAGGGAGGTGTTTTTGTGTGGGCCAGTCGGCATGATGGATGCGGTAGTATATGCTTTGCGGGAGCTCGGTCTCCCGTCCTCGCAGATTCATTTTGAAAAGTTTTCCTATTAGTATGCTCCACTTAAAGATCGTGCTCTGCTCTTTACAGGCAGAGTGTTTTGTGGTAACTAGTGGGTAGTTTTGTATCTTGAAAGGGGGTATATATGGAAGCTGCGCCTATGCGTTTGCGTTTGGGGATGACCTTGTGGGATGGCCTTATCAAGCGGTACCTTTTCCGTAAAGAGGCGGAAGATGCGCATACCGCTACTATCCGCGTGCTCAAATGGTTTCAGGACAATGATATGCTGGGGCTTCTGAAGTTTTTATTTCGCAGTCCCTATCATGACATGCCCAAAGAGGTATTCGGCATCAAGTGGCAGAATCCCATCGGTCTTGCCGCCGGTTTTGATAAGCAGGGCGAGGTATTGCCGGCGCTTTTCGCACTCGGACATGGGTCGGTAGGGGTGGGGACGATTACTCCGGAGCCACAGGATGGCAACGAGCGACCACGACTATTTCGGTACCCAGAGCACCTTGCCGCTATCAATCGCTATGGATTTAACTCCAAGGGGGTACATGCAGTATTACAAAATGTTGCCCGCACCCGTCGAGAGTATACTATTCAGGATTACTCGATAGGGTTCTCTGTCGGCAAAAATAAACTGACTGATGATGCGCACACCGTAGAGGATTATATGAAGGTGTTGCGGCTTGTTTCAAGGATAATCTACAAGAATGATTACGTAGAGGTCAATGTCAGTAGCCCTAACACGCCCGGTCTGCGTACTATCTTTGATCGCCTTGATGATTTTCTCGCGAGGCTCATGGAAGGAGTTGGTGGTATACGTGGGCTTGATAGAGTTCCTTTTGTGCTTAAGGTCCCTCCGGACGGTCTTACGGAGGTGGACTATCAGCATGTCGTTGATGTCGCCAGCACACATGGCTTTGTGGGGATAGAGGCGACCAACACCACCACCGATGCAGATCTAAAATCGCGTCTCGGGCTCTCTGAAGCGGGAGGTCTCTCCGGCGAGCCGCTCCGGAAGCGGTCAAATGAAGTGCTCTCCTATATGCGGGAGGCGGCGCGTGAGCGGGGCATAGACCTTGTAGGAGTCGGCGGAATCTCAAGCGGCGAGCATGTGACCGAAAAGCGCCAGTTCGGGGCCAATGCGGTACAGCTGTATACGGGCCTGGTGTTTCGTGGGCCAATACTGATCCATGAGGCGCTCGCGGAGTGGCGCTATCAGACTATGCAGGGCGGGTACATATAGTATTTTGTAGAAAGAAAGAATATAGAAGCGGCAAAACAAATGCCGCTTTTTTATTGGGACATAGTATACTAAAGGTAAAATAAAAGCCCGTATGGGGGCTTGTAGGGGAGCCGATGATGGGAGCTAAAAATAACTTTCTTTGCTGGTTTCTTCTTCCTCTGGTAACCACCCTCGTTGTCTGGCCTTGGTTATGAATGTGAGCACGGTGTGGCCCCGGAGCTCTACGAAGGGGATCGAGATGTATTGCCAGCCGGTATGCCATTTGGAAAATTGTCCCTGCTCTTGGTCGATTGTAAAGCCGCAAGAGACCAAGAATTCCTGAATTGATTCATGCTGCCAAGCGCTCATATCTCTCCTCCTTGGCTTTTGTTCAAACATGAGTATACTAAATAAGCTTTCCTCTAGTCAACCACTATGCTTATAGACGACATTACAATCAAAGTGCGAGCAGGCAACGGCGGCCGGGGCGCGGTGGCGTTTGATAAAAACAAGCTGGCTCTTGGTCCTACGGGCGGCAACGGCGGTCGCGGTGGCTCGGTCTACGTGACAGCGGTATCTGATATCGGTGCGCTCAACCAGTTTCGCCACAATAATGAAGTCTCGGCAGGAGACGGGGAGCGTGGTCGCGCACAATTTGTCGATGGAGCCGATGGGGCCAATGTGGTATTACGCTTGCCAATAGGTACAGTAATACACAATCTTGGCACCGGAGAAGATACCGAGCTTATGCGTCTCGGAGAGGAGGTGCGGATTGCCTCCGGTGGCCGCGGGGGTAAAGGAAATTACAAGTTTCGCTCGCCTACCAATACGACGCCTCAAGAATTTCAGCCGGGTGGTGCGGGTGAAACATTTGAGCTACACTTGGAGTTGAAACTTATCGCGGATGTAGGATTTGTGGGGTTCCCTAATGTC
Source organism: uncultured Candidatus Saccharibacteria bacterium (assembly GCA_964349275.1). Lineage (GTDB taxonomy): Bacteria > Patescibacteriota > Minisyncoccia > Ryanbacterales > 2-02-FULL-48-12 > 2-02-FULL-48-12. The sequence goes on from CAYGFT010000022.1 coordinate 14,137, forward strand.
GGCAAATCAAGTCTGCTCAATGAGCTCACGAGAGCCAAAGCAAAAGTTGCCAATTACAAATTTACTACTCTCGAGCCAAATCTTGGCGCGTATTATGATTTGATCCTTGCGGATATTCCGGGGCTTATCGAAGGTGCCGCAGAAGGTAAAGGTTTGGGTATGAAGTTTTTGCGGCACATTGAGCGCACCCGGACGCTGTTTCATTTTGTCGCCGCTGATAGTGAGGATCCGGCGGCTGATTATCATGCGATACGCCGTGAATTAGGGGAATACAATAAGGCACTTTTGGAAAAGATCGAGTATGTGTTTTTGTCACGTTCAGATACGGTAGACGCCAGTCTTAGTAAGAAAAAAATTGCCGCTTTAAAAAAGTTTAATCCCCATGTGACGGCGATATCTATCTATGATGATGTGAGTCTGGAGGCGGTAAAAAAGATTTTGAATAAACTCAACAAAGAAAAGGGCTCTACGATGTAGTGCAGGCCGCTATCTTGTCGAGCTCTTTGGCTGAAGGCGTAAGTGCTACATTTTTGACTAACTCTTGGGTGCGCGAGGTGCCGAGTGCTGCAGATATGCAGTTTTTTTGTTTTGGGGTGAGTTTGGCATAAAAATCAGCAAATGATTCACCGGGGATTTCCGCCTCCAGCGGCGTGGTGTCGAGAGCCGTTTCTTGGGTTAGAATCTCCTTGCCATTCACCGCAAGGACAGTTATCTCCTGGGGGGAGTTGGGGTCAATAGTACCTCCAAGACGTGTCTCCCTTCCTATATATAGCTCCAAGATGGCGGCGAGCTTGGGATTGCCGGAGTTGCGTATGAGAAGTTTTTGGTCCGATGAGGTAAGGACGAAAGAGCCACTTTTGAAAGAGAGTGCGCCGAAGATATCGGCATGCACGGGTCCGGATAGCATTTTTGGCGCTATGTTCTTGGAGGGGGAAGTTTTTGCGGTGTCGGGCGTATCTGTAGGAGTAAGATCTTCAGAGGTTTTGGTGTCGGTTTTGAATATGTTGGGGAACGCAAAATACGTCTCAGGAATCTTGCCGCCAAATGTAAGCATCGCCACGATGGCTACGGCGCCGAGTGTGATAATGAGTGTAATAATAATTGCGGTCTTGTTCATGTATCTCCAGTATACCAGCAAACTCTATTTTGCAAACAAAAAAACCGGGTGTAGCAATCCGGCTTTTGCGTGGAGTAGGGGGGGTCAGAGGTTACTTTTGTAAAGTTCACTGCGTACAAAGAGTCTGAACCCATGGGCTAGTAGGGCCCCAGGGAGCTCTCCTCGCCTTGAATCGATGAGGATTTCCAGCTTTTTTATCCCGAGATTTCGCGAAATTGTGATCATACTCTCGATCATCGTATCTTCAATACGATACCCTTCGTATCTTGAGTGGAGTGCCATGGTCATGACTCCCTTATCTGAATCAGATATTCGGGTAAGTATGGCAAGGCCAACGATCTCTTGATATTCTATTACACCCTGGGGTTTTATTTTTCGTAAAAAGAGCGTTATGGAATGGGGGTCGTCCAAGAGCTCCTGGAGACCGGGTCGCTCTACCCCCGAGTCAAGATGCCTAAAAAGGTGTATAAGGGCTTCACTATCCTTTTGTGCATCCATAATATTGGCAATCTGCAGATTGCCAACGAACTGCATGCCGCTACTATGCATGCGGCACTCTACTGGCTCAAATTGGACATCGAGCATATAACCTCCAGTCTTTTATGAAAGATTTCCATATCAGATTAATATAATTATATTAG
>CAYGFT010000023.1:0-15416 GCA_964349275.1 uncultured Candidatus Saccharibacteria bacterium
CTACAAAACTATCAGCAAGCTTTCTTTTCAAGACTTCTTCAATGTGTCCTAATTCAGAGAAGTCAATAAACTCCGGTTGAGCAATTCGATCATCATGGTTGTAATATTCAGGAAGCACATATTGATTCAAGTTAAACTTGTCCCAAGCGCCGGAAAAAAGTGGTGGAGCTGTAGGAGACACAACCACTGGATACACAACCGCGTCATTCGAGACCCCATCTATAGAAAACTTACCATCCCTAAAATCTTTGATTCTTTTACAAATCTGATCCAAAGGCTTGAAGTAAGATTCCTTTAGTCTGTTTAAATAATCATCTCCATCGCCTTTTTGCAAAAACTCCAGGTTATGAAAAGGTCGTTTTTTACACTCAAAAAATATAACGGAGTCTTTTTGAACTAAAACTGCATCGTTCGCCTCCTGTCCATCTGCCTTCCCATAGCGCGGGAATAATACATTCGCGTCTATGGCTTGAATCATGTTTTTAAAATAATCTTCGACCGCGTATCCAAAGTATTGAGAAAATGTAGTCTTTTCTTTCTCGCCAGAAATAAAATCTAGAAGATCAAAATATACTGAGCTAGAGAGTCGATTAAATAGCCTGCGCAAATTCAATGGAATTATTTTATTATCAGGTAGCTTCACAAGGGGTTGCTTAACAACATCGGTCACATTGAAAAAACTCGGATCAATCTTTTTATAGTTCAAATTGTTAATTAACAGACTATCCAAAAGTTTTCTTTGATATTTTGATTTTAGATTTTTGAGAGCGATATCAAAATCCAAATAAGGCAGTGCCCAGTCTTCTTCGGGCGTGTCTTTGATGTCGTATTGTCCTTGGAGCACCATTAAGAATGCGAAGTACTCTTGTACTTCTACACCAAACTTTTCCTGAAAAAGTTTTTGGATGTCGAACTCAGAACTATAGTTATCTAATAGATTTTTGAAAATAAAGTAGTTCTGATACATCTGCTGAGACATGTCGAAATTCTTATCGACAATTTGTTGCTTTGAAAGATTTGCCAACAGATCAAGACTCATCCTGTTATCCTCGGAAGTATTTTTTAACTGCCAATCTGCGAAAATCGAGTTTACTATCAACAGACTTTTACCCATTCCATACAGGGTATTTTGTGGGAAGTTTTCTTCTTTCGTGTATTTTGTAGCATCGCAATGAAGTAGACATAGCTTAATCAGATGGACTATAGACAGCTCAGGAAATATAACCATGTAATCTTTGGGAGGATCTGGCTCGTGTTCCCGTATTCTTTTTTGTATTTGTGGTTCCAAAAGTTCAACACATCTTTGTTTGTAAATATCCAAACTATTTTCACCACCGCAACCTCTTTGGCAGTATTTGTAGTAGTGTTTAGAGAGTTGTGAAAGAATCATCAGGCAGTCTCTTTGATACAGATTGTTTAGAATTTTTCTTATAGACTTTTCTCCAACGGCACCGTGCTCTGGAAAAAGTTCCCTGTAGGTCGGCATAGTGCCAAGAAACTTTGGTTCTTTTGCTTCGCCTGTTTTTTCCTTGTGTTCCTTAAGCATTACAAATATTTCTTTACATTGTTCTTTTCTCTTGTATTCACCAAAATCTTCTGGATAACTCAAATCATCTAACTCTTTTAGCCACTGGTTCAGGTTATTTACTGTAAAGATTCCACCAAATATAAAGATCCCTACGTTGATGGTTTCTTTTAGTTGTTCCTCATGTTGTCAAGCAAAATCTGCTTCAACGCCATCGCCCCATCCAGTAAATATTCGACCGATATAACCGAAATTTTGATCATTCTCATCCCTTCTCCTTCATCATTCTATACGTGTCTTCATACAGGCACCACAACTCCCTCTAGGGATTAGAACTAGTACTAATCTCAAGCCTTTTTCGGAAGAAGTAGTAGATTATTGCACCTATTGGTACAACTGGGAAAAAGACCCATGGACCCCAAAGTCCTGCAGGTCCCATAAACCCACTGACACTGAAGTTTAGAGAAAAGCCACCGTCTGCGCTTAGTGTCACATAGACTGAAAGCAAGATAATTCCAAGGAAAATCAACCACTTTGGCTGAGTTGCTTTTGTGAGATATCGAAACGCGGTATACGCAACAAAAAGTGGTGCTAGGATTGCAACAAACAAAGCCCAGTCAATCGGTGGGAATTTGAACTTTGCACCCCCCTTAATCGACTGCTCGCTGTAGAATGTTTGAATTGCATCAATTCTAATTCCTTGCCCTTGGTCCCGTGCAGAAATATTCACTCCCACGTATTTCCTTTCAGGGTGATTGTTCGGCATCTCATAAGACATGCGGTATACTGTGCGTGGTGAACTATCATTGATATGGTTAATATTTACACCAACAAGAATGACTTCCGAAGATGCTGTTGAAAACTCTTTTGCTCCGTCAGCTATCGAATCGCGTGTGACCACTTGCTGGGCCTCAGGGGAAAGTAGCCCGAACGCTTCATCGACTTTCTGGTCCCTTAGGAGTGACATGTATTCTCGAAAGAATTGATCATCTTTCTCATCTATAAATTTTGAAAACATACTGACGGCCTTTTCAGGATTGTAAGAAACAATTGAATAAAGTGGCGCCAAAAACACGACTATCACATAGATGATTAGTAGTGCGAACTTTCCTTTATGAGCTGGGAGCTTCATGAATTTATTATACAGTGGATATCAGAAGAACGCTTTAGTGTTATTCGCCAATTTTTATTCCGTGACTCCTAACCCTCTTTGCATTCAGTCTTGTTTCTTTGGCGATTTTCTCGAGAGCCTTTATAGCTCCTTCTACCACTGAACCGTCTTTCTTACCACTCTCCTCGCCTTGTTTCTACCTTAAAAATACCATCGGGGGATTCCTTCTCCTCCATTGCCCTGCGCGTGCCCACGGCACAGGCAGGGCAACTCCCCCAAAGCCGGGGTTTTTAGAGTATTAAAGTCTCTACAGATTGGGATGGTTTTATGCGGCGATATCCTCGTCCCGCTAAAAGCGGGACTCGAGCAAAAAGTCGATGCCGCATAAAACTCCCGGGGCAATCTTTTGATTGCCCGTCACAAACTGCGCCAGCTCGTTTGTGACCCCATCGGGATTCGAACCCGAGTTTCGTGGATGAGAACCACGTGTCCTAGACCAGGCTAGACGATAGGGCCGTTATTTTTTGAGCTCACTTTATTACACAGTAACTGTCCCAGACCAGACTACCTGCCTGCCGGTAGACAGGGACGATAGGATATACTTTTGCTTATTTATATCTCCGTATCCTGCGAGAAATAGTATACAATTTCTAGATTTTTATCAATATAAAGCAGAAACTCCAAATCCCAATGACCAAGACCCAAGAGAAACCAGCATACAAACTTATACCTACGCTTTGTTTTTCCAGTACTCCTCTTGGCGACACAAAAGCCGCGGGGCATCTTCCGGATGTGCCATCACCTCCTCGGTAATCCGCTCCATCCGTACACCTTGGGAGCCTTTGACGAGTATCAGATCCCCCGGCTCAATAAAATCCTGCACCGCACGCGCGGCCTCTTGTGAATCAGAAAACTCAAATACTCGGGTACGCGCCATACCACGCTCGAGCGCCTCTTTGGCGATAAACTTGGCTCTAGGACCCACGGTAAATATCGCATCCGCAAAACGCCCCGCAATCTCCCCCATCGTCTGATGCGCCTCTATAGTAAACTTGCCAATCTCGAGCATATCGCCGAGTACCGCGATCTTACGCTTACCGGAAGCCTCCTCCAGTACATCGAGTGCGGCGTGCATCGCCATAGGAGAAGCGTTGTAGGTATCATCTAGTATCCAGGATCCTTTAATACCCTCAATCAGCTTGAGCCGACCGGGGGGTGCCGTATATCCGCCGAGAGACTCTACCGCTTCCACGAGATTCATACCAAATGCCAGCCCCACCGCAACAGCCGCGGCCACCGTGTAGGCCTGCTGTTTGCCAAACGATCCCTCCAAGCGCACCGGCACATTGGATCCCTTGTAATCCAGTTTAAAGACAATACCCTCGGGCACATCCTGTCCGTCTTTGCGCACCGAGGTCAACCGATACTGCGAAATAATCACGTCTGCATCCTTACTAAATCCGTAGGTGAGTATCGTACCACGCGCCTCATGGCGCATATCGTATACCATCTCATCGTCAAAATTGAGAATAGAAAACCCTTCGGTGCTCGTGGAACGCAAAATCTTTCCCTTCTCATACGCAAGCGCCTTTGGCCCCGAAAAATATTCCACATGCACCGGCACCTCGCCGATCGCCGTCACCACCCCTACATAGGGACGCGCAATATCGAGCATATAATCCAAGTCTCCCGGGCGGTCTACACCCATCTCGAGCACCAAGACTTCGGGATAGTCAGTGCTAAAAAGTGGCCGGAATCCTTTGATGATATTTTTTATCCAGCCAATCTTAGAGCTCCATTCGGAGGAGAGTCCGAGAATGGTAAGTGGCACACCAAACTCGCTGTTGTAGCTTTTGGGATTGCGGCGCGTATGGAATCGGTGAGACAACACTTCGCCGATCGCCTCTTTGGTCGAGGTCTTGCCTACGCTCCCCGTGACCGCAACCACCCGCGGATGAAACTTTTGCATCACGAGAGACGCCTGAAATTTTAAAATTCGTTTTACGAGTGTTCGGAACATATCTTTGATGAGTTATTGCCGAGAGACCTGCATCTCGGGCCGGTCAGGCGGTATTTCATAATAAGTAATTAAAAACTGCGTGATGTCTTTGAATGCCGCAGTCAACGATTGCGAGGAATATTTTACCCCTTGAGGTTCCTCCAAATATAGCACCACGAGAAACCGGGGATCAAATGCGGGGCCAAAGCCAAAATAGGTATGCAGATATTCATCTGAATATCCCTTGCCATCTTTTTTAGGAATTTGAGCCGTACCTGTTTTGGCACCAATCCGATATCCGGGGATCTTTGCCTCGCCATTGGCAAGCGTCGTATCCACTACAGTTGTGAGCATCCGTGAAATCGTATCTGACGACTCCTTGCTGATCACCCGACGGCGCACCAGTGGCTCGGTACGACGAACCTCTTTGCCGTCTTTCATAATGGCATCCACCACATAGGGACGCATCAGTTCACCTCCATTTATGATACTCGAGAGTGCGCTTGCAAGCTCGATAAATGATACCGAGATGCCCTGCCCAAATGAAGCAGTTGCAAACTCAATCTCCCGACCGGAGTCTAGATTGCGCAGATTCCCCGAGGTCTCGCCGGGCAAATCAATACCCGTATCCTCCCCTAAGCCGTAATTTTTAAAATACGCCTTAAACTGCTCTTGCCCCAGGCGACGCATCGCAAATACCGATCCAGTATTGAGCGACTGTTGGAGCACATTGAGCATGGTTTGGGTGCCTCTGGCCTTCCCATCAAAATTTTCGATCACGCGACCGCTGATCAGCAGTCTCCCCGCATCCGCATAGGTGGTCTCGGGTGTGACTACCCCCGCATCGATCGCCGCCGCCATGGTGAGTGGCTTGAATACCGATCCCATCTCATGCAATTCCTGGACAAATGGATTGATAAATATATCATAATTTTTTTCCTTGTTGTAAAAATTGGGGTCAAATGTCGGACTCGAGCCCATGGCAATGATTCTACCTGTCCTTGGCTCAATCACCAGCGCTCCCGCACTGCGCGCATGCCAATACGTCTGTGCGACTGCCACCCGGCGCTCGATAAATGACTGCACATCAGGATCTATCGTGAGCACAATATCAGCTCCCTCTGGACTTGCGGTAAATATTTTTTTGCCAAATGAAGTAAACGACTCCGCAAGCGACCTGATACCGGATGACTCGCTATCCGGCAACTCCAGCATCTCTTGGTATTGCTTCTCCAGCCCATACTGCCCAATCTTCTCATCCCCTACAAATCCCAAAAAACCTAAAACCTGACTTGCCAGAGCCCCGCCCGGATATACCCGTATCTCGTCCACTGTATAATCAAGCCCCGGAAGCGCGAGCTCCATAATACGCGCGACTTGTTCCTTTGCGATACCCCGCTCGATAATCGCAAATGAGCTGGTACGATCTTGCAGGACACCTACCACTTCTGCTTCAGAGACAGTTATATACGGCTGTATCTTCGTATACAAAACGTGCGGATCATCAATCTCGCGTGGTCGCGCATGCAATGTATAGATAACATTCGTCGTAGCCGCAGGTACGCGGCGTCCCAACTTGTCCTTAAAAAAAATATCTCCCCGATGCGGTAGATAGGTTTTGACCGCCGAGTGCTGATCCTCAGCAAGCATTCGATAATAATCAGACCTACTAACCTGTAGAAAAAAAAGTCGCCCTATGATTGCCAGAGCCAGAACCATAAACAAGGAAATGACAAAAGTCTGCCGCCAATCTTTTTTGCTTGCTGCCACCATAATGATCAATTATCAGATTCTCTCGATGCCCCGTATCAGCCCTACTCACCCAAACGTGCTACAATCGTATCTCCCGTCAAAAACCGCGGCGTCTCGGGAGCCTCAAGTCCCAACTCCTTGGCACGCACCTCAAGATTTCCTCCTACCGCAATAGTCATGAGATCCGTCTCCATTTTAGTCACTTCCTGTTCCAACGCCGCCATACGTTTCTCCCCATCTTTGATTGCAAGCGTATCTACTACCGCGTGGTTCACATGATAAATGTAGACCATAACGAGTACCCAGAAAAGCCCCCCAAGAGACCCAGCGATATACCAGCCTCTGTGGGCAGTACGTGCCAGCATCCGGTGCCGAGGCAATTCTTTTTTGTAGTATGTACTACGTGCGGTCATAGTTTTTGTATTATCCGAAGTTTTGCCGAGCGAGCCCGTGGATTTGCGGTGACTTCGCTTCGTGCCGGAGTAATGGGTTTTTTAGTAATCAGCAGATACCCGCCCCCCTGTTTTGCATCCCGAAACATATTTTTCACAATCCGATCCTCTAAAGAATGGAATGCGATAACCGCAATCCGTCCTCCGGGAGCAAGTACCGCAAGTGCCGCTTCAATCCCTTCGCGTACCGACTCGAGCTCTTTATTGACCTCGATACGTACTGCCTGAAATACGCGGGTTGCCGGATGGAGACGACCACGGCGATACCAAGCAGGCACATGTGCTCTGATAAGATCCACAAGCTCACCTGTTCGCTCAAGAGATCTATGGCGGCGCTCATCTACAATGGCGCGCGCAATACGCCGCGCAAAACGCTCCTCGCCATACTCTTTAAAGATTCGTGCAAGATCTTCCTCGGCATACGTACGCAAAACATCTGCCGCTGACTCTGGGGTATCCAGGTTGTAGCGCATATCGAGCGGCTCATCAGCCTGGAATGAAAATCCCCTGCCTGAAGCATCCACATGATACGAGCTAAACCCGAGATCAAAGAGTATCGCGTCCGGTGCGCCAAATTGATTTCGCTCAACGATACGCTTGATATGTACAAATGTATCGTTTTCCAAAATCACATTGTGCTGTCGCTTGAACTTCTCCTGCAATCCGGCATACAAGGTCTTATCCCACTCAATCGCCAAAAGTTTGCCTTTTTTGCCGCAGGAGGCAAGCAACATCTCGGCATGCCCACCGCCGTTTGCCGTAGCGTCAATCACCCGAGAGCCACTACGCACCTCGAGACCACCCACCACCTCATCAGCCAGTACAGAAATATGTGCCATGCCTAGAATGCGCCGATCTCACCCAACTTCTCGGCAATACTATCCGCCTCTGATTCGACTTTGCCCTTGTACTCCTGCCATGTATGCTCATCCCAGATTTCCAAACGGTTGTAAACACCCGTCACCACCACTGCGGATTCAATACCCGCGTATGCTTTGAGATAATCCGGAATCAGTATCCGACCCAATGAATCAATCTCCACGTCTTGGGCTCCCGCAAGCATCAGTCGCACAAACCCGCGCGCGTCCGCCTGACCCGCCGGTAAACTGCTTAACTTTTCTGCGATAGACTTCCACTCTGCCATAGGATACAGGAAAAGCGACTTATCCAGGCCTCGCGTCAAAACTGCTCCCTTCCCGATCTCCTTGCGGAATTTAGCGGGAATAGAGAGACGGCGCTTGGCATCAATCGAATGGACATACTCTCCTATAAGCATCGGCGTTCAGACTATCCACAGAATTACCCACAATTTACCACTTCACGTATCATTTATACCACTTTATGAAACATATTGGGAATAGTCTTAGAACAACCGAACAACAATAAACAAAAAATGGCTTAAAATAAAGATATTTTAGCCATTCAATCTCGTGGAACAAAATGTTATTCACACGTTGTTCACATTTATTTAAGTAAATTCTATTTCTCTTGCGCAGGTTTGCAACAACTCTCTCCAAGCAACGAGAGCGGGAGCAGGAAGCCCTGGTTTATTGTAGCTTTCGATAAATGCATCCAGGTACAAACTTTGATGCAACTTACAAATCTCTGTCTTCCGTTCCTTTGAAAACGGAACATCAAACCAAAGACGTATATGTAGCTCCTTCTCAAGTGCCTCACGCTTACGGGCTCCATCCGTCCTATTCCATTCAGCCAGACGATTTTTTACCCTATCGACCTTCTCCTCCAGATTCCAAAGGCGACAACGAAAAATCTTATTGACCTCCTTCTTTAATTCTTCTGGCACACGATACGTCCAGCTACACCATGCCTTACTCTCCTCGAGTGGAAGATCATCCCAAGACAGATATTCTGTTTTGCTCCGCTCCAGTAATTCCAATTGCCGTGCGTATTCTCTCCGTCTGGAATTTCTCTGTTCCAGAAAAATTACAAGCGCAAGAACAGAAATTGTTAGCAAGGAACCTATAAACAACATAAGACCTCCTGCTCTAAAAATTCGAAGACGCGGTGTCGTCTCCTACAGATTAACTTACAGAGACCCGCCGTTGTGGGAGTCGCACTTCTGGGTATATTTAGACCATCCCAAATTCTTTGAATACGGTATCATTATTTACTCATTTTGTCAATAAACGCCGACGCTTAATCCATAACCTACATTAGCAACCCGTGCACAATACGGCTCTATAACCCATGGCAAAAGCAGGTCGCACGCGATATCGCGGAGCGGATTTCGGTGTAAGCAGAAGCTTCCTTTCTTGGCAACTTAGTAAAAAACCTCCTATTTGTCATTACGAATGGACAAGCGGGAGGTAAAGAGAAAAGAGAGAAATTAATCTTAGGAATAGCCGTTCTGCTGACCTTTATCCGCAAGCATATTTGCATTAGAGACCGCTTGCTGAACTTTGTCTGCCAAATTTCGGAGTGTCCTAGGCGGGAGCCCAAACCCTTCTCCTATAGCTCTACAGATACCAAGCGTATCTCCCACCAGACTGGAGAGCTGTTCAGCAAGTGCGATCAATCCACCGGAAATAGGGGTTATCTCTTCCATCGCATCCTCCTTACCTAAAGATATAATTCTCGTCCTCATCATAACACTCTGTTAGAAAGATAGGCAAATTCCTTATGGTATCAGCCAAAAGAAATCCGCAAACGAAAAGAAGGCTATGGATGTCTACCAAGCATTCAGAGAGCGATTTAAGAAAGCGGACCAAGATCATCTCTGGTAAAGTATGACGGGTGAGGGGCTAGCATACTATGAAGCTCTCCATAAAGCAACCAAACAGCCACTAGAGGTTCCCGCAACCGGTCTGTATATGCATGGCGTGATGCTAAAAAGAGAAACACTAGGACTACCCAAAAAGAAAATTTCCTCACGACCAACCCTCCTTGCTGTGTAGCTTTTCATTCTATGAACCTAAAAGACCTCACTATACCTTCAAACACATCTTTCATGGGTTCTCCCATCTCCATTTTCATTCCTGTAAAAGTGAAGAGCAACCCACGCCTTTCCAACAAATAAGTATAATATGTAGCTACCCCTTTAGGGTCAAAAACCCTCACCACATCTAGATTGCTTATAGGCAGTTTTTCTTGTTCCGCTTCCCATCCCTTCCTAACCTCCCTGAGTCTTTCCACCTCATCTTTTAATGATCCTCGTGTTACTTCGATAGCAATCAAGAAGTCGCAACACATCGAGTCTGGGGCAAAATGAAAACCAGCAAGCGTAGTTCCGTCAGAAAAACTTCCACTGTCCTTAGCAACTCTTATTCGCCAGTCTTTAGGAAACTTTACCTCAAACTCGTAGTCTTTATCGCGGTATGTTGAGTAACCAAGACCATCGTCGTCTAATAAAACCTGGCGCTGGGTCTCCCCAGAAAATGCATTGTCGTCCGGGATTTGTTGTGGCGGGAGTAAACTTTCTTCTACTATTGGCGTTGGTTGTTTTCTCAACAGGAACATGCCCCCACTCGCTATAAACAAACCCACCACCACAAAGGCAACCCATAACAAAGAGCGTTCCCCGCTTCTTAAGTTTTCATGCTTTATTGGAGACAAAGACTGTACATTTTTATAACGGAAACCTCGCATCAAGATATAATACAAGAAACACTGATCAAGAGGTACTTATGAAATCATACAGCCTATTCGCTCGAGCTTCCTTTTGACCGTAACGTGGGAAATAAGAGCACCTCGCGGATATTTCTGGTGTCAGTCAGAAGCATTACAAACCTATCTATACCTATCGCCGCTCCTGCAGCGGGGGGCATCCCATATTCAAGCGCCTCTACAAAATCAGTATCCATTGAGTGCAATTCTTCATCTCCCGCCTCTTTGAGACGTTCCTGTTCCTCAAAGCGTGTTCGTTGGTCAACGGGATCATTAAGTTCACTGAAAGCGTTTACAATCTCCCACCCTCCCACTTCCAATAAAAATCTCCTGACCTGACTTGGATCGCCCGTTACTCGCTTTGCAAGCGGCGATATATCAACCGGCAAACGAGTCACGAATGTTGGCTCTACTATGTGCGGTCGGCAAACCTTCTTGAATATCTCATCGGCAATTTTACCTTTCACCTCATGTGGTTCGACATGAATACCAAGCTCACGCGCTTTGATAGCCAATGAATCCCGGGTCTCTTCTTCATAATTTTCTATCAGGGCATACTTCTTTAAAATATCGGCAAATTCTATACGCGCAAACTGTTCCGCGCACGATATCTTCTTGCCATCAAAAACAAAAGTCTCACTGTCGCTTATGGATTTGAGAACCTGATGAATACAGCGCTCAACACAATCCATCATGTCATTTTCATCCCAGTACGCCGCATACCACTCTATGGAAGTAAATTCGGGATTGTGACTCATATCAATCCCTTCATTACGAAAACTTTTTCCCATCTCGTAAACTTTATCAATACCGCCTACAAGCAAACGTTTTAAATAAAGCTCTGGAGCAACACGAAGATAGAGGTCAATATCAAGAGCATTGTGGTGAGTCTTGAAAGGTTTTGCCAGGGCTCCTCCTGCAATGGGATGAAGCATCGGAGTATCAACCTCGAGAAACCCTTCTTTGTCAAAGAATGTCCGTACGGCAGTGAGTATTTTTGAGCGCAGGAAAAAACGCCGTTTTACCTCCTCATTCATCAAAAGATCGAGGTACCGTCTGCGAAATCGCTCCTCTACATCTTGAAGGCCATGCCATTTTTCCGGAAGTGGCAGTAAGGATTTTGCCAAAAATTTCCACGAGGCAACAAGAAGAGATTTCTCACCACGCTTAGTTACAAAAAGATGACCGGAAACCTCTATAAAGTCTCCTATATCCAAAGTACGCTGGAGCATATCATAAGACTCACCGTCCATCTCGTCACGCTTAAAGTAAGCCTGAATCTTGCCTGTGCCGTCCTCTATATCTAGAAATGTCGAGCCTCCATGCTCGCGTGAAGCCCGCACCCGTCCGGCAAGTACAATTGGTTTCTTTTGTTTTTCGAGTTTTGCAAATGACTCCAATACGACCGCCACCTCATGTGTGCGATCCGTATGTGCCGGATATGGATCAATACCCGCCTCCTCTATAAGAGAAAGCTTGTGGAGCCGAGCGCTCCGAATATCTTCAAGTGACATAGCTTTTCGGAAGTTACGATTATGCTACGTCTATGATAACATACTCCATCTCTCCTTTTGGAGTGACAACTTTTACTTTCTCCCCTTTCTTGCGTCCGAGAAATGAGCGACCGAGCGGCGACTCATGCGATACCATACCTTGTGCCGGATTCGCCTCTTCCGAGCCGACGATAGTATATTTTGCCTGCAAAGCTGAAGTCTTGGCTTGTACTACAATATTGGATCCGATACGAACCGTATCGTCATTTTTACCTTTGGTAACAATTTTCGCGCGACTCAACATATCCTCAAGTTCGCGGATTTTCATTTCATTGAGCATCTGGTCTTCTTTGGCGGCGTCAAATTCAGCATTTTCAGAAAGATCACCCAAGCTTTTGGCATATTCAAGACGCTCGGCAATGCGCAAGCGCTCCTTGGTCTTGAGCTCTTCAAGTTGCTCCTGCATCTTCTGGAACCCCTCTTTGCTCATGTATTCTATGTCTACGTTCTTAGAAATATCGTTGGCGTTGTCATCCATAAAAACTCTCTATGCACATTAACTTTACAAAATAAGGATATTTTGCCTTTTTGGGGCTTTTACATGCCCGCAAACCGGCAATTAAGAGTACATACTATAGGTTAGCATATGCTTTGTCAACTGTCCCGCGCGTGGATAACTTAATCTATTTTTGCCTTATCTGGTAGGGTAAATAGCTTATCACGATTATGGTCGTACCAACGGAATATCTGCCCGGCAACATACACGCCCCCAATCAGATTATATGCTGAGGCATTCTCCATATTAATCACCAAAACTACCTCCGGATTATCGTACGGCGCAAATCCCATAAACCAAGAGTGCACTTTCTCTTTACGTATGAATTGGGCCGTGCCGGTTTTGGCGGCAATCTCTACAGAAAACTCGCTCAACCCCTTTGCCGTGCCTTCTTGTACCGCAAGACGCATACCTTTTTGCACTGTACGCAGAGAAGATTCGGCAATATCAGCGGTACGGGTCACTTCACGACTGGAAAAATACTCAACCATACCATCGGCGCTGGAAATACCAAGCGCAATTTTTGGTTTAATAATGTCACCATTGTTCACCATAGCAAGTGCGGCAACCGCAAGCTGTACCGGAGTGGCAAGCGTCCCACCCTGACCAATACTAATGTTGTAGGTATCTCCGATGCGCCAAGTGGGATCGCCTGGATTTACGCGCGCCTTCCACGCCTCATCAGGGAGGAGCCCTTCAAACTCTCCAGGAATATCAATACCTGTTTTTGATCCAAAACCAAACCGCGACATATATTCATGAATACGGCTAAGACCCAGCCCCGGTATGCCGCCATATCCGCCACCGATTGTCTGAAAATACGCATTGGAAGAGACGGCAATAGCTTGGAACATGTCGACCAGCCCGTGATTTTTCCAATCCAAAAATGTAGCTGGATGCGTCGGATCATAGGGGTTGGGTACGACAATCTTCCCATTGGTGAGAATTTGGCGATTAGGGTCGATGATATGCTCCTCGAGAGCGGCGGCGGCCAAAAATGGTTTTACTGTGGAAGCAGGCGGATAGGCACTTGATATGGCCCGATTAAACAACGGATGACTTGCGTCCTGCAAAGCCCAACGAACGGTATCGCGGGGAGACCCTCTGCTTAAAGCATTGAGATCATACCCCGGGTAACTCACAAGACCCAACACCGCACCGGTGCGCGCATCCAACATAATAGCCGACCCTCCCGTAAATCCACGCTCCCGCACCGTCTCCCCAACCGCCTGATACATAACCTCCTGGAGATCTGCGGAGATACTGAGCACCAGATTTTTTCCCGGCTCCTCACGTTCAAAGAGATTTTCGCTCAAGGGCTCTCCGCCAGAGTCGAACTCCACAATTTTTTTGCCAAGCGTACCGCGCAATATCTCATCATAGGTAAGTTCAATGCCGGTGCGCCCCCGTTGCAACCAGAGAAATGGCGAATCTCCTACTACCTCCAAATCTTCCTTGGTAATTTTACTAAGATATCCGACTACATGCGATATCGAAGGACTTGCCAAATATTCCCGAATCGTTGCCGGTTCAACCTTGACCCGCATATCGTCTTTAAACGCGGCAATAATAGCATTTGCCGTATCCCACTCGTATATAATATCTACCGGAATCTCTCCATATCTCCCCGCGAGAATATCGACAACCTCTTTGGGATCACGTTTTAATAATGATGCCAATCGGATGATATTCGCCTCGTCAAATGAGTCTCGCGCATCTCCCAAATCAAGACTGATACGAAATCCAGGGACATTGTAGGCAAGGGGCCTTAAATTGCGGTCATAGATCACTCCGCGCGGCGGGACGATACTAATATGGCGAAGATGATTGTTCGTAGCACGAGCCTGAAACTCGTCCCCATGCAAAATCCCCAAATATGCGGCGCGTGCAAATAACGTAGAACCCACTAGTGCAAATAGTATACCTATCATCGCAAATATCGGGCGACTAATCGGCCGTTCCAGCCTCCCCTCGAATCGAATCGTATCAAACCCGGGCGAATTGCGCGTATCCAAAAAAATATCCTCCGGATCCACGTAGGGGCTGATCTTACGACGTGAAAATATTTTGTGTATCCAGGTCATAGAGTGTATCGCAAAAAGCGCATATACGTAAGTCTTGAGGCGAGCACCATGCCAACTATCCAGACTCCGTTCATACCTGCCTCACGTATCATGGGCCCTCCGGGAGGCATGGCGTGATTATAAAAAGCGATAACCAAAAATGCTACTCCATACGAGAGGGCAACGCCCGAGACCGCCGCGAGTGTGCGTGCGCTTATTTTTTCCATATTCATCTCCCGCATAAGTATCTGCTCCAAAAACACGCCCGCAATAAATCCTAAAGTCCAAACACCGGGAGGATAGAGCGAGATACTGTCACGCAATATGCCAAATATCCCCGCATACACAAACGCTGAGCGCGACGGGAGGAGACACACACAAAAGAAGAACACCGCGGGGAAAAAAATAACTGCCGAACCATATATCGATCCCATAAGCGGCGCAATACTCACCTCGAGAAAAAATATAAGCGCCAGCATGAAAAACAGTTTTACTGTTTGCGGATGATTCCTCATAGGTTGTGCACCACAAACACCTGGCGAATATCGGTGATATTGATAGGGATCTTTGATTTGACTACCTGGAATGGACCTGCATCCAATTTTTCAATTTTATCTACAAACCCAATGAGAAAGTCCCGCTTACCCGTACTAAATATACTCTCACCTTCCGTTATAGTAAAACTTGCCGGAACTTTAATATTAAATACGCCTAACCCCTCACCCTCCGCTACCGATACCAGATCTGAACTGGGGAGATACACCTCCGTCTTTTCTTTAGAACTTGAGATCAATTTTACTACTGCAGTGGTATCGGCAACCTCAATCACTCGCCCCAAGAG
>CAYGFT010000024.1:0-14811 GCA_964349275.1 uncultured Candidatus Saccharibacteria bacterium
GTCATAGAGCGCACCATCAACGGAAAGTATGTTCTTGTAGGACAGCTTGCGGTGGGTGTATATGGAGACAAGGGATATATCGGTCTTGCGGATGATTTTCGAGCATTTGTCTCAGACGGCAAACGCCACGCTATTATTGATGTCATCGGGAGTCGATCGGTCTTGGATGGCATGATCGAATCATTTAGTTTCTTAGAATAATTTTTATGGTCGTAAAAGATGCAAAACTTGCCGAACACGTTTTGGATATCGCTTCTGTAGAGCAGGCGCCGACTCGCGTGGGGTTTGGTGAGGGGTTGGTGCTTGCGGCGGATGCCGATCCCAATGTTGTTGGGCTTTGTGCAGATCTCACCGAATCTACCAAGATGGATGCATTTGCCAAAAAGTATCCCGACCGGTTTGTGGAGATTGGCGTGGCCGAACAAAATCTAGCTACGGTCGCCTCCGGTATGGCGGCGATGGGCAAGGTGCCGTATATCACGAGTTACGCAATGTTTAGTCCGGGGCGTAACTGGGAGCAGATACGTACGACCATAGCGTACAATAATCAGCACGTTATTGTGGTGGGTTCGCATACGGGAGTCTCGGTGGGACCGGATGGCGCTACACACCAGACGATAGAGGATATTGCCATTATGCGGGTCATAGCCAATATGACGGTGCTTGCTCCTTGCGATACGCATGAGGCGCGAAAAGCCACATTAGCCGCCGCTACATATCCGGGCCCAGTGTATATCCGTTTTGCTCGAGAGAAAACACCGATATGTACGACGCTTGATACGCCGTTTACCATTGGCAAAGCGCAAATTTTTTGGGAGCCAGATGCGGGCGAGCCACAGATTGCGATTATGGCGTGCGGACCACTGGTGCACAATGCGCTACTGGCCGCGGCCGAGCTTCAAAAAGAAGGCATCAATGCGATTGTGCTCAACCATCACACTATAAAGCCAATTGATAGTGTGGCTATCGTAGAGGTGGCGCGTCGTGCAGGTACGGTGGTGACGGTAGAGGAGCATCAGGTAACTGGTGGGTTCGGGTCTGCGGTTGCCGAGGTCTTGGCGCGTGAGTTTCCGGTACCAGTGGAGTTTGTTGGTGTCCAAAACCGGTTTGGTGAATCCGGCTCACCGAATGAACTCATAGAAAAATTTGGTATGGGGGTATCTCATATAAAAGATGCAGTGAGGCGCGCGGTACAAAGAAAAAGCTAGCTTTATAGGTTTTTTTAACTATAATAAGCCTATGAAAAGATTTTATACATTCATTATTTCCGGAGCCTTGATAGTCGCTCCGTTTATATCATCAGCGGCTACGACTGATGCCAATACTGTGGCTACGTTAGAGGCGCAGATTAAAACGCTCCAGGCACTTGTGGCCCAACTTCAGATCCAGGTGCAGGCGATGCTTGCCCGCAGAGGGTCTACCGTGCCCACCCCGCAATACTTGGGGCCGTTTTCAGTACGCGTGCATACTGAAGGTCTTGCTACTACGGTAGTAAAAGGTTCGCAGGCAGAGACCATGGCTTATGTCAGTATCGATGCTTCCGGTTCAACCGAGCAGGTCAAGGTATCTGCTCTGCCTACTGTGCTCACGGCACCCAATGATAATAGTCAAAAAGGTCTCACTGCTTGCCAACTCTATGATGGCGCTTTGGCGTTGACCACCGGATCACATGCCATGAATCCTTTGCCTTCCAAGGCAGATACCACCGCACATGTCTTTTTGTTGGACACTGATTTTGTTATTCCTGCTAAGTCCGCCAAAACACTTGCTATAAAATGCAATATTATCCAAAATCCTCCCGCTCCTGCTACCTACGCATGGGGGTTGGGAGATGTTTCCAAATCATTTACTGGTGTGACTTCAAACAAGGTATTGGCACCCGCTTTAGGTAGTACGATTGCGCGACCGGCGATGCTCATATCTGATGGTAGTTTTGTTTTAGGTCTTGACGTGTCATCTCCCGTTGGGCGTACGGTGTCAGCTGGGTCTGCAGATGTTACTGCTACAGTGTTTGATTTCTCAGCGGCGGGTGAGGCGGTGGAGCTACAAAATTTGGGACTCAAGATAGATGGCTCAAATAGTTTTGCCGCTGCTCGCTACACGATTTGGGATGGATCAGTCAAGGTTAGCGAGGGTTCACTTGCAAGTAGCGACCGTAGTGTTATTGCCAAACTTTTGCCAGGTGTAGTTATCCCAAGAGGAGCGCACAAACTGCTTACGGTTAAACTGGATCTGGCACCTTTAGGTACGCGAGTACAAGCAGGGGATACGGTGACAGTCAATTTTAATGGTATCAACGGTAACTTTAATCTTACGCGCGGGCTCGGCAAATCTTCGGGTGTGGGCATAGTGCCGAGCACCCAGTACGACACGGCGTCAGCTCTTATCACGATAGGAGGCGTGAGTGCACCGACGTCTCCTACAGCTTCCCCGGTGACCTACGAAAAATTGCCGGTAGTACATTCTGGTAGCATGCAAAACGGGCTTATCGTCCTCTACCGTTTCAAGGTAGCCGCCGGATCAGAGAAATTTGTTCCTGCGTCATTTCAAGTTACCCTCACACGTGCACTTACAGGACTCAAGGATGTGAAGCTGTATGCGTTTAGTAATCCAGAGTTTAATTACGATGCATATACGTTTAATCCTGTATCGCGCAAGCTCGGTATTTTGCAGGAGCAGGACACTGTATTCCCTATGGTGATTGAAAACACAGGTACGCCACTCACGGTTTCTGCAGGGGGCGCTCTGTATTTTGAGCTTCGTGCTACGGTCACTAGTTCAAATGTCGGCGCAGTCATTAACGCCAGTATTGACAATATGGGGACAGAGATCTTCAAATCTTCCTAGCCCGCTTCTTCGCATCCTGGTGGACATTGTAAGGGATGAGCTTTCCTGGCGTCATAAAATATGCTACACAAATGGGGGGGGGTATACCCCAAAAGTCGCGAAAGGTACTATATTATAAGCTTATTGTAAGGTTTATGAATAAAACAAAGCGAATTGTCGGAACGGCAGGGCTTATCGCCAGCCTGGCTTTCGGAGCGCATAGTGTGCTCGCAGATGATAATATGCCGCACCAATCTCTGCACATTACAGAAGGGGGCAAGGTTTCGCTTACTGGTGCTAAAGTGATAAGCATTGAGGGATCCAATATGAATGCCACGATCTCCTGGGGAGGTGTGGCGGGGTTCTCGGGCGTTATTAAGACAAATGGTTCGACGGAGATCATCCGTCGCGAGGGTGGTAGAGGATCATTTGCCGAGATTGTGCCTGGGCACTACATCAACGTAGAAGGTACGCTTGATACATCGGCATCGAGACCGACGGTCATTGCCAAAGTGGTTCGTGATTGGTCGGTGATGAAATCCGAGCTCAATCCTTTTGGTATAGTTTCAAGTATCGACACTGTGGCCAAGACGTTTATGCTTAAAACACAAGAAAGAGGAGTTATGAAGGTATTTGTGAGCGACCAGACTACATTCACCAAAGGCAAAAGTACTACCACGTTCTCCGGTCTCAAGTCAGGCGATATGGCTACAGTCAATGGTTTGTGGGACAAAACAGCAAATACGCTTCAGGCAAACCGCATCAAAATTCGGGTAGAGGATCGTCGGGTATTCGAGGGAGGCCGCCTAAAGACCGCCTACACCGGATCCAGCACGCCTGCTAGCATTGTCGTAACATTCGGCAGGTTTGACTACACGATCAATGTAAGTGCGGACACAGCAGTGCTCGACTCGAAATGGGCAAGGACTTTGCTCTCCAATTTCAAGGTAGGTGACCATATCCGTGTGTATGGTGCCGCAGATGGTACAACTATTGACGCAACAGTAGTGCGTGATGTGAATTTGCGATAATTCTCGGAATTCGGGATACAAACCAAAAACCGCTGTCTCTCTGACGGCGGTTTTTCTCTTGCGGGTTTTCATGTACAATAATGTCATATGCAAGAAAAAAATGATTTTGTAGCAATAGGGGATACGGTTACGGATGCTTTTATCCGGTTGAAGGACGCGTCAGTACATTGCAATGTTGATAAAGAGGTTTGCGAGATTTGCATGCGCTTTGGTGACAAGATTCCCTATGAGGAGGTCTATATTGTACCGGCGGTGGGCAATAGCGCAAACGCCGCGGTTAGTGCCGCTCGCTTGGGACTCAAAACTGCGTTTGTTGCTAATATTGGAGATGACTACTATGGCAAAGAATGTCTGGATGCGCTTATGGGCGAAGAGATTGGTACCCAGTTTATTGCGACGCACGTTGGGCATAAGACCAATTATCACTATGTCTTGTGGTTTGAGGACGACCGTACGATTCTCGTCAAACATGAGGAATATGACTATGTCCTACCCGATATTGGTAGTCCAAAGTGGCTGTATCTTTCTTCATTGGGGTCTAATGCTCTACCGTTTCATAAAGTGATAGAAGAGTATCTGATGGCACACCCCGATGTGAAGCTCGCGTTTCAACCGGGGACCTATCAGATGAAGTTCGGCACGAAGGCTCTCGCAGGCATATATCAGCGTACGGAGTTCTTTGTCTGCAACAAAGAAGAATCCCAGCGGATTTTGGAAACAGAAGAGTCGGATATAAAAGCATTACTCAAAGCGATTGCCGCTCTCGGTCCAAAAATAGTTTGCATTACCGACGGCAAAAAAGGGGCTTATGCATATGATGGTGTGCAGGCTTGGTTTATGCCACCCTATCCGGATCCCAAGCCGCCCTATGAACGCACGGGTGCAGGAGACGCATTTTCTTCCACGGTTGCGGTAGCCCTTGCATTGGGTATACCACTTCATGAGGCGTTGCGTTGGGGGCCTATCAACTCTATGTCGGTGGTCCAATATGTGGGCGCGCGCGAGGGTTTGCTCACCAGAGAAAAACTGGAGGAGTATCTTAAAGATGCTCCTGCCGATTACCATCCAAAAGAGATATAACTATGACACTCACGCAAATTTTGCTCGCGCATACCAAAGCACATACCGCCGTCGGGCATTTTAATATTTCCAATCTCGAAATGCTTCGCGCGATTTTGGAGGCGGCAAAAGAGACGGGGTCTCCGGTGATGATCGGTACCTCCGAGGGTGAGGCTGAATACTTGGGTCGCAAAGAAATGGTGGCGTTGGTGCAGGCGTATCGCAAAGATTGGGGGGTGGAGGCGGTGCTCAATGCAGATCATCACAAGAGTGTGGAGGCGGCCAAAGCCGCGATTGATGCGGGCTACCAGTCGATACACATCGATCTTTCCAAATTGCCGTTTGAAGAGAATGTTGCAGGTACGCGCGCGGTAGTGGAATATGCGCATGCCAAAGATATTCATATTTCGGTGGAGGGCGAGCTGGGTGTACTTGCGACCGACTCTTCTAAAGTGTACGAGGGAGAGATTATAGTGCGCCCCGAGGATCTCACCAGCCCCGAGCAAGCTGCCGAGTTTGTGGAGCGTACCGGGGTCAATCGCTTCGCGCCGGCAGTTGGTAATTTCCATGGCATGGCGGCGCACACCAAAAAACAGCTTGATTTCGAGCGGATAGAGGCGATTCGAAAGATCGTGCCCGAGGAGGTGGCGATCGTGCTCCATGGCGGGTCGGGTACATCCGACGATCAGCTCCAGGAGGCTATAAGGCGCGGGGTTGCTAACATCCATATTTCCACCGAGTTGCGGGTAGCCTACAGCGGTGCGTTGCGAAAGTTTCTTGCCGACAATCCCGAGGAGACGACGCCGTACAAGATGTTTCCGTCAGTCATTCAGGCAGTGCGTACGGTTGTCTTGGAACGGGTGCAGTTATTTATTGATGCTAATTAATTTTGTGGTATGTCTAAAATATTTGTAACACGGAGGATCCCTGAAGCTGGAATCAAAAAATTAACAGATGCGGGACACGAGGTGGTAGTAAATCTCGAAGATCGGGTGCTCACTAAAGATGAGCTTATCGCCACACTTTCGAGTGGTGGATATGATGCAGTGCTCTGCTTGCTTACCGACAAAATTGATGGTGAGGTGTTTGCGGCGGCTGGTGAGCAGTGTAAAATTTTTGCAAACTATGCGGTGGGTTTTGACAATATTGACCTTGCGGCGGCAAAAGATCGGGGCATGATGATTACCAATACTCCGGGGGTGCTTACCGAAACCGTAGCGGAGCATGCGGTTACGCTCATGCTTGCGATTGCACACCGAGTAGCAGAAGCGGACAAGTTTATCCGTGCAGGTAAATACCATGGCTGGGCGCCAATGCTTCTTTTGGGCGCTGATTTGGCAGGGAAGACGGTCGGCATCTTGGGTCTTGGGCGTATCGGCTCACGGGTCGCGCATCATGTGGGGCACGGCTTTGACTGCAAGGTGATCTACTACGATGTAAAGCGCAACGAAGACTTTGAAAAAGAATTTAACGCCGAGTTTCGCGCAAACGTCGAGGACGTGCTCAAAGAGGCGGACTTTGTTTCAGTACACGTGCCACTTCTTGACTCGACGCGTCACCTTATCAATGCCGAACGCCTGGCGATGATGAAGCATAGCGCATTTTTGATCAATACCTCGCGCGGACCGGTAGTGGATGAGGCGGCTCTGGTGGAGGCTCTAAAGAATGGAGTCATTCGCGGGGCGGGGCTTGATGTCTTTGAGCACGAGCCGGATCTCGCTGCGGGTTTGAGCGAGCTTGAAAATGTCGTACTCACTCCGCATCTGGCTTCAGCTACCGAGGAGACCCGATCCAAGATGGCCGAGCTTGCCGCAGACAACATTTTGGCGGGACTTTCCGGCTCAACCCCGCCAAATCTTGTAAAGTAAAAACTATTTTTTAGGCAAAAAAAGGCAATCAGAGATTGCCTTTTTGTGGTTCACAGGTCATAGAGGCGGCGGATCCAGATTGCCACACGTGAGACGGTGCGTGCTTCTTTTAGAAATATCTGCCATTCTGTATCCTGAATGTCATTGAGCCCGCATGGATCAGGGAGTTTTAGATTGAGGTCAATACCACGTTTGTCAGCCATGAGACGGTTCTCATCCTTCCATGCGGTAAAATCAGTGACGAGACTATCTCGGCGTTTTTGGCTGATAAGACTGCGTTCCGCAAGGGTGTTGGCAAGTCTTATCCCTCTAAAATACATGAGGTGGATTTTCTCCACGAGTTTTATGAGTATGTACTCATCCATTTCTCGATGACTTTTCGATCCTATCTGTAATAAATCGAGGTTTAGGTATCTTATGATAAGGAAAAGTATTACCACGAGCAGTGTAAGTACTAGAATCAGAAAGCAAACGAAATACAGCAGCACAGTAGCCATCATCGTAACCTCCTGTTTGTTTAAAGTTGCAACTAATCTGAACGCTATTTTACGGTATATTAGTACATTTGTCAATATTACATATATTTTGCTCCTTTTGTGATTGCTGGTCTTTGCTTTTTTAAGCGGTTATGTTAGGATGGGGCACATGGTTCAGCTTACTGCAAAACCCCGTGCTATTACGGGCAAAAAAGTGAAAGGACTCCGAAAAGCTGGTGAGGTGCCGGCTGTTTTGTACGGCGCAGGGGAGCAGGTGCTCAATCTTTCCGTACCAGCCAAAGAGTTTTCTAAAATTTGGAAATCTGCAGGAGAGACCTCTCTTGTTGCCTTGGCGATCGAAGGTAATGGTACTAAAAATGTCCTTATACATGAGGTGGCGCTTCATCCCATCAAAGATACTCCCGTACACGTTGATTTTTATGCAGTGCGCATGGACAAGACCATCGAGGCGCAGGTGCCGCTTAAGTTTATCGGCGACTCCGAAGCGGTCAAAGCTTTTGGTGGGATTCTCGTTAAGGTAGCGCATGAGCTTGAGATCGAGGCTTTGCCCAATGATTTGCCACATGAAATCGAAGTTGATTTATCTCTGCTCAAAACACTCGAAGATCAGATTCTCGTAAAAAATATCAAACTTCCCAAAGGCGTTACTGCTTTGGGTGGAGAAGAGAGCGTGATAGCCCTCGTGGAGCCGCCGCGTAGTGAGGCTGATATGCAGGCGCTCGAGTCCCAGGAGCCAGTATCACTTGAGAATATTGAGCTTGCA
Organism: uncultured Candidatus Saccharibacteria bacterium; assembly: GCA_964349275.1. GTDB lineage: Bacteria > Patescibacteriota > Minisyncoccia > Ryanbacterales > 2-02-FULL-48-12 > 2-02-FULL-48-12. Next base: position 8,045 of record CAYGFT010000024.1, read on the forward strand.
GGCAAGAAGCCAAAAGCCGAAGAGGGTGAAGCAGAGGTTGCGGAGTAATATATTTGATACTATTGTTTAAAAAAGTTGCTTCTCGGAGCGGCTTTTTTTGTGATATACTGGGGGTATCGTATTTCCGAGCAAGGGGTATTGTATGCCGGCAGGTCCTCAGCCGTCATATAGGAAAAGGACTTATTATGCAATTTTATTTTTCTCAAGTAGTACCATTGCGTTGTGATATTCGCGTTCGTACCGCTCTTTTTTTTGCGGTGTTTTTTGTATTGCTTTCTTACGCCCCGTATTCAACGTATGCACAATCCACCGGATCTGCAGTAGATTCTCGTCGTGCACAGCTCCAGACTGAGCTCTCTAATCTCGAGCAGCAGATCGGCACCTACGAGGTATTGATTAAAAGTAAACAGCAGGAGGCTTCTTCCCTGGAGCGCGATATCGCGATTATTAATGCGCAAATCGCCAAAGCAAAGCTGGAGATCAAACGCAAAGATCTCGCTATCTCGCAGATTACGGGTGTTATCCAGACCAAAACAAAAACGATACAGGCTTTAGGTGAGAAGATAGAGCGTGAGCGGTCATCGTTGGGTGAGTCTTTGCGCAAGCTCAATGAATACGATGATATGCCGCTTGCAGAGATTATGCTCGGATATGAGGATCTCTCAGATTTTTTTAGTGAAGTAGAAACAATAGATTCTCTCCAACTTGCGATTCAAATCTCGAGCTCCGAACTTCAGGATCATGCACAAGCAGAATCGAAAGCCAAAGATGAGCTTCAGGAGCGCAAGGAAGAGGAGGCAAAACTCCGTGCACTTCAGCTTATGGAAAAACAGCTTCAGGAGCGCAAGGAGGCCGAGAAGAAAACAGTACTTAAAGTCACTCGGGGCAAGGAGTCCGAATATAAAAAAGTGGCTGATGAGAAAAAAAAGCGTGCGGCCTCTATCCGAAGCGAGCTTTTTCTTTTACAAGGGTCTCCTGCAATCCCATTTGAAAAAGCTCTTGAATATGCGCAATTCGCATCACAAAAGACCGGGGTACGGGCGGCGTTTGTACTTGGTATTATTGCGCAAGAATCAGAGCTTGGTAAAAATATCGGTCAATGCAATCTACCCGATGACGCTCCCCAATATAAGTGGAACCAGGTTATGCACAAACGTGATCACGAGCCATTCAAAGCGGTTACTGCGGAACTCGGTCTTGATATCAACGGGATGCCTGTCTCTTGTCCGATGCGGGGTGCAGACGGTAAGCGCGTAGGATGGGGGGGTGCCATGGGACCTGCGCAATTTATCCCGTCTACCTGGGTGCTTTACAAAAAACAAATCTCGGCGATTACCGGATCCAATCCGCCAAGTCCGTGGCAACCCAAGGATGCGTTCGTGGCTTCCGGTCTTCTTTTAAAGGACAATGGTGCCGTTTCGGATGAAAAGATGGCCGCTGCAAAATATTTTGCCGGGTCAAACTGGAATTCATATCTTGGCCGCTCATATGCAAATCAAGTGCTTGCCAAGGTGGATAAGTACCAGGAGCAAATTACTTTTTTGCAGAGCCTAGCGCAACGGTAGTCTCCGGTGGAGTTTTCGATGAAACCCGATGGCAAATCGGTGTGATTCGTCGCGGATCTGCTGGAGGAGATGTAGGAGTGCCGTTGAGGTATGTTTGAGCGGTATCGGATGGATTTTGTGCGGGAGATATAGCTCTTCTTCTCGTTTGGCAATAGAGATGATAGAGATTGCGGTAATACCATTTTGCATGTCAGCGCCGTTTGCAGTTTGGCGTAAATATTTTTTCCGTGCCGCAAGGGTGGCGTTGAGCTGGCTTATACCGCCGTCAACAAGTATAACCTCCGGGTAGGGCCATTCGGGGTGGTCAAATCGCCGCAGTAGTATCTCTTGCATCATGGCAGGATCATTGGCACCTGTGACCGTTTTGATACGGAATCTACGGTACTCGTTTTTGTCCATAGCGCCATCAGTGCATACTACCATTGAGCCTACTGCATCGGTCCCTTGGATATTGGAGATGTCGTATCCTTCGATGCGGGTAATAGGATGGGGGAGGTGGAGTATCTGCTCAAGCTCATGGAGCGCTTTTCGGTTTTCAAGCGAGTGCTCCTTTGTAATATAGAGACTGTGGGCAAATATTCGCTCTAGACCGTGAAGTTGATTACGGATAGTAGCCGCTTTTTCGAATGCTTGGTCTTTGCTGTAGATTGCCATCTGTCGCTTGAGCGTACGTACGAGTGTCTTTTGGTTGCCGGAAAGTATTTTTTGGATAGAGGTGATGGCGCGTTTATAGGGTTGGCGCGCATCTTGGATGTGTTCTTTGCTAAACATGCTATTTTTTTGTGTAGCTTTTTTGTCATCCAGACAGCAATAGGTCATACAAAGGCCGATTTGCGCATTTTGGCAGGGACGTGCGTGCCGTTCTTTGCAAGTGCAGTAGGGGAAGATTTTGCGTAGAGATTTGAGTACGCGTTTTACACTGGTAGCGTCGGTAAAGGGGCCGATATAGTTTGCTTTTTTGTCTTTAAACTCTCGGCTCAAGGCTTGGCGTGGCTGATGGGTAAGAAAAACCTTGGGGAATGGTTCTTTGGTAAATCCCACATAGAGATAGTTTTTGTCATCCCGCATCAGGACGTTATAGCGCGGGCGGTATTTTTTGATGAGGCGCGCTTCTTCGATGAGTGCCTCTATTTCAGAAGAAAGCTCCCGCCATTCGAGAGTAGCGGCTTCTTTGAGCATACACTCTTTGGCGGGGCCGACGTCACGGGACGCGACAAAGTACGACTGGATGCGTGCCTTAAGATTGCCGGCTTTGCCGATATAGAGTATTTGCCCCTCTGCCGCTTTAAAAAAATAAACGCCAGAGGTTGAGGGAATGCTCCCACGTATGGTTTCGATATGTACGGGCATACGGTACTATAGTACACATTCTTGGTCTTGCAAGAAAGGGGGTTTTCTCGTATAGTTATTTCCGGCTATAAGAACCTTACAAATAGGCATGAGTAGCGCATAGCTGAAAGGAGTTTTTATATGGGGGAGTTGTCGTTAGTTGGTCCAGCGGTTTTGGTGATGCCAAAATCATGTGACCTTGATCTTTTCCCAACTTTGCGGGAAGTGCGTTGTGGAATGTCCCGGCGCGAGCACGGCCATATGAACGTAAAGTCAGGTGGCAAAAAGACATTTTGTGATCAGGCCAAGAGAAATCGCGCAGATTTTTTCGCAACAGAAATAACAGCGCAAAAACGTATCGTGGAGCCACTCCTCTACCACACGGATCGTGTGGTAGTCCTTGGCGAGGATAACTTTGTTGCAAGTCCGGAGGCGGATGCTGTGGTGACACAGCTTGAAGATGTGTGTCTTACGCTCACTGGTGCGGATTGTCCGGGGATTCTCGCTTACGACCCGGTCGCCAATGTGATGGGTGTAGCACATAGCGGTTGGCGTGGCACGGCGCTTAATATCCTCTCTCGGCTTGTGGATGCATTTTGCATATGCGGGTCTGATCCGGGGAACATTGTTCTGGGTATCACGCCGGCGATTCATGCGTGTTGTTATCTCGTCCGCGCTGATGTTGCGGAGCAATTTTGTGAAAAATACAAAAGCCGTATCAAGTTTGCCCAGGGGAAGTTTCAGCTTGACCTCGTCGGGGTCATCAAAGACCAGGCGCGCGAGCTTGGTATAACGTCTCGTAAGATTGTTGCTTCGCCGGCGTGTACCTGCTGTACGAGCGACTATTTTTCTTATCGGCGCGAGAAGAATATGCCGCCCAAAGTCGCGGTTTCCTATTTATATCTGCAGTAAAACACGTGCTACTCATGCTTGCCCTTAAGGCTCTCACCAAGAGAGCTTTTTTCTTTGCCTACTATTGGCAGGACAAGTGAAAATATGGTACACAAGACATATGCTCGATATTAAATTTATCCGAGAAAATCCAGAGATTATCAAAGATGCCGTGCGCAAAAAGCATCTGGAGTTTGATGTGCAAAATCTCATACATACTGACGAGAAGCGTCGGATACTCATCAAAGAAGTGGACGATTTACGCGCCGAGCAACATACGGCTTCAGACGCCATAGCAAAGCTCTCCGGATCCGAACGAGATACGGCTATTGCCAATGTGAAGGGTCTTAAAGAAAAGCTTACTGGCAAGGAGGAGGAACTTCGCACCATTGAGGCCTTGTATGATAATCTCATGCTTCTTGTGCCAAATATACCGGATCTTTCGGTGCCGGAGGGTGAGTCTGATGCAGACAATCAAGAGGTGCGCACTTGGGGCGATATTCCGAAGTTTGATTTTACACCCAAAAGTCAGATTGAGCTTTTGGAACTCCACGATATGGCGGATTTTGAGCGGGGGACGAAGACCGCTGGATTCCGCGGGTACTATCTTAAAAATGATGGGGCACTTTTGTCATTTGCGGTGTGGCAGTTGGTACTCGATATGATGGTCAAGAAAGGATACACACCGATGTTTGTGCCTTCGCTTGTCAAACGTGAGGCGTTTGTCGGTACAGGGTATTTACCGCAAAGCGAGGAAGATCTCTACAAAACCCAGGACGATCTTTACTTGGCTGGCACTGCCGAGGTAGCTACCATGGGTTACTACATGGAAGAAGTCTTGCCCAAAGAAAAATTGCCGATTAAAGTTATTGCGTTCTCTCCTTGTTTTCGTCGTGAAGTAGGAAGCTACGGCAAGGATGTTAAAGGTATTATGCGTGTCCATGAGTTTTATAAATGGGAGCAAGTGGTTTTATCTGAAGCATCACATCAGGAGTCGGTGCGTTTGCATGAGGAGATTACAGCTAATTCCGAAGAGCTGGTGCAGGCGCTGGAGATTCCATATCATGTAGTGGCAAATTGTGGCGGGGATTTGGGGCTCGGGCAGGTTAAAAAATATGATATCGAGGCGTGGCTTCCTTCCGAAGGCCGCTATCGTGAGACACACTCGGCGTCATATTTTCACGATTTTCAGGCGCGTCGGCTTAATATCCGGTATCGTGATACCGACGAGAAGCTTCGCTTTGTGCATTCACTCAATGATACTGCAGCTGCAACCCCCCGCTTACTCATAGCGCTTATTGAAAACCATCAGGAGGCTGATGGTTCGATTCGCATCCCCAAAGCGCTCCAGCCATATATGGGTAAAGAGAGAATAGAGAAAGGTAGCAAATAATATGATAGAGGGGAAAAACAAAAGATGCCTCTGAATCCGGGGGTGAGTCTTTGTATGTCTTTCTTAATTCGTATCTCATGATTCCTAATACTAAGAATTTAAAAACTTGGGTGGAGGTGGATACCAAGACGCTTCGGGCCAATGTCTTGGCACTTACCAAAAAACTTGGGCGTCACGTCTCTGTTATCGCCGTAGTCAAATCAAACGCCTACGGCCATGGGCTGGTCGAAACAGCTCAAATCCTCTCCGGAAGTCCGACTTCCGGAAAATTTCCGGAAGTCGGACTTCCGGATGTTTGTTTTGGTGTAGATTCGGTAGATGAGGCCTTAGAACTCAAAAAGGCAGGTATCAAAAAACCTATTCTCATACTTGGTTATGTGCCCCCAGGTATGTTTAGTACGGTAGTGCGAAATGGTTTTCGGATTGCGATATATAATTTTGAGTCATTGAAACTTCTAGATAGTATTGCGCGGCGTATGCACAAAAAAGTATTGGTGCATTTTAAAATAGAGACTGGGACGTTTCGTCAAGGCATCATGCGCGAGGATTGGCCGCGGTTTGCGACATATACCAAGGAGCATCCGACTCTCGTGCCCGATGGTATCTATACGCACTTTTCGGATACGGAAAATCTCAAGTCGGTCTACTACAAGCATCAGCTCAAAAATTTTGCCGATGCGCTTTTGGCTTTTCATGCATCAGGTATTGAGCCGCGGCTTATGCATACCGCCTCTACTGCCGCATCCATGATGTACAAGGATACGTATTTTAACGCCGTACGGTTGGGTATTGGGATGTACGGGATGTATCCGGATCTAGAGGTGGGACGCGCTTCACATGTGTTATTGCGCCCGGCACTTACCTGGAAGACACGTATTGCTCAAATCAAAAAAATACAAAAGGGAGATACGGTGGGGTATGATAGGACATATCGAGCGCCTTCCCCGCGGATAATCGCAGTGCTTCCTGTCGGGTATTGGGATGGGTATGATCGAAGATTCTCGAGTAGTGGCGAAGTGTTGGTGCGTGGCATGCGATGCCCTATCATTGGGAGGATTTGTATGAATATGTGCATGATAGATGTCAGTAAGATTCATGCAAAGATAGTACCGGGGGAAGAGGTGGTGTTGCTCGGTAGGCAGGCACAAAAGACGATTACCGCACAAGATTTGGGCAGTCGTATTGGCACTATTCACTACGAGATAACAACACGTATTAATCCGCTCATAAAAAGAATAGCCATATGAGTTCAGTGGTACGCGAGCTAAAGCTTCGCCGGAAAAAGCAACGTACAAAAGAGCGTCACCGCCATATGGTTTTTGGCATGTTGGGCGTACTAGCTTGCATGGGGGTATTTTTTATTCCCCAGCTCCGGGTGACCACGGTGTCAGTTTCTGGTTTACATGTGGTCAACTCTGATGACGTGGAGCGTGTCGTACGGACATACTTAGATGGTCGCGCGATGTTAATCTATCCAAGAGACAATTTTTTCTTGGTGCCGACCAAGGATATCGCACGTGCAGTACGCAGTGCATTCCCACGGGTGATTGCGGCAGAAGTCTCACGTGCATTCCCGCATAGTCTTTCTA
>CAYGFT010000025.1:0-6460 GCA_964349275.1 uncultured Candidatus Saccharibacteria bacterium
GTACAAGAGATATATCATGCATTAATATACTTTTTATTGAGTATGTCTTTGACTTTATCAACTATCTCCCCGGGAGTGAACTTAGCTTTGACCAAAAAATCTTCCGCGCCAAGTTTGGACACCCGATCCGTATCTTCCTGTTGGCCGAGATTACTTAACACGATCACCGGCACCGATGCAGTCGCTTTGTTCTCTTTGAGACGACGTAGTACCTCAAACCCGTCCATGCCCGGGAGGAGAAGATCGAGTAACAGCATCTGGGGATTTTTTTGCTCTACCAGCTGAATACCAGACTCTCCATCCACTGCTTCCAACGTAGAGAATCCTTCTTTGTTGAGTTTTTTGACAATCAGCTCCCGCAAAAATTTGTCATCCTCAATCAGAAGAATGGTGATGGTCTTACTTTTGGCAAGGTCGGAGATAGGGTGCGATGACGTGGCCTCCGGAGACGCGGCGGCAGAAGGCACGTCGGCCTCACCGAAAATAGCACGTACTTTTTGGACCACATCCGCAGGATTAAACTCCGCCTTTACCAGATAGTCCTTAGCACCCAAGGATTTAGCGCGATCAATCTCCACAGGTTGCCCAGAGTTAGAAACAATAATGACTGGGATCTTATTTCCCTCTTCGTTGAGCTTTTCAAGTACGGAGAATCCATCCATCGTAGGAAGTAGAATGTCCAGCAATATAAGATCAGGCTTTTCTTTTTTGATTTTTACAAGACCTTGCTCACCATCCGTTGCCGTAACAACCGTATACCCCTCAATCTCGAGCTTACTTTTCATAACTTCCAGATGAATCAGCTCATCTTCAACAATAAGGATCTTTTTTGACTTTTTAGAGGTAGCCATGAAACGAGTAGTTAGCTATATAGGTAAGATGTCCGTATTCTAGCATTTGATTTCCTTGGGAGTCTAGGTGTTGTATGATTTGACCACCTACACATGCGAGCGAACTATATAGACTTCTTAATCAGGTCTCTTTGCATAGGAAGGGTAAAAAAGAAACTCGTACCTTGACCCTCCTTTGACTCAAACCAAACCCTCCCCCCATGACGATGGATAATATTCTGCACAATAAAAAGGCCGAGCCCAGACCCATCGGTCTGGAGACGTACCGCATTGGAAGCGCGATAGAACCGACTAAAGACCTTATCAAACTCGGAGTCCGGAATACCAATACCATTATCTTCGATGCTCACCTTAAGCAAATCGCCCTCCTCGCCTGCTGTAACCACCACCTCATCTCCCGGCTCACTGTAATTTACTGCGTTATCGAGAAGATTGATGATAATGGTATGCACCCGCTCCGGATCAGCAATAATCTCTAAGTCCTCATGAATTAATTGGCGAAAATTAATCTTGATGTTGCGCTTGGCGGCTACAATAGAAACCTCGGCAACGGCTTTGCGAATAACATCCGCAATTTCCACCTCCTGAAAATTATACCCAAAACGTCCTTCCTCAATACGCGAGACATCTAGAAGATCGTTGACAAGATTGATCATCCGTTCATTGGTTTGATACCCACGCTCCAAAAAATCCTCCTGTTCCCTACTCATCTTTCCTACGTCCCCATCCAAAAGGAGCCGCAAGGTCCACTTAACCGCAGAAAGCGGCGTGCGGAGCTGATGTGCAGCAACTGAAACAAACTGCGATTTGAGTTTGGAGATCTCCACATTGCGCTCCTGGATTTCTTTAAGCTTATCCACCATCGTATTAAAAAAATGGGCTAGATTCCCCAACTCATCTTTGCGATTAATTTTGATATGTACGGAAAGATCGCCGTCGGATATCTTTTGTACCGCCATAATCAAAAGCTTAATGGGCCGTGAAATACCACGCGATATGACAAACGATATAAATGTTACTAAAATAACGATAAAGAACACTATCAGAAAAAACTGCACCTGCATATTACTTGTCAAAGTAGCCACCTCATGCTCGGGCACATACTGATTGAGCAGTACATGGTAAGCGGCGGCTATAAGCAGTGAAGAGATAACCGTGGGAAGGAGCGCTAAAACCAAAAACGCCCCAAAGAGCTTGGCAAAAAGGGATTGGGACCAAGGAATATTAGCAAACTCAAACCCAGAGTATTGGTGGACCGGAGCATGCGGTAAGTCTTCCGCATGAGCGGTATGCATTTGCGCCAGTGGCACTTCCGCCTTCTCTGGAGAAGGCGTAGGAGCCAGCGCCGCCGGAGAAGCCGAGACCGAAGTCTCTGCGGGAGCGGTGGCAAGAAGCACCGGGGATTTCGTATCGCGTCCTGTTTGTTTTTTAGGAGAAGCCATAAAAAAATAATACTGCTATCCCCAGTATAGCAGGTTTTTGCCGCGCGTGAGGATGTGTTTACAGTTTGAGAGACTGCATCTCCTGCCAATTCGGGCCAGATTTGGCATCCACCCGCAAATGCACCTCGAGATGGGTGACTGTCTCCATAAGATGCTTAATTTTCGGTGCAAGATCTGCCACACGGCCTTTGGCTATTTCAAACAAGAGCTCATCATGTACTTGGAGTATCATACGCGCCTCTTTGGCATCCGACGCACAGAGGATATTATCCGCAATGTGCACCATAGCAATCTTGATAATATCCGCGCCCGAACCCTGGATCGGGGCATTGACCGCCATCCGCTCAGCCTCGGCTTTTGCCTGCCAACCCATGGCCTGAATATTTTTAAAATATCTACGCCGCCCAAATATCGTCTCCACATAGCCATGCTTATGCGCCTGGCGCTTCATGTCCTCAATAAGCCCCTTTATCTTTGGAAACTGCGCAAAGTAACGCGCAATAAAATCAGAGGCCTCCTTGCGCGTAATCCCCAAACTTTCTGCAAGACTTACCGCCCCCATACCGTAGAGGATGCCAAAATTTATCGTTTTTGCCGCGCGACGCATAGTTGGTGTCACCTGATCCTCTGGGACACCATTCACCTCGGCGGCAGTCATTGTATGGATGTCGGCACCATCCGCAAATGCTTGAATCATTTTTTTGTCCCCCGCCAGAGACGCCGCTATGCGAAGTTCAACCTGTGAGTAATCAAATGATACGAGATCGTTGCCCGGACCTGCGACAAACGCCTTACGGATATGTTGCCCAAGCGCGGTACGGGTGGGGATATTTTGCATATTCGGGTCTTGCGAAGAAAGTCTGCCGGTGACCGCACCCGTTTGATTAAATGTAGTGTGTATCCGATGCGTGCGTGCATCAGCGAGTGTGGGTAAGACATCCACATAGGTTGATTTGAGCTTTGTCTCCTCGCGATATCGCATGACTTGGGCGGCAAGCGGATACTCTTCGGCAAGTTTTGCGAGCTCGGATGCCCGCGTCGAGCGCTCGCCACCACCCGTCTTACGAATACCTTTGGTATCGATCTCTAAGTTTTTAAATAGAACCTCTGCAAGTTGTTTGGGGGAGTTGATGTTGAACTCTGAACCAGCGAGTTTATATATTTTTTGCTCATGCGCCTTGAGCGACCTGGTAAGCTCCTTGGAAAAATCCGCAAGTACGCGCGCATCTATCTCAATACCCGCCTCTTCGACACGCCCAAGCACCGGCACGAGCGGCATCTCGATGTCCTTAAAAATATGTGCAAGTTTGGTGCGTTTGAGCTCCGCCTCAAGATGTACAAGAAGCCTCGGCAAATGCTCGACGACCCGACCCCACGCATCATCAGGTAAGGCCTCTACTTTAAGATATTCACGAATCAAGAGAGCTGGATGCGGTAAACGAATCGTGGGATCGATAACCCAGGCGGCGATTCCCACATCCCCATCAAAATTTTGAGCCGCAATTCCTGCGTGCCACAGATGTTTGAGTATACGCTTTGCTTCAGACGCGACTTTTTTTACTTTTTTTGATGCAAACAAGGCCTCCAGAGCTTTTTTGTGTGCATGAATATCAGATGCCTCGAGTACACAATGCTCTTTTTTATATCCCACATATAGGCGACCCACATCATCAAGCACTATACCTACTGCAGGGCCCCTGCGTGCACGTTCAAGTAGGCTAGCAATATCCGCCATCTCAAGAGTGGTGTGTTTATCCTCATGAGGCGGGAGAATTGCCTCTGCTTGAGAAAAAAGATCGGGCGTGTGCACTAGAGGAGAGACCGTATCATTGCCGCCATTTGCCGGTAGACGATTAATGAGACTCGTAAAATTTAATCCCTGCAAAAAACGCACCACCTGAGCGCGTTCATAGGTATCCCAGAGAGCATCTTTGAGTTTAAAATCCATCGGCGCATCCCGGCGAATAGTGGCAAGATCCCTACTAAAGAATGCTTCGTCTTTATGCGCCTCAAGCACACCCGCAATGTTTCCCCGAAAACGCTTGTCTTTGCGTATCTCGTCCAAATGGGCATAGATTGATTCCAGCGGACCATAGGTCTGGATAAGCAGACTCGCTGTTTTTTCTCCAATACCTGGTACACCCTTAATGTTATCCGAGGTATCTCCACGTAACCCCTTGTAGTCAATGAGCTGTGCCGGCGCAAATCCAAAACGGTCCTCGACTGCTTTCTGGTCATAGATAATCGTGTCATTAATACCTTTTTTGAGTGTATAGACACAGACCCGATCGCCATCCACCAGCTGGACAGCATCCAAATCTCCGGAGGCGATGATAACCTGTATCGGCTCTTTTTCTTTTCTAATGAGATCCGTAAGCGTCCCGATAATATCATCTGCCTCATACCCCGCACGCTCGTACACCGCGACATCAAAAGCCCGAAAAAGCTCCTGCACTTTAGCAAACTGCGGAATAATATCCGGCGATATCTCGGCACGGGTTGCTTTGTACTCTTTGTATGCTTTGTGGCGAAATGTCGGCTCTGGACGATCAAATGCCGCCGCAATATATTTTGGATGGAACTCGCGCGCAATCTTGAAAAGCACCGACGCTACGCCATAGACCGCGCCCACCGGCTCGCCCTGGGGTGAGGTAAACGGCGGCAACGCATGAAATGCGCGGTGAATCAGCGCATGCGCATCCAAAATCACAAACACATTTTCTTTTTTTAGCTCCTTGTCTTTCATGAAAAATATTGACCACCTGCATGCTACGCCTTCACCGTGATGGTTCTTGTTTTTTTGTCCACAAACGCAAACTGCACATGCACCGCGTCTTTCGGAATAAGTTTTTTTACCTTACTTGCCCATTCTACCAAAATAATATTATATGGGTCGCGCACCAGATCTCGCCAACCCAGATGTGCCAACTCGCGTGGGTGATCCAGCCGATAGGCATCAATATGCACAAACCGTTCGAAGTGAGTATTGCGCCCACTGATTTTATAAATCTTCATAAGCACAAATGTCGGGCTCGCAACTTTTTCCTTGATACCAAGCCCACGCGCAAACCCTTGGGTAAATGTCGTCTTGCCACCACCCAAATCCCCTTCGAGTGCGAGTACCAATGCGCCTTTGGTTGAGAGAGCACGCGCCTTCAACTCCTCGGCAAGTATACATGCCGCTTTTTGAGTAGCAGAAGCACTTGTAGTAGTAAGCTCGATAGTTTCCATTGATGAGCACATAGTAGCATTGGCTTCTCTATTTGAAAAATGAAAAAGCGGCCAGGAAACATATCGTCTCCGAGCCGCCAAATTACGCGGAAGAACTTCGAAAGTGTTATCGGTTATCGCCCGGCCTCGTAGCGCCGGGCTTTTTGCTCGATATATCGAGTTCGCTTCTCCTCTCCTTTTTGATAACCCTCCACAAGACCGTCTCTACAAGCCTGTAGGTACCCCTCTTCGTAGTTATCTTCAATATCATAGGGATACCCTCTGCCGGAATACCCATAGTCGAAAGCGGTCTTTGCACATTCGCGCTTTACTTTGGCGGCGCGAGCGGTAGCGCCCTTCTCTTTGCCGCGCCTGCAGGCGGCTTGGTCCTTCTCGTTTTCCAGATCATCGCAATCCAATGGATCCCGACGATCATAGTACCCTTCGGTACCATGATATGAGGATCGTCCGCGTCTTCCTCGTGCGTGCGGCGGACCACTTAATGCTCCAGCCGCTCCACCGACTGCCGCACCTATCGCCGCACCCCTACCAGGATCACCTGCGGCGGCACCTATAAGGGCTCCTGCGCCCGCACCAATCGCCGCGCCGGAAATAGTGCGTTGCCCTTGTGGGGTCATCACGCACCCGGACAGAAAAAAAATAAAGGTGAGGCCGACTATTGCCAAAAAGATGCCAACTTCTTTCATCTCTCCTCCTATCTATGTCTGCGACCATGCCCTCGGTGATTCCCATGTCTCCGAGGGGAATAATGGTGGTGATGATTATGTCTTCGGTAGAACGACCGTGGGTGCCAATAGCCGGGATCATAGTACCAGTCTTGGTCATAATACCGACGCCCATAGTAGGGGCGATACGGATACGGATCCGTGTAAACCCCGAAAAGTGGTGGCAGTACCACGGAGGGAGCGTACTCCTCCTCCACGATCACCCCCCTAT
>CAYGFT010000025.1:6470-14155 GCA_964349275.1 uncultured Candidatus Saccharibacteria bacterium
CGTCATCCTCAGGTAAAACTGAAGAATACGAGGGCCTATCCACGCCGACGGGGTATTCTACCGGCACAAAACATCCGGCAGAGAAAAGTACAAACAAGAGAAAAAGCCATTTCCAGGCATGCATAACACTTCCTTTCTTTAAAAGATTTCTGCCATAAATTATACATGTTTTTTAATAAAAAGTCAATATATGAAAAGAGCCCCCTGTTTAGAGCATTTTTGCCTTGCCCACCCACACGCATCGTGCTAGGAATTGACATGTATGGACGCAGACGAACTCCAAAAAGCACTACAGACAGCGACCCAAAGCGAGTCGATCACGATACTTCTGGCGGACACCGCCGGGGACAAGGATTTTTTGGCCGCCCAAATGCTCAAAGAAAAAATAGGCTCCAAAGCATCTATCGTCAACATATCTGATGGCCTCAAACGACGCTGGGGGTTTTTGTTTGGTATTACCGATGAGACGAAAAAAGAGGTCACCTTGTCTTTGGATGTAGAGAAAAATCCCATTGAAGAACTTCGCTATGAAAAAGAGGGCGGTCGTCTAAAAATCTATCTCTCCCCACAATTCCCTCTGCGCGCAAATGACTTTGTTTTTGAAGAAACATATCATCCAAGCGACATGCTGTTTGCGCTCGGGTTTTTTAACAAAGAGGATTTAAAAGCAAAGCTCCGCGAAACTCCCGTAAAAAACCCTGAGGCTATCATCTCCATCGGCCGAGGCATTGGCGAATATCGGGATGAAATCCTTTCACAAGATACAGTAAAACTCTGGGCTCGCGCCGCACTTCGTTCAACTATCGATGAAGATCTGCATGTATTTTGGTCATTCATCCCCAAGGAAGATTTTGAAAAAACCAAGCAAACCGATGAATCGCTTCTATCAATCCTGCGTGTAATGCGCCGCGTTGCCGCCGTGCCGGATGTAGCAGTTATTCTTTGGCAAGATCCCGAGCTGGGAACGCAAAATGTGCGAGCTATTATATACTGTGAAGATCGGCAAAAGCTCCAAAAAATCTCTGAACACGCGGGCACGCCCATACTGGAGCAATACATCCTCATGGGTCCGTTTGCTCATTTCAGCGAAGCAGAAGTAGCCATACGCAAATTGCTCAAACAAGCGCTCTCCTCTATAATGAGCGCATAAGAAGCTACCCTTTTTGGTCAGCCAAAGGGAATGTACTTCTCAATATCTATATCCCTTATGAGCAAATTCGACGAAAAAAAATCTACCGAGCAATTGCATGCACTCCGCCTTAAAGAGGAGGAGGATCTCGTCCAGATGCTCTCCGCTCGGCGGCGGATGACTTATTTAGATCTCACTACTATAGCGGTTGATGTGGATGCACTCGTACTAGTGCCCGAGGAAATAGCACGGGAAGCTCATTTAGCTGTAATCCAAGAAGTCGGTCACAAACTCAAAGTCGCAGTGCGCAATCCCGAAACCGACCAAGTCAACACCATCTTGGAAGATTTAAAACGCAAACGCTATGAGCCCCAGCTCTTTATGGTCTCCATGCATAGTCTTGAGAAAGCTTGGGAGCGATACAAGGAGGCGCATTATGCCAAAGCGGTACAGACCGGCGTTGTGGAACTTTCACTGGAAACTTTGAGCCAAATAGAGTCGGCAATCAAACACACCAAAGACCTTGCCCAGACGCTTGAGCCCTATGTCGTCTCCGAGGAAACAGAAAAAGTAACCCAATCACTCGAGATTATTCTTGCAAGCGCACTCCATTTGGACGCATCAGATATTCATATACAGCCAAACGAGGCAAATGCCCGTCTGCGTCTGCGTCTGGATGGCGTGCTCCAAGATATAATTTTTTTCAACCTGCGCACTTACCACCTTTTACTTTCGCGCATCAAACTCTTGTCCGGCATCAAACTCAACGTCCGCGATCGCGCCCAAGACGGACGCTATACTATACGCCTCAAAGACCAGGATATGGAGGTACGTACTTCCATGCTCCCCGAACCCTACGGCGAGTCTATAGTAATGCGTCTTTTAAATCCCAAAGGGATATCCATCGGATTGGAAGATTTGGGTATGCAAAAACCGGTTTTTGATCTTATGGTCAAAGAATTAGAAAAACCAAATGGCATGATCCTCAATACCGGTCCCACGGGATCCGGCAAAACCACTACCCTGTACTCATTCTTAAAACGCATCTCCACGCCGGATATTAATATCGTCACCATTGAGGACCCCATTGAGTACCACCTCAAGGGCGTCACACAAACCCAAGTAGACAAAGACAAGGGCTATTCTTTTGATAATGGCCTCCGCTCTATTCTTCGCCAGGACCCTGATGTGATTTTGGTCGGTGAAATCCGCGACTATGAGACTGCAGAGATCGCTATGCATGCGGCTCTGACCGGACATCTCGTATTCTCCACACTGCATACCAATGATGCCGCCGGTACTATCCCACGACTCATTGATCTCGGTATCAAACCCAATATCATCGCTCCCGCCATTAACGTCGCCATGGCCCAGCGTCTAGTACGCCGACTTTGCATGCATTGCCGTCAAGAATCAAAGCTCGCCGGCGAAGAGCTTGCATTTATTGAGCTCCATTTGAAAACCTTACCCAAAACATATGAAAGACCCAACTTTACGAGTGCTACTGTATGGCACGAAAAAGGATGTGAAGAATGCAACTATACCGGATTCAAGGGTAGAATCGGCATATTTGAAGTCTTTATCATTGATGATTCGCTTGAGCGCCTTATTCTAGAAGATCCCTCTGAGGCGCGGGTGCGTAAAGCCGCAGAAGACCAGGGTATGCTCACCATACAACAAGATGGTATATTGAAGATATTCAAAGGTATCACCTCATTTACCGAGGTCGAACGAGTAACGGGAGAATAGATTGCACCTTACGTACAAGATACGCTGTCCAGGAATAAAAAACTTCCCTCCATTAGCCCCTAGGCAATTGTCCTGGCATGGGTACACAGGACTTAAAGTCTTCCTCGGGAGTGGCCCAGTCATCCCCGAAGGGACAGACACCGAAGCATCTTACCAGACCATCCGCGGAAAAAAGACTCAGGTTAAGGTCGCAGCCTTAATTGCCTAGAGACTAGTATAGGGAAGTCTCTTTTTCTACTAGAAGAAAATCCTTATAAAGCAAAAAGAAAATCCGCCAGCACACACCTTGTGCATGTAACCTGTTTGAGCGAAGATTCCAACGTCCTGGGCATTCTAGCAGATTATAATCAATATGTCAAGCCTCGCACCAAACCAAAAAACAGAGGATCGAACGCTAGATATTACCCTGCGCCCCCAGCGCTGGGATGACTACATCGGCCAAGAGCACATTAAAGAGAACCTACATATTCTTATTGAGGCGGCGCGCAAACGAAATGAACCTATCGAACACCTCCTATTCTACGGACCTGCCGGACTTGGGAAAACCACGCTCGCCCATCTTATCGCCAAAGAGACCAACACCAACGTACGCATCACCTCCGGCCCTGCCATCGAGCGTGTTGGAGATCTCGCCTCCATTCTGACCAATCTCTCGCCTGGAGATATTTTGTTCATCGATGAAGTGCACCGTCTCAATAAACTCATCGAAGAGGTGCTCTACCCTGCTATGGAATCGCGCTCGCTCGATATCGTCATCGGCAAAGGGCCATCAGCACGCGTAATCCAACTTGAGCTCCCCCCGTTTACCCTTATCGCGGCTACTACGCGTATCGCACTTTTATCAGCACCCCTGCGATCTCGGTTTTCCGGCGGGACATTTCGGCTCAATTTTTACAGTAATGAGCACATTAGCGAGATTGTCCGACGTTCAGCCGCAGTGCTCAATATCGGGATCGAGGATGACGCTCGGGAGGAGATTGCACGCCGCAGTCGATTTACCCCGCGCGTAGCCAACCGACTTCTGAAACGCTGTCGAGACTACGCACAAGTCAAAGGAGATGGCATTATTACCGCCTCCATCGCCCAAGATGCATTACGCCTTATGGACGTAGATACCCTTGGCCTCGAGCCATCAGACAAACGCATACTTGAAGCTATCATCGATAAATTCAACGGCGGGCCAGTAGGCGTGCAAACCCTCGCCGCCTCAACCGCGGAAGAGATAGAGACCATAGAGGATGTACATGAGCCGTATCTTTTACAGATTGGTTTTTTGGAACGCACGCCCAGAGGTCGTGTGGCAACATTGCGCGCTTATACACACCTTGGCAAAGAACCGCCGCAACACCAAGAGTCATTACTCTAATCCCATGTTTTATCTGGCATTATTCATATTTGTGATACTTACCCTAGGATATGCGACCGTTGCCTGGGCAATCGTGTATCATATACAGGCATACGCCACAAAAGGAGACCTTTCCAGTCTTATGATGAGTATCTTTGTACTCCTTTCTCTTGGCTTACTCATGACCGCAGTGTTCTTTTTTCTTCGCGTCCCTTGGAGCACCTTAGGCGCATTCCCGTCATTCTCGGCGTTCCCCTTAGACACCTTCCAATGAAAATAGTCCCTCTTGAACAAGGAGAGTATGTGGTACTCGTGCTTCGTAAGCATTGGTTCATTTTTCTCGGGCAATTGATTACATTTCTCATGGCGCTTGTCATAGGTATGTTTGTTTTTTCCTTTAAAGATTTTTTGTATGGCGTATTTGCAAAAATATTTGTAGATCCATTTCTAGATTTATTACTCGTTCTGTATGCGCTCCTCCTTGTCATCGCCTATTTTATCTCTTGGGTACATGCCTACTATGATATATGGCTAGTGACCAACCGACGCATTATAGATATAAAACAACGCGGGCTTTTCGACCGTGAAATTTCCGAGTTTATGATATCGCGTGTGCAAGATGTTACCACTAAGGTGCCCAACATGTTTGCAACACTTCTTGGCTTCGGTACAATGACTATCCAAACCGCCGGAGAACGCAGTTTCACCGTACACGATATCCCACATCTCGAGGAGGCGAAGCGCCTCATTATCAAGTGCTCCAAAGAGGAAATCTTATTGGGACAGCACCCCTAGAGACTTGCGCGACCTATGCCGACCCGCCTACAATAAAAACGTCATTATCGGCTAATCCACTTATATGTCTGGACACTCCAAATGGGCGCAAATCAAACACAAAAAAGCTCTCACTGATGCAAAAAAGGGTAAAACATTCTCCAAGCTTGCCAAGCTCATCACTATTGCTGCTCGAGAGAAAGGCCCCAACCCGGATATGAATATCCAACTCCGCGCCGTCATTGAAAAAGCGCAGGCCGCCAATATGCCCAAAGACAATATCGAACGTGCCATAGCAAAAGGCACGGGGACAGATGCCGTAAGTCTCCAAAGCGTTCTCTACGAAGCCTACGGCCCGGGTGGCGTGGCTCTTATTGTGGAGGGGGTCACTGACAATAACAACCGAACATTTGCCGAAATCCGAAAGATCCTCGGCGAGCATGAAGCCAAAATGACTCCGGGTGGTGCGTTGTGGATGTTTGAGCACGATGAAGAGGGTTGGAAACCAAAGAATACCATTACACTGTCTTCTACAGACCAAGAACAATTCGAAAATCTCCTGGAAGCACTATCTGAACACGATGACGTCCAGGAGGTATACTCTAATGCCGCATAAACCGCGTATTATTTTGGGTATTGATCCGGGATTTGGACGTATGGGGTATGGGCTCATCGAATCCGGGCAAGGTACGGTACGTTATCTCCTTGCCAACTGTCTCGAGACGCAGAAAACAATGCCGCACGCGCAACGCCTGCAGTATATGTGGCGGGAACTTATTACACTTATTACCACATACCAGCCCGATGTCGTTGCGGTAGAGAAATTGTTTTTTGCAAAGAATGAAAAAACAGCGCTCGCAGTCGCAGAAACACGCGGCATCATCCTTCTTGCCGCACAAGAACATGGCGTACCTATTATTGAATTCACCCCTCTTCAGGTAAAAGTGGCCCTTTCTGGATATGGTAAAGCTGATAAAAAACAGGTTGCCTATATGGTAATGCGCATCCTTAATCTTACCGACACTCCCGTACGCGATGATACTACTGATGCACTCGCGATTGCGATTTGTGCGGCGCACACCAACACCTTCACCTCCCGGTGACCACAGACTTTTCCACAATAATCACATTATATAGTTGACCAAGACAAAAAACATGCTATCGTTTCTAAAAGCAGGTGGTTTTTTGCATATATACTCACCGCTTCCATGGAAAAAATATGCACGTTTGACATGATTTTCTTTTTTTGATACATAAGATTGGTATAATCTTTCGAAAGGTCGGTTACTCGTTCTAGAAATAGATTCTAGAAAAAAATAATTCATCATGGAATACGACGTTTACAATCAAGATGACGAGGAGCTTGGCGAGGAGGTAGAAGGCGACAACGGCCTCTACGGTGATAACGATGAGGAAGAGGGATTTGACGACACAGACAGCGAAACAAAAGAAGAGTAGATTACTTATCCGATTATACTACTGGATAGCACACTATCCTCGTAAATATCGGTTCCTATTATATTCTGAAAAGCCCTTATATCTCTATAGGGGCTTTTCATTTTTTATGTATTGTGATATTGTTTTGCAATCACAAATTAAGTACTATACAACGTATGCCTGTCAAGAGCACGAAGCGTACTCTCGCTAAAAAAATAATCTCTAGTTTGTTTATTGCCGGCTGTATCGGGGTAGTCGTGGCAGGTATCGCCGCCGTTGTTTTTATCTTTACCTTACACGTACCCAGCATCAACTCATTCAAAGATCGCCAGATTATCCAGTCTACAAAAATATATGACCGTACCGGGGAGATACCCTTGTTCGAGATATACAGCGAAGAGAAGCGCACCGTGATCCCATTTGAGGAAATCCCCCGTAACGTCAAAAATGCTACGCTTGCCATAGAAGATTCTCGGTTTTATTCCCACTCTGGAGTAAGTATTATTGGCATTCTGCGAGCATTTTTCACTGATATTATGCATGGCCGCTTCCTCGTGCAGGGCGGGTCTACAATCACCCAGCAACTCGTCAAAAAAACACTTCTTACCTCTGAACACACTATTACACGTAAAATAAAAGAAGCGGTACTGGCCACAAAAATGGAGACACTCTATTCCAAGGATGAGATACTTAATCTCTACCTCAATCAAATCCCGTATGGTTCAAATGCGTACGGAATAGAAGCGGCCGCCCTGACATTTTTCTCCAAACACGCCCACGATCTCACGCTGAGCGAGTCGGCGTATCTGGCCGCAATGGTCAATGCCCCTAGTTACTACTCTCCCTATGGCAACCATAAGTCGGAACTGGACCAGCGAAAAGACACCGTACTTAATCGCATGGCAGAGTTGGGATATATTGATGATAGCGAGGCAAAAAAAGCGAAAGAGGAGCAAGTCTCGTTTCTCCCCTACAAAGAACAGGGTATTAAAGCACCTCATTTTGTCATGTATGTCATCGAACAGCTCAATGAGATATATGGTGAGGATTTTGTAAAGAAGAATGGTCTTAAAGTAACGACAAGTCTCGACCTTTCTCTACAGAAAAAGGCAGAGGAAACCATCATCGCACACGCGGCAGAAATAGAAAAAAACTTTAACGCGAAAAATACCGGCATGATCTCCTTGGATCCAAAAACGGGCGAGATACTTGCCATGGTTGGCTCGCGCGATTATTTCAACATCAAAGAAG
>CAYGFT010000026.1:0-13882 GCA_964349275.1 uncultured Candidatus Saccharibacteria bacterium
TTAACCAAAGGCAGGACGCAGGCTATTCACGATCTTGGGGTGTAAAATCCCCTCACGCAATATCTCCCCCATAATATCAAACTCTCTACGGCATCTACGCGTAAACCAATTATATCCAACACACACTCCGTGCCTCAATCCTTGCAGAGGCAAAAACTCCCTCCACATGAAGGCAAGAGACAAAAGCACCACAAATAACCACCACTTTTTATGGTCGCCATGCAAAAAAGCCTGCACACCATCACCAAAAAGATTATGCGGGTGGTCGTGATCAAGAACAATAGTGTGCACAGCAAAACTTGCCAAGAGCATCACGGCGATACCGATGCATATTTTTTTTAGAAAGTCTCTCCTCACTTCTCCATTATAGCCATTCATCGTTGGCTGTAAAAGCACTGGGCAACAAAAAAGCACCCATGGGGTGCCTGGAGAGATACAAAGAGAGTTGGGAAAGTGCGTCTACAGCTACAGACGAGGGCGGTAAAGCACCATAGGAAGAGACGCCTCGCGCCCGAAGTTCAAATGAATCAAGGCGGAAGTCCGAAATTGCAAAGAGGATTGAGTTGATATTGTGGAGAAAATCAACGCCGCTAATTGCTTTTGCTGTGGTATGCCCACAACCGATACCTTTCCTCCATATGCAAACCCCCGTGCGATATTCCCTAAGCGAGCCCATACCTCCAAGATAAGCACGCTCATACTGCCCTAGCACCGGTACCGTCTTGAAAAAAGACTCCACAAAGAGTATAAAGGACGTACACTTCTCTATTATAAACTTAACTAAAACGCATATGTCCAACCACCCTCTGCAAAACTCTCACGTACCCGATGTCATATTTAAAACCCGCGTGCGCGATGCATCCGTCGGTGGCGAAAATCCATTCCG
This sequence comes from uncultured Candidatus Saccharibacteria bacterium, assembly GCA_964349275.1. Classification (GTDB taxonomy): domain Bacteria; phylum Patescibacteriota; class Minisyncoccia; order Ryanbacterales; family 2-02-FULL-48-12; genus 2-02-FULL-48-12. Next base: position 887 of record CAYGFT010000026.1, read on the forward strand.
CTGGCAGGATGTCACCACCCAAGAAATATTCGCTGGCAAAAAGATTGTTGTCTTTGGCCTGCCCGGAGCGTTTACCCCCACGTGCTCCTCCACACATGCGCCCGGATATGAAGCAACATACGACGAATTCAAGGCACTCGGTATAGATGAGGTGATTTGTTTGAGCGTCAACGACGCATTTGTCATGCACAAATGGGCAAAAGACCTCAATGTCTCCAAAGTGAAGATGCTCCCCGATGGGAACGCCGACTTTACCCGCAAGATGGGAATGCTGGTGCGCAAAACCGATCTTGGCTTTGGCGAGCGATCCTGGCGCTACAGTATGCATGTCGTCGATGGCGAAATCAAAAAAATGTTCATCGAGGATGGATTCTCTGACGACTGCCCGGACGATCCGTTCAAAGTATCAGATGCAAATACGATGCTCACCTATCTCAAAGAGAACAAATAACATTCACAAAAAAATCCGAGCAAAACTGCTCGGATTTTTATATACATCACACAAAATATCTAGCGGTAAAATCTTGGCTTACGCGGACCAGAGCTACTGCCACGCGAGTTGAAGCCACCACGTCCACCGCGCTGTCCGCCAGCTCCACGTCCACGAAACGCACCACCTCCCGAGCGTCGCTGGGGCATATGCTCCATAGAAAATAAAATCTCCGAGACGCTTTCGTGGCGCTTGAGTGGCAAAGCCTTACGAATCAAACGCTCGATAGTGCGAATCTCTTGGCGCTGATCGGGCGTTGCCAAAGAAATAGCTTTACCTTCGGCTCCCGCACGCCCGGTGCGGCCAATACGGTGCACATAATCTTCGGCATTGTCCGGAAGATCGTAGTTGACGACAAGACTGATACCAGTGACATCGATACCGCGCGCGGCGATATCGGTCGCTACCAATACCCGATACTTGCCCGTCTTGAATCCATCGAGCGCCTTGATGCGTTGTGGAAGCGAGCGGTTGGAATGGATATCAATCGCATGCTCACCTTTACGTTTTAAAATTTGTGCAATATGTGCCGCGCCATATTTGGTACGCGAAAATACCAACACCGTGCCGGTATTATCCAAAAGTAGTTGCTCCAAGAGATCGAGTTTCGCTTCTTTGCGTACGATGAATATCTCTTGCGCTACATGCTCGGCCGCACTTCCCTGGGGAGCCACCTCCACGCGCACCGGCAATGCCATATGCCGCGTAGCAATCGAGACGATGCCATCCGGCATTGTCGCTGAAAACAACATAGTTTGACGATCCTTGGGCGGTGGTACACTTTGGAGGATTCTATTGATCTGCGGCGCAAACCCCATATCGAGCATCCGATCGGCTTCATCAAGCACCAAAATACCAATAGTAGAAAGATCCACTGTTTTTTGCTCCAGATGGTCCAGAAGCCGTCCTGGGGTTGCTACCAAAACATGTGGATTACGGCGCAGATCATCCATTTGCCGTCGCATAGATTCTCCGCCGATTAACACACACGTACCCAAACCGAGTGACTCACCAATACGATGGAGTGTCTCGTTTACTTGGAGTGCCAACTCGCGTGTCGGGACAATAATAAGACCCTGAAATCCCTCCTTGCCGATACGCTGGATCATTGGGATGCCAAATGCCAGCGTTTTACCAGTACCGGTTTGCGCAATACCAATAATGTCCTTCCCCGCTATGCCTGCCGGGATAGACTGGTGCTGAATCGGTGTGGGCACCGTAAACTTTTGCTCTTCTAAAATCTCAAGAATCCTTGGAGAAATGCCAAGGTCCGCGAAACCATCTTGCTTGTTTGTAGGTTGTGTCATCTGTATTGGCGACTCAATATCCTCTGCTCACGAGTCAGCCCTGCGAAAAGATGACGTAGATCAGGTTCGAGTCTGCTACAAAGCCCCGTGGGGCTAAATAGCCTATAAATAATATGCTCATACTATACACTATTTGCATAAATAATGCAAGGGGCAACTGCAACGCGCACACCTATCCGTAAAAGCCACCTAATAGGTCAGTACCTGCGTAGTCATATTAGACACCGTCGCCTCCATACCCGCAGAAGGTCCAGCCGTCTCAATAGACCAGTGGATGCCCTCTATTGGAATCTCTACTCCGTCGGGGATTTTATCGTCAAAAAGCTTCCTGTTACTTGCGCTGATAAGGAGTTTGTCAACATCAATGGAGAAATTTGCCGTCTTTCCTTGGGTAAGGCAGGGGATACCTACCTCCTCACAGTTGAGGTAGGCAAGATCTGATCCTGGATAAAAATAACTCTCTTTATTGGGCCAGTTCCAGTGCACGTGAGCTCCGCCCGGAGCCCCAGGATGATTCTTGTGTGCGAGGTACACAAAGAATTGCCGTGGTTTACCATTCCATCTGGTAATAACGTCAAAGTAAATGAGGCAGGGGGAACCTACGCCATCAGTTCTTTTATCGCATGCGTTCAAAGAAGCAGTAAAGTTTACCCGAAGACCGGTCTTCCCTTTAATAAAACTACCGATATTTTTGTCGTTATTACCACGATTTTTTTGAGCTCCTATACCGAGATATGGAATCGCATCACTACCACAAGCATTGTATTTGTTCTTGAGAGCAAGACGCGCTCTCTTGCCCGTAGCTACATCCTCTAAGGCAAACCCAAACACATTTTTACTCCCAATACTCCCCACCTGAAAAGACTGATTTGGCGGGCCGGTATGGCATGAATTAGTAAATGCTCCTCCCAAGCCGTAAGAATCATCATTATGATCCAGCACCCAAAAAGAGTCGCTGGGCACAGGCGAGACGCTGGAATAAAAGTTAGACCGAGAATATTTGGTATCCCCACCCCTTTGACATACCCCACAGGCATCTACTTTGCACTTATTGCCCGCATCATTGTATAGACAGGATCCCATCGTGATATTTTTAATGTCTCCCAAATCACTTCTCACTACACCCTGTTTGAAACCTTCATCCCAGAAACCTGTAGCGGGAGGCGGACTGGCACTTACCGTAAATGACGCAGAGGTAGTACAATTATTGTTCTCGACTGATTCTAGCACTACACTTCCGCTATCTGCGCAAATCTGAAATTTATGTGCCCCCTCGGTAGCAGTCCAAACATTGGTCCACGTCTCGGTTTCACTAACACCTACCGCCAAAGCTCCCGTAGTTTGGTCAGATGAGACAGGCACGCCATCAATCAACAAGCGTGTATTGGAAGTAGCAGCCAAGTTACTGCCATGATTTGCCACGATTCCGGTAAACGAAACCTTCGTACCCTTGGGCAACGAGGCATCAGCAGGCGTACGGGTGATGGAATCAAGCATGAGATCAGGGCTACCGCCGGGATTATCTGGCGGCAGTGGATTACCTGTCGGCGCATCAAAGACCTGTAACTGCCAAAAACTTTCTTCACAGGCGTAGTCCCTACACCCACAACGATAGCTTCCACTCACACTCGTACACTCATACCCAACCACAAAATTTTTCCCGGGGCTTAGTAAGGCCGCCGGAAGCACCGCAGAGGCTTTTTTCACAATCCAAAGGCTCCCTGGAGCAATCCGTTCCCCGCTAAGGGTGAACTCCTGCCAGTGCGATGTCCCTGTAGTTACATACTTGTAGCCTTTTTCATATACAATGGTATTCCAGGCTTCACCATTATAGCCAAGCGAGAATGTTACCACTCCATTAGCACAATCCAAACTCAAACCATCGCCCGCAATAAATGGATTATTACTGGCGCCAAAACCTGCAAGCACCGGAACTCCTACCTTGTAGTAAGTCTTACAAAGGGTAGACGCTCCCACAAAGAACGCCAAAAGATAAAGCGTCACCACGCCTACAAATAATACAGAGACAGATTGAAAACGGCGCATACGCATAGAGTTACCTATATATAATAGCAAAACGGCAAAGATGCTTTATGCACAGTGCTACTCCCCCGGACCACAAAAAGAAAAACAGGCTTATGCCTGTCTGCAATCACCATAGCTACAATACTGTGGAATTATTTTCCAGATTTTGCATTGTACTGCTCTACGCCATGGAAAAATGGCATAGTCTCTGGATGAAGTCCACAACGAATAGTCTCAAGCGTAATAACATCGGCGGGGGCTATATTAGCTAGGCTCACCTCGGCGCCAATTGTTTTTACCATCCACGCTTGTTGTATTCTGAGCGGCGCCTCCAAAATAAGATCCATGGGATTAACCTTATCGGTAATTTCTTGCAAAAGCCCGGAGCGCACCTCTCCAGTACCGAAATAAAGGCCTGCTGTCCCAGATTCACGCCCTTCACATACAACCTTCCACGCTCCAGCATCCAGATCTGATTCTATTTGCTCTACCCAGTGACATCGGGGAATAATCCGTTGTGCATCCTTACTGCCAACCTCGGAAAGGACGACAAAATCTTTGCCAAGCTCCCGAATATAGCGGGCCTTTTCTTGACGAGACATATCGATAACCCCATTGGAAATCTCGACGTGAGTCAAGCCAGCTTTGCGTGTGACATTTCGGTACTCACCAAATCGCCCTTGCAAAATTGCAAGCTCAAGGAATGTACCACCAAAGCATACCGCTACGTTTGCTTCGCGACAGACGCGAATCTTATCGAAAACATTTTGGGCGACATAGGCAGTGCCCCACCCAAATTTGAGAATGTCGATATAGTCCGAAGCCGCATCAAACAAATCTTCAAGCTGGCGGACTCCCATGCCCCTGTCCAACACACACGTAATACCAGTGTCTCGGGGCTTGCTACTGCGAACAGGTAGAGAAAGAAATCCCAACATATAACCTCCTTACGTAAGAACTCTGAGGAGAGCATAAGGCATTTCTGACATACTATCAAGCTAACCCCAAAACAACTGCAGGTTATGCATTCTTGAGAATCTCTGCAAACTTTTGTTGCACCTTTTCTAGCTTCGGGCTGATGACAACTTGGCAATACGGATTTTGGGGATTTTTAGCAAAATAATCTTGATGATAGGTCTCCGCAGGATAAAACTCCCCAAGTGGTCGCACTTCCGTGATGATAGGTTTCCCTTCGGTATTTGAATCGTTGAGCGATTTGATGAATGCCTCCGATTCCTGTTTTTGTTCCTCGGTCGTATACAAAATGGTCGAGCGATATTGTGTGCCGACATCATTGCCCTGACGATTGAGTGTGGTCGGATCGTGTGTGGCAAAAAATACCGTGAGCAAGGTACCAAACGTGACAAGTTCCGGATTATATTCGATTCGTATCACCTCCGCGTGCCCCGTAGACCCACTACAAACCTCCTCATAGGTCGGGTTCAGCTTGGTACCACCCGCATATCCTGGCGTAAGACCCACAACACCTTTGAGCATTTTGAATACCGCCTCGGTGCACCAGAAGCATCCACCGCCGAATACCGCTATCTGTCTCTTTTGCATATGTAAAACGCTATGAATCAACTACGCAGACTGCACAGCCCTGGGTAATGCGCCGGGCCAAAAGATAGAGTGAGACCCCAAGAAGTGCTATCGCAAATCCCACGACGTACCAGCGATACTCCACCAGAAAAAGCACCGTGCCAAAACCCAAAAAACTAAACAAAGCTCCCGCACAAAGCGTACAACTCGCCGTAGCAAACAGAGAAGAAACAAGTCCCGAGACGACACCCACGCTTCCCACTGCGGTAGTGCGCACCGCGCTCGCGGGCTTGGCGTATCCCTGCCCAAAGACATACACCTGCATCGTCAAGACAAGACTACTCAATACCGACAATGTGATAAGCGCCGCATAATCCCACACACCATACAGTGACGCCTGCATACCGATATCATTGCCGGGGACGCTAACAATAGGAAAGAAAAACATAAATCCAAACATACTGCCACCAAGCAAAAGAAACAAGCCGAAAAATCGGCGATGAGCAAACACCGTACGAATAGCCGTATATATGTCCTGTGATACACCCATTACTACATCTTATACCATATTTTGCTTCCATTGACATGAATGCGTATTCTTGTCTCCCAAGAAAAAACCGCTCATACATTTGAGCAGTTTTTCTTTTTTTCTATAAAATACGCTCCTTATACCGTAGCACGGTAGGAAGAGAGCCAATCCATGAGCTTTTTGCGGTGACGATCTATAGACCACTCGTCACCATTCTTAAAAAGCACCGGCGAGGCGGCCTGAAATTGACGGAGTGCTTTAACCGAGGCCTGGGGAAAGCTCATTGGGATACTTTTGTTGTAAGAATCCATAAAAATAGCGAGCGTGGTGCACACTTGATTGAGTTCGAATTGTTTGTCTTTCTGCCTCATAGTAACCATACTAGCACAGAACAGGCAAAAAGACCAGCTATCGGGATGGGGAGACGCTATTTCTCAAGAAAAAAATATCCGAGCGTAAACGGCATACCAGGTAGCCAGCGGACATTGAGCTTGCCGATATATTTGCCTGGCTCGTATTCGACGACTTCATCGGTCACCGTGCGAAGCCAAAAAGGGTTTGCGGGAACATTATAATCAATCCGCAATACTTTTTTGCTGGCATCACGCAGAGACGCCGCCTCATAAAATACGAAAGGATACTTTTTCTCATGATGTTCACCAAATATATTGATACCTGTTTTATCTCCAGGCTCAAAACTCTTGCCACGCCACCCACCATGATACCCTGCTACCCGTCCTGTATAAAATCCATCGGGAGGCGGACTTGGCAGTACTCCATCGGAAAATATTTTTTGATTCGGGCTACGTTCAGCCCGAACGGTACGGTACCAGGCAAATCCCCAACCCGCGAATACCACGAGCACTACACATAGTATAAGTATTTCCATGATGTGTTTTATAAAGCGCATAGAGCGTACAACGTATTATATGCCGATACACACCGTACGCATAGAAATACTTCCATGCGTAATGCCTTCGACGGGGAATGTAATATGCTCACCCTCCGCACGACCGGCAAACGCATACAAGAGCGGCCAATAATGATCGGGTGTGGGGACGGCAAGCGTAGCCGCGTGTCCCAGTCGCTCATACGCAATCAACGAGGTACTATCTTCTCCAAGCAGAAGTTCGCGCACACACGCATCAAACTCAACTGCCCAGTCGTAGGGCTTGGCATCCGGCTCATACGCGATACGTCCAAGGTTGTGGACGAGATTGCCAGATCCTACAATGAGCACTCCACGCTCACGCAAAGATGCCACCTCCCGACCCACATTATAATGAAATTGTGATGGTTTTGCTATATCAATACTCATCTGAAATACAGGTATATCTGCATCAGGGAAAAGTCGCCGCATGACAATCCACGTGCCATGATCCACTCCCCAATCTGTGTCCAATCGCACTTCTGTACCCTGCACTCCATCGCGCACTGCAGTGGCATACGCGGGAGCTCCCGGACAAGGATAGGTAAGCTGGTAGAGCTCCTCGGGGAATCCCCAAAAATCATGGATCGTTTTTGGCTTCTCTGCAGTATGTACCCATGTCCCTTCCGTCAGCCAGTGCGCAGAAATACAGAGTATCGCCTGCGGCCGCGGCAAGGTCTTACCGAGCATGCGCCACGCCGATACGTAGGGATTCTCCTCTATGCCATTCATCGGGCTCCCGTGTCCTATAAAGAGTATGGGCATTTTTTGTGTTGCCGGGTATGTATCCGCAATCATTTTGAATTTTTGCAGTGTCACAACGCGGTAGTTATAAAAAATACTGGGCGCCAAATATGTAGAGTGCACATACCGCCCCCTCCCCAATAAAAATTCCCAATAAAAATTTTTTAAAATCAACCTCAAGCGTCCCACATACATAGCAGATGATATCCGTCGAGAGTGGTGGCGCAAAACTCCATGCGATGATAATCGGCAATTCATGTTTTTGCAACACAGATTTTACCCGCAAGACACGGCTTGCGTGATGCCGCTCGAAATAATCATCCAACTGGAGAAAATCAGAAAAATAATATACTGATGCGGCTGAAACCAAAATACCAATCATCGTCAAAACCCAAAGCGGTCCCGGCGCAAAAAACAAAAGCCCAAGCACCATAAGCGGCGTGGCAGGGATGAGCGTAAACCCACGGAGGCATCCGAGCAAGAGATAGAGTGCATAGCCAAACCACACGGAAAAGCCAAACGCTTGTCGGATACCATGTTCTAAAACATCCGACTGAAAAAAATAAAAATAAAACCCAACAGCGATTACCAGAAGCCACCCTGCCATCAGATACCTCCGAAGCACCCGAACTGTATACGCGCTCATGTACTCGACTTCTTACGAAATACCGCGTCCGAAAATATAGCACGAAACAAAAGCTCAGCCACAAAATACCCCAAAAACGCCGCCGGTATCGCATACTGTACCGTCTCCTCCGGTATAGGTGGATGCAAAGGATAGGTAGTTTCTATGAATCCGACAAGCGCGATACCAATGACAATACAAGCATTAGGTAATACCGCCTGCCACCAAATTTGCTTTCTAAAAAAAAGATATGCGCCGTCAAATATAATCGCCATAGGAATTATATAATACGGCACTGTTGAGGTCGGATAGGCCACCCATGCATATACACCATTGGTAAGAAAACGAAACAGTACATACTCGGCGGCTATTATTGTAGAAGACCACGCAAAAAGCCTCAGACGTTTTGCAAAGTTAAAGACCGCAACCAAACTAAATACTCCCCATGCACCATACACCCAATAAGGAATGCCCGCGTAGACATTACGCTGGGAGCCAAAAAAAGCCAAAAATAATTCATCACTTACCACATGTACACCTCGTTCCAGATAATAATCAGTAATTACTCCCTGTTCCTGCTGAATCAACAAAAACCAAAACGCCTCCAAAACAAGAAAGAGGAGCACGAACGTATAAAGGGTATGTGTACGCAGAGAGATTACTCCCATTTGATGGTCTTGCGCGACAAGTCGTATTGTCCCCATTACTCCGATGAATGTCCCCAGATACAACGTAATATGTGCAGGACTCCAAATAGTAAGATCAAGCCCAAAGCGTGCGTGATACCACTGATCAAATCCGATACCAAAGACAAAGGTAGCGATACCCGCAAGCACAATCTTTATGGGACCGCGCTCTGATTTTGGAATAGTCCGCCAAAGATACGCACATATAAGCACCACGCCCACATCACCCACGCCATTGAGTATATGAGGAATTTGATAGAACTCACGGAGATATTTAAAATGATAGGCTACATCCCATGAGCCACCAATGGATTTCAAAACAAACGCGCCTATCAAAAGACCATAGACCCGAGCTTTATTTTCCAAAATATATCTGTATCTGCCCCAAACCATACATCTATTCAACCGCTAAACCATATATACTGCAAGTAAAAAAAGACCCTGCTTGGTCTCCCCTTCCAAAGCAAGGTCTATGATACTAGTAAAAACTCGACCGTTTTTCATTTTAAAATCGAAACCCACGAAACATACTCTTCCCCATACGCTCTTTGCCATTTTGCTGGCGATTCTGCATGACCTCGAGACGTTTGTCTGCCTGAGCCTGCGAAATAATACCTTTGTCTACCAATGCCTGCAATTGTATCTTCATTTGTGCTATATGCGCGGCCTTCATCCGATCTTGGACCTGTTTTTGATCAATACCCTTTTCTTCCATAATCTGCTTAATTGTTTTACCCTCGGCCCATGCGGCTTTTACCTCATCAACGCTAATACCTAGAATAGTTGCCTCATTTTGAAATGCCGACTGCTGGCGGCTTGCCATTTCTTCCGGAGGGAGATTGGCAAATCCGCCGAAAAATCCGTGTGCGGAAGCGACATTGGTAGTAAGGAGCCCGAGGCTCAACACCGGCAGAATAGAATATGCAAGTGTTTTGTGCTTCATAGTGTTTTGTTTGTATTACCCAATAAACATGGCTTCGACCGTACATCATAATTCGGTGAGACGCCGTCCGTGATCTTTGAGAGATAAGACGCACCAACAAGTCATCAATCCGAATATCTATTACTACAAGCAGGATGCAGACATATTTCACCCTGTGCCCTTGGACCGAAATGAAGGGTTGGGCGAGACGTATATTCTCTCGTTCGGTCCATTGCCTGCCCAACCCTTCCGTATAGTAGTACAAAGGAGCCGCCACGATATTCCAAAAATTATGGAAATACGGGCAAGCGAAACGATCGACGGCCCTGGACATGGGGCATATTTTCATAGAGCTCCTCATCTATCTTACGAATGCCAAATGCCTGTACGGTATGATTATCTTGGTCACCAAAAATGACCACCGTATCCCCCTCCTCAAAATCCATCCCCATGGGGAACGCCGTCTTTGGCGTCACGAGCACCATGAGCAATTCACCTCTGATATCCTTGATGACAAACCCACGCTCGGTAATTTCTGCGACCTGCCCCCGATGCACGTTTTGTAACCGTCCTACACCAAACTCTCGATAAAACGAGCCTGCAAATGGCAAGCGTCCCGATCGCGCATTGCGAAATAGCCGATCATGAACTCTCGCCTGATCAATGATGATAGTACCGATAGCCACTACAATCAAAACACCAAGCACCGAATACAAGAGCGGCTGACGATAACTAAATGCATAGTGACGCACCAATATCTCCAATATCACCACAAACAGAATAGAAAATACTACCAAGAGCCACGGCAGAGACAAGAGAAATACATACCAGCCGCGCGAACCGAATGTCGGCACAAACCACACACCAGTCTCACGAAGTGCAAAAATAATAAAACTTACCAGATACAAAAGTGCAAGCGAGACGATAATACCCCCGGTGGCCAAAAGTGAAGCCTGCAAGGCAAAATGCCATCGGGGCCGCATCTTGATACGCCCCTCTTTGATGGCGGCAAGGATATGCTCGCGTATGTATGCTTTGTCTGTTTCGTTATACATGTAATTGCTGTTCCTCTGTAAGCAGTTTTTTGAGCATGGCTTTTCCACGTGCGATACGTACCCCCACCGTAGATACGGGAATCTGCAAAATATCGGCAATTTCTTTATACTCCATTTCTTCAAAAAAATAGAGAATCAAGGGCTCGCGATACTTGGGACCAATGCGCCCCAGATATGCATCCAGTATACGTTTCTCTTCTTGGCGATGTGTCTCGCCATCCGCGGTTTCCGAAGCGACCGGGTGCGGGAAGATAACATCAAGATCAAAGAAAAAAAGCGGGGAACGTTGTTTTTTCTTGAGCGCATTTACCAATTCATTGTGCGCAATACGATATATCCAGGGGGAAAAACGCTTGTTTGTATCAAAGCTCTGAATATTTACATACGCTTTTACGCAAACATCCTGGATAATATCTTTGATATCCTCTCCACGAGAAAGGAACTTGCGGGCATAGCGCGTGAGTTTCTGCTCGTAGCGCTCCACAAGCAAACCAAACGATTCACTATCGCCTTTCTGTACAATCTTAGCTATTGCTTCGTCAGTTTCTTCCGGCATAGAGAGATACTAGTATCTAGTACAACAAAAGAAGCCCTTTCTTTCGTAAGGCTCCGCACCCTATTGCGTATAGTATATAGAACGCGCTACTGACGTTTATCTGACAAAATCTCGCCGTCTTTGAGTGTGATTACCCGGCGTGCTTTGGAAGCATATTCATCTTCATGTGTCACCATAATGATAGTCTGCCCTCCTTTGTGTAGATCCTCAAACGCGTCCATAACCAAACGGCCATTTTGCGAATCAAGATTGGCGGTAGGCTCATCTGCAAACAAAATCTGTGGATCATGCGCAATAGCACGCGCAATGGCTACCCGCTGTTGCTGACCACCCGAGAGCTGGCTCGGCAAATTGTTGATCTTGTCCTCGATACCGATACGCGCGAGCGCACGTTCCGCGGCGAGCACCGCTTCCGTGTAATTCATACCCTGCATCAACATAGGAAGCATGACATTTTCGAGTGCCGTAAGCTCGGGTAAAAGCGCATAATCCTGAAATACATAGCCAAGCTTATTGAGGCGCAGAGATATTTTTTCGGATTGATTTAGATTGGATGTTTTAACATTGTCCAGATAAATAGCTCCAGCCGTTGGCTCATCCAAAAGTGAGAGCTGATAGAGCAGTGTGGATTTACCCGCACCTGATGGCCCAACAATCGCCACAAACTCGCCCGAAGCAATTTCCAGACTCAAATGTTTAAGCACGGTAATCTCCAGCTCGCCGGCACCGTATTTTTTGACTAGTTGTTCAGCTTTGATCATACAACGTGTATATGAGTTACGGTCGGCCTAAAATAGAATCCAACGTATTTTTACGCACGATGAGTTTAGCAGGAATATATCCGGCAAGCAGAGTGACCACCAGCAATATCGCCACACGGATCGCCGCCCCCTCAGGGGTCGCCACTAGAATGCCATCAGAAAATGGAAAGTCAATCGGATGCGCATCAAAATACGGCCGAAAAAAACCAAATGTCGCCAGGAGCCCGATGAGCGAGCCAGAAATGCCATAGAAAAATGCTTGAAAAATATATGAGAATTGAATGGCGCGCGAACTGATACCGATGCCCTTCATGATCCCGATAAATTTGCGTTTGGTGACCGCGTTGATAAACACCACAATAAACACCGTGATAGACGCGACAATCAAAGCAATAGAAGAAAGTGCATTGCCAAGAATAGCGAACGTCGTCTCGATATTGCGGAGAAAGGATGGGATCGCCTCATCAGTCGTCTGAATACGCGCGATATATGATCCCATAAATGTCTTTGTCTCTTCCACAAGCTCCGGCGCATAGGCATAGTCCACCTTGACCGCAATCTCCTGATATTGCTCCCGATTGGACAGCATCATGCGCTTAATCTCTTTGTCCAACATAAACATACGCGTTGAGATCTCGTCCACTTTGCTTTTTACGATACCTTTGACGATCACCTCTTTGCTAATTTTTTGACCATCCTGGCCCGTGAGTGTGACCCGTACGCGAGAACCTACATCCACATCGCGCAACAGATCAAGTCCGGGGATATTGGCATCTGCGAACGAAGAATATTTTTTGATGAGGTTGGCACCAATAAGGATATACCC